>NZ_MQWD01000001.1:3061748-3281279 GCF_002283365.1 Rubrivirga marina | reverse complement strand
CAGACCGTGCTGCAAGAACACCGGCGCCGGCTGGAGGGCAGCCCGAACGCGGCCCTCCGCGAGCGTGCGGCCGACTTTCTCGACGTCCAGAACCGCGTCCTCCGCAACCTCCAGCAGGGGAGGGCGGTCTCGAGGATCGACCCGAACCGGGTGGTCGTGGCCGAGAACCTGACCGCGGCCGACGTCCTCCTGTTCAGCCGTCGGGGCGTGCTCGGCGTCGTCCTCGACTTCGGCGGGCCGACGAGCCACGTCTCGATCATGGCCCGCGCGCTCGGCGTGCCGGCGGTCGTGAGCCTTCACGGGCTCGCCGAGCACGTCCAGCCCGACGACATGCTGGTCGTCGACGGGTTCTCGGGTCGGGTCATCGTCAACCCGAGCGCCGAGACGCTGGAGCGGGCCGAGCTCAAAGCGGCCCGGTTCGACGTCATCACGGCCGACCGCGACGCGCTGCGCGAGGCGCCGTCGGAGACCCGCGACGGGCACGCCGTCGGGCTCCAGGCCAACGTCGAGTTCCGGGAGGAATTCCCGCTTCTCCACGAGTACGGCGCCGAGGGCGTCGGGCTGTTCCGGACCGAGATGCTGTTCCTCACGCAGGGCCGCGCGCTCGACGAGGACCAGCAGTACGAGGTGTATCGTGACGCCGTCGTGGCCGCCGCGCCGCACCCCGTGACGTTCCGTCTCCTCGACCTCGGCGGCGACAAGGTGCTCCCGATGTCCCGCCGCGAGGCGAACCCGTTTCTCGGCTGGCGAGGCCTGCGGATCCTGCTCGACAAGCCCGACCTCCTCCGGCCCCAGCTCCGGGCGGTCCTCCGGGCCGCGTCCGCCGCGCCCGATGACGCCCCGCCCAAGGTGCTCCTGCCGATGGTGTCCGGCATCGAGGAGGTCCGCGCGTTCCGCCGCGCGTTCCGCGCCGTCTGCGCCGAGCTAGGAGACGAGGGCCTGCCGCACCGGCCCGACATTCCGATCGGCATCATGGTCGAGGTCCCGTCCGTGGCCCTCCAGGCAGGCCTGTTCGCCCGCAACGTCGATTTCTTTTCGATCGGGACGAACGACCTGACACAGTTCACGCTCGCGGTCGACCGCGGCAACGACCTCGTCGCAGACCTCTACCGCGAGCTCCACCCGGCCGTGCTCGGCCTCATCGCGCAGACGATCGAGGCGGCGAAGGTGGCGGGCATCCCGGTCTCCGTGTGCGGCGAGGTCGCCGCGGATCCGCGCGTGACGCCGCTCCTCGTCGGCCTCGGCGTCGACACGCTCAGCGCGTCGCCGGCCTACCTCACGCTCGTCAAGCGCGTCGTTCGGGCGTTCACGATGGACGAGGCGGAGGACCTCGCGCGCCGCGCGCTCCGCCAGCCCGACGCCGATGCGGTCCGCCGCCTGCTCGACTACTTCCTCGCCTGCCACAACCAGGACCTCGCCGAGCTCCTCGGCCTCGACGAGCCCGACGGCGGCCTCGCCCGTCGCATCGCCGACCGGATGGCCGACGAACCGGCCGACTGACCCACCCCCGATCCCACACCGCCTGATGGCCGACACCCTCTACGACGCCGATCTCGACCCCGGCGACATGCGCGGCGCCGTCCGCGCCTTCCCCGAGCACCTCGCCGAGGGCTGGCGCCGCGGCGGCGCCGCCGACGACTTCGAGCTCGACCCGTCGGACCTCGACGGGATCGTCCTGTGCGGGATGGGCGGCTCCGCCATCGGCGGTGACCTCGTGCGTGGCATCGTCGAGCCGACGTCGCCGCTCCCGTTCGTGGTCAACCGGGGCTACGCGCTGCCGGGCTGGGTGGGGGAGCGGACGCTCGTGATCGCCTCCAGCTACTCGGGCGGGACGGAGGAGACGCTCGCCGCGTTCGCCGACGCCAGAGCGCGGGGCGCCCGCCGCCTCGCGATCACGTCCGGCGGGACCCTCCAGGGAATCGCCGAGGCGGACGGCCTCGACCACGTCCTCATCCCGGGCGGCCTCCAGCCGCGCGCGGCGCTCGGCTTCTCGCTCGGCGTCGTGCTCCGCCTCGCGCAGACGCTCGGGCTGGCGGAGCTCTCCGACGCCGAGATGGCGACTGCGCTCCTCGCGGCCCGCCAGCGGGCCACGCGCCACGACGAGGACGACGCGTCGAACCCGGCCCGCGCGCTCGCCGCGGCGTTCGACGGGGCGCTGCCCGTGGTCTACACCGGCACGGGGCTGCTGGAGCCGGTCGGGCTCCGGTGGCGGACACAGATCCACGAGAACGCGAAGCACCCGGCCGTCGGCAACGTGCTCCCTGAACTCGACCACAACGAAATCATGGGGTTCGAGTCCGGCCCGGAAGAGATCCTCTCGCGGATGCGGGTCGTCGCGCTGAAGGACGAGGACGACCACGCCCAGGTGCTCAAGCGGTTCGCCGCCACCCGAGAGCTGATCGAGCCCCGGATCGGCGGCTGGCTCGAGATCGCGTCCGGCGGGGACTCCCGCCTCGACCGCGCGCTCGGCCTCGTCCAGCTCGGCGACGCGGCCTCGTTCTGGCTCGCGATGCTCAAGGGCGTCGACCCCACGCCGGTCGAGACGATCCAGTCCCTGAAGAAGCAGCTGGCGTAGGGACGCGCGAGCGAGCCTGGCCCGACGCGAGATGCCGATCGACTCGGTGACTCCTTCACGTCGACAGAGACCGCCTCGGTCTGCTCGCCGTCGGGCCCATGGTTACCGCCGCTGAGGCGCGGCCGGTCCCCGGAGACCGCTGCGATCGGGAGTGGTGCGCGCTCTGAAGCCCGTTCTGTTCGGCGTCCGCGGCGGTCGGGGCTCGCCGGGCACCGCGATGGCTGGGGGTACAACCAGAGCCTGTCCGACGGCCAGGTCGGGCGATCTGCCCTTGCGCGCGCCCGCCCGCGTGCCTAGCGTGCGGGGCCGCAGGCGCGGCACCCCACCATGACACGACACCTTCCGGGCGGACTCCGACTCCTCTGCGCGGCCGCCGCCCTCGTCGGGCTGGCGGCAGCGCTGGCGCCGTCCGCGCAGGCGCAGGCGTTCGGGCGGAATAAGATCCAGTACGACGGATTCGACTGGCACGTGCTCGAGACCGAGCACTTCGACGTCTACTACTACCCCGAGGCGGAGGACCTCGCGGCGATCGGCGCCGAGACGGCGGAGGACTGGTACGAGGTGCTCGAGACGCGCTTCGACCTCTCGCTGACGCACCGCGTCCCGCTCATCTTCTACGCCTCGAACCTCCACTTCAAGCAGACGAACGTCACGCCCGGGTTCATCCCCGACGGCGTCGGCGGCTTCTTTGAGTTCCTCAAGGGCCGCGTCGTGATCCCGGCCGACGGCGACCTCGGGCGGTTCCAGCGCGTGATCCGCCACGAGCTGGTCCACGTGTTCACCTACAACAAGCTGTCTCGCGTCCTCCGCGACCACCGCCGGCCGACCGACCAGTTCCTGCCGCTGTGGTTCACGGAGGGCCTCGCGGAGTACTGGAGCGGCGAGCCCGACTTCCAGCACGAGATGATCCTGCGCGACGCCGTCGCCTCGAACTTCTTCGTGCCGCTCCACGACATGGACCGGATTTCGGGCTCGTACGTGATGTACAAGGAGGGTGAGGCGTTCTGCCGATTCGTGGCCGAGACCTACGGGGAAGAGCGCCTGCTCGACCTGATCGATGAGACGTGGCGGAGCACGGATTTCGACCACGTCATCGAGGTCGTCCTCGGGGAGGACGGCTACGCCGTCTCCGATCGGTGGGAGGCGTGGATCCGCGCGCAGTACACGCCGAAGCTCGTCGGCGCCGACGTGGCGTCGCTCACGACGGAGCCCATCGGCGCGCGCGGGTTCAACGCGAAGCCGATTTCGTGGGTGCGGCCCGACGGCGTCCGCGAGGTACTGTTCTACTCGAACCGCGGGAGCTACTCGGCCGTGCTCGCCCAACGCGTCGACGACGACCTCGAGCCGACCGGGGAGCCGCGCACGGTGCTCCGGGCCGGGCGGACGCTCGACTTCGAGGCGTTCCACCTGTTCGAGAGCCGCCTCGACGTGAGCGAGGACGGCGTCCTCGCCGTGGTGTCGAAGCGGGGCGCGACCGACGTGGTCCACCTCGTGGACCTGAAGACGGACGAGCGGCTGGCGATGCTCGGCTTCGACGAGCTGGTGGCGATCTACTCGCCGACCGTGAGCGAGGGCGGGCGGCGCGTCGTGTTCTCGGGCATCGACCGCGGCGGGCAGGCGGATCTCTACCTCTACGACCGCGACGTGGGCGCGCTCCGCCAGCTCACGAACGACGTCTACAACGACAGCGGCCCGGACCTCAGCCCGGACGGGCGGACGGTCGCGTTCTCGTCGGACCGGACCGCGTGGGGGCGGGAGGGCGCGCAGAACCTGTTCACGTTCGACCTCGAGACGGGCGCCATCCGGCACGTCACGGCCGGCCCGCAGGTCGACCTCTCGCCGCGGTGGAGCCCCGACGGCCGGCGCCTCGCCTTCGCCAGCGCGCGCCGCGAGGCCGACGGCAAGTACAGCGCCCAGGACCTCTGGCTCGCCGACCTCGGCACGCCCCGCCTCCTCGCCGACGACCGGCCGGCGCCCCCGGCCGTCCCCGGCGGCGCCGACCCCGACGACCTCGGCGGCCCTCCCGAGGCGGACGAGCCCGGCGTCGAGCTCCGCCAGCTCACGCGGTTCGCCAGCGCCGCGTTCGACCCCTACTGGGCTGGCGAGGACGCGCTCGTGTTCGCGGCGTTCGAGGACTTCCGGTTCACGGTCCGCGCCCTGGACCTCGACTCGCTCGCAGCGGCGCCGGAGCAGATCGTGGAGGGCGGCACGGCGCCGATCGCCGCGCCCTGGGACTACGCCCGCTACGACGTCGAGGGCGACCCCGGCGAGCCGTACTCGACGAGCTACCAGCTCGACATCGCCCAGGGCGGCTTCGCCACGACGACGACGGCCAGCGCGCAGGCCGGCGGCGCGACGATCGCGTTCTCCGACATGCTCGGCAACGAGCGGATCTACGTCACGGCCTACTCCTCCAACTCGATCCAGGGCGGCCGGTCGTTCCTCGACGGGCTCAACGTGGCGGTCACGCGGCTCCACCTCGGCCGCCGCGCCAACGTCGGGTATGGCGCCTTCCGCCTCGCCGGCCCCCGCTACGACCGGACCGACCCGGACCAGGCCTCGCGGATCCCGTCGTACGAGCAGCGGGTGGGGGTGCTCGGCCTCGTGAGCTACCCGCTATCGTACTTCCGCCGGTTCGACGTCGAGACGTCGTTCGCGGTGGGGCAGAAGACGGGCCTGCTCCGGGCTGCGACGGGCGGGACGTCGTTCGACACGCTCCGCACCGCGACGCTGTCCAATTCGCTGACGCTCGTCGAGGACCACGCGCTCTACAGTGCCTGGGGACCGGTCCAGGGGTTCCGCGCGAACCTCAGCGTCGGCTACACCACCGACCTCTGGCTGTCGAATGAGAGCTACTACTCGCTCGGCGCCGACGTCCGCAATTACGTCCGGATCTCGGACGAGGTGACGTTCGCGTCGTGGGGGCTCGTCCGAGCGAACGTGGGGCGCCGGGCGCGTCTCAACCTGCTCGGCGGGTCGTGGTCGCTGCGCGGCTTCCCGTTCCTGCGCGTCCGCGGCTCGAAGATGTGGTTCACGACCCACGAGCTCCGCTTCCCGATCCTGCGCCGGCCGCCGCTCTTCCCGATCATCGCCGGCCTCCGGGGCGCGGCCTTCGTCGACGCGGCGCACAACTGGACCGACGGCTACAACGACGTCTTCCGGGACCCCGACTACTCGCTCCTCGGCCCGGACGAGGAACTCCTCGTCGGCACGACGAAGGGCTCGGTCGGAGTCGGCGTACGGACAAGCCTCCTCGGTGCGATCGTGCTCCGCTACGACGTGGGCTACCGCTTCACCGACGGCTTCGACTGGTCGGAGCGGACGCCGTTCGGGCAGTTCTTCTTCGGCTACGACTTCTGATGCGCCCGGTCGCCCTCCTGCTCCTGGTCGCGCTCGCGGGGTGCTCGACGATCCAACTCGGCGAGACGCTCGGCGACCCGAACGCGACGGCGCCCACGCTCCCGCTCGACCTACTCTGGGAACGGGACGCCGACGGCGCGTTCGGTCCGTCGCCCGCGCAGGTGACCGATCGGTACGTGGTCGTCGGGACACGGAATGGCGAGGTCGTGGTCATCGACCGGGAGTCGGGACGGATCGAGGGGACGGGGGAGTTTGGCGACAGCGTCGAGGGGCAACTGGCGGTCTCCCCCGACGGTGAGACGATCTACGTGCCCACGGCGGAGCAGGACGGCGGCGTGGTCGCCTACGACGTGCGCCGCGGACGCCGCGTCTGGCGGTGGCTCGACGGTGGGATCCAGGGCGGCGTGGTCCGCCTGGAGTCGACCGTGGTTCTGACGACGCTCGACGGTCGCGTCGTCGCGCTGACGGCCGATGACGGCGCCGTCGCGTGGGAGCGCCCGACCTCGGGGACGGCCCAGTATCAGTCCGCCCCGGTCCGCCTCGGTGGCGACGTGCTCGTGGCCGATGACCGGGGCCGCGTCGTCCGAATCGACGGCGCCACCGGGACGGAGCGCTGGCGCGCCGAGGCGGGCGGACCCGTGTATGCGGCGCCCGCCGTCGCCGACGGCGCCGTCTACGTCTCCACGACGCGCGGCGGCGTGGTCCGCCTCGACGCGGAGACCGGGAGTGCCGTGTGGTCGATTCAGGATGAGCAGGCCCTCCGCGTGTCGACGGCGGCCATCGGGGGCGACGTCCTCGCGGTCGGCTTCAGCGACGGGACCGTGCGGGGGATCGACGTCGCGACCGGTGCCGAGCAGTGGCGGTACCGCGGCGAGGGGAGCGTCACCGCCGCGCCCGTGTGGATCGGCGATCGCGTCGCGGTCGGGACACTCGACAAGCGGCTCGTCGTCATCGACGGAGCAACGGGGGGGGAGGAGTGGTCGACCGAGCTCCGGGGGCGCGTCAAGAGCGCGCTGGCGGTGGGAGGCGGGCTCCTCGTCGCGCTCGTGGAGCCGCGGCACGTGGTCGCCTTCCACACGGCCCCGTGAGCCGGCTCGCCGTTCTGCTCGCGCTCGTCCTCGCGGTGCCGGTCGCCGCACAGACGGCGCACGTCCGCGTCGACGCCCCCGAGGGGGAGGTCGTCGTCGACGGCCAGCGCGAGGGGGAGGCGGGGGCCTGGATCGGCGTCGCGCCGGGCGAGCGGGTCGTCGCCCTCGTCGACGACCTGGATGCGTGGAATCCGCGCCGCGCAGAGCGGGCCGTGACGCTGGCCGACGGCGACTCCGTGACGGTCGCACTCGCGCTGCCGCTCCGGCTTCGCGTCGAGACGCTGCCGATCCGTGCCGTGGTCGTCCGGGAGACCGCCAGCGGGCGGGACACGCTCGGGGTTTCCCCGCTCACGCTCGAGACCGACGGCGCGGCCCCCATCGTCCTCGTGGCGTCGCTCGACGGCTACGAGTCCGTGCGCCAGACCGTCGAACCGGATGCCCAGGCGGTCACGCTCGTGCTCCCGCTCGGCGACGACACCGTCCCCGAGGCCGCGCTCCTCCCGACCCAACGCTCGACGCTCCGGCGGACGCTCGTCGACTTCGGCATCGGCGCCGCCTCGCTGGCGGCGGGCGCGGTCGCCGTCCACTACAAGTTCCGCGCGGACGCCGTCGACGACCGCTACCGGACCGAGGGCACTGCCGACTTCGGGGACGAGGCGCTCCGGTCGGAGGCGCTCCGGCTGGACCGGTACTCGGCGGTCGCGCTGGGCGCGATGCAGGTGGGGATCGGCGCGCTCGCGCTCCGGTTCGTCCTCCGCTAGCGCCTGCCCGGTCGCCTCGCTCGGACACCGGCCCGCCCGGCCTCGACGGCGAGGCGGGCGGAGCCGATCGACGGGACGCACGCGTCCGGGAGCCCATGGCAGGTCGTGCGCGTGCGTACCCTCTCCCTCCCGAACGCAGCCTCCGACATGCTCAAAGAGACCCTCGCCCGTGACCAGAAGGACGCCATGCGGCAGAAGGACACCGTCCGCCTGTCCGCCATCCGCATGGTCCGCGCCGCCATCACCGAAAAGGAGAAGTCGGGCGGCGGCCCGCTCGATGAGGACGCCGTCGTGGCCGTCGTCGCGAAGCAGGCGAAGCAGCGGCGCGACTCGATCGCCCAGTACCAGGAGGCCGGGCGCGACGACCTCGCCGAGCGCGAGGCCGCCGAACTCGGCTACATCGAGCAGTACCTGCCGGCCCAGGCGTCGGACGAGGACATCCACCGGACCATCCACGCGATCGTCCAGCGGACCGGGGCGTCGTCCATGAAGGACATGGGCCGCGTGATGGGGGAGGCGATGAGCGTGCTCAAGGGCGTCGCCGAGGGCTCGCGCGTGCAGGCCGTGGTCCGCGAGCTCCTGAGCGGCGGGTGAACGGTCTCGACGGGTTCCTCGCGGTCGTCATCGCGTTCGGCCTGTGGCGCGGTCTCCGGACCGGCGCGCTCCTTCAGGTCGTCGGGACGGCCGGGTGGCTGGTCGGCTTCCTCGTCGCGACGGCGCTGATGGGACCCGTGGGCGACTTCGTGGTCGCCAGCCTCGGCGTCAGCCCCCGGGTCGCGCCGGTCGTCGGTTTCGTTGTCGTGCTCGGGGCCGTGCTGGGGGGACTGATGGCGATCGCCCACGCGCTCCGCAAGACCCTCAAGGCCGTCAAGCTCGGCGGGGTCGACACGCTCGCGGGCGGCGGCCTCGGGGCGCTCCGGTCGGCGTTCGGGCTGAGCGTGTTGCTGATTACCACCTCGTTTTCGCCACTGCCTGGCTCCGGTCCGCTCTTGATCGACGCCGAGACCCGGGACGGATCCGTCCTGTACGAACCGGTCGAGGCGCTCGCCCCGGAGGTCTGGTCGATCGCCCGGACGGTCACGCCGGGATTGCAGGAGGCGCTCGTGGACAAGTTCAACTCGTGGCAGGTGGGGGAGCCGGAGTCCGTGACGGGCGAGGAGCCATTGGAGTAGACGGTCTGGACCGATCGGCTGAGGGGCGGCACGCTCGAGGCCCCTGACACGGGGCCGACGCTCCCTCGCGCTAGCTTGACGGCTGTTATTGCAATCCCATGATCCCCCTCCAGCTCCGGCTCTCCAACTTCCTCTCGTACGGCGAGAGCGCGCCCGTCCTCGACCTCGAGGGGATCCACGTCGCGTGCCTGTCCGGAGGGAATGGGCAGGGGAAGAGCGCGCTCCTCGACGCCATGACGTGGGCGGTCTGGGGCGAGGCCCGCAAGTCGGGCGAGTCCCGGAAGCCCGACGAGGAGCTCCTCCGCATCGGCACGCGGGCGATGGAGGTCGACTTCACGTTCCGGATCGGTGCCGTCGACCACCGCATCCTGCGGAGCTACATGCAGTCGGCGAGTGGGAAGACGTCGAAGCCGGGGCTCGAATTCCAGGTCCGCGACGGCGACGACTGGCGGGCGCTGACGGCCGAGTCGATCCGCGCGACGCAGGCCGTGATCGACGAGCGGGTCGGGATCGACTACGAGACGTTCATCAACTCGACGTTCCTGCTCCAGGGGCGCAGCGACGAGTTCACCAAGAAGAAGCCCGGCGAACGGAAGGAGATCCTCGGCAAGATCCTCGCCCTCGGCCGGTACGAGGCGATGGCGTCGAAGGCCGGGCAGCGGTGGAGCCGGCTCCGCGAGCGGGCGACGGCCCTCGAGGCCGAGGTCGGCCGCCTCGACGCCGCGCTCGAACCGGTCGGCGAGTGGGAGGCCGAGAAGGCCGCCGTCGGCGACGCCGTCGCGTCGGGCAAAGCCGACCTGGACCGAGCCGCGGCGCGGGTCGCAGAGGCGGCGTCCCGTCTGAGCGCGCTCGATGCCGCCGCCCGTGAGGCGGAGTCGTTGACCTCGGCGCTCGCCGACCTGGAAGCCCGGCGTCGGAAGCTGGATGCCGATGACGCGGCTCTCGCGGGCAAGATCGAGTCTGCCGATGCGCTCCTCGCGCAGGCCGAGCAGATCGAGGCCGACCACGAGCGCTACGAGGCGCTCCGCACGCAGCGGGCGGAGCTCGACGAGAAGGCCGGCCTGTTCCGCGGGATCGATGGCCAGCGCCATGCGCTCCGTCTCGAGATGCAGCAGCGGACGGCCGAGGCGCGGGCCGAGATCGTCGCCCTGGAGAGCGCTCTCGCGTCGCTCGAGCGACAGATCGAGGCCGACCGGGAGGCGCTGAAGGGGCAGGCCGAAGCGGAGGCGGCCCACGCTGCGGCGGTCGCCGCCGCCGAGCGCCTTCAACAACTCGACGCCACCGCGACCCGTCGCCAGTCGATCGAGCGGCGGATCGAGGCCATCGACAAGCAACTGGCGGCCGACAAGGGGGCGCTCGAAGGATCGCTCGCCCGGATCGTGGAGGAGGGGAAGCGTCTCGCGGAGGAGGTCAAGGCTTCGGACGCCGTCGACACGGAAGCGCTGGAGGCGACGATTCGTGACGGGCGCGCCGCGGCCGAGCGTCGGGAGGCGCTGCAGACCGAGGGCACGGAGGCCTCGCGACATGTCGGTGCCCTCGACGGTCGGCTCCAGGCGCTCGCTGCGGACCGCCAGCGGGTCGACGCGCGGCGGCGGAAGCTGGAGACGTCGGACGACGACGCGTGCCCGACGTGTGGAACGGAGCTTACCGAGGCCCATCGCGCTGAGGTTCTCGCCGGCTACGACGCCGAGCTCTGCGAGAACGCTGAGGTCGTCCGGTCAGTGACGGCGGAGCGAGACGAGGTGGTCGCGAAGCGGGACGCGCTCCGGGCCGAGTTCGTCCGCCTCGGTGCCGCCGTCGAGGCGGGGGAGGCCGCCGCACGGACCCTGGCCGCGGCGCGCGATCGCGCGGCCACCGCCGAGGCCAAGCGGGCCCGGCTCGATGCACTCCGCGAGGAGGTGCGGTCGCTGAAGCGGACGATCGAGGTCGAGGCGTTCAATCCCGACCTCCGTGCCGAGCGGGCCTCCCTCACCGACGACCTCCAAGAGACGGCCTACGATGCGGAGGCCCACGCCCGGTCTCGGGCCGACGCCGCGCTCCGCGAGCACTGGGCCACGCAGCTCCGAGCCCTCACTGTCGCCTCCGAGCGTCTCACCCAGTCTCGTTCCGACCGAGACCTCAAGGCCGCTGCCCTCGACCAGCGCCGGTCGGCGCTCGATCGAGGCGCTCACAACGCCGAGGCAGGGAAGCGAATGAACGCGCTCGACGAGCAGGTCCGAACCCTCGGCTTCGACCCCGCCGAGCATGAGCGTGTCGGGAAGGCGCTCGACGCGCTCTCCGACGCGCCGAGCCGACTCTCACGCCTCCTCGACGCGCGCCGCCAGCGCGCCGAGTTTGCCGAGCGTCGTGCGACGCTGGCCGAGGAGAGACGCTCCCTGGGCGCCGAGCGGACGTCTCGCCAGGACGCCCTCGACGCGCTCCAAGGGCGGCTTTCGGAGCGTGCCAGCGCCGAGCGAGACCGCGACGCCGCCGAAGTCGAGCGGCAGGCCGCGGCGGGGCGACTCGCCGACGCCCAAGGCCGCCTCGGTGCGCTCACCGAACGCCTCGACCGTGCGGAGCGGGACCGTCAGCGGCGGGCCGACGTCAAGTCCGAGCTCCGCGAGGTCAAGAGGCAGCGAGCGCTCTACGGTCATCTCCGCCGAGCGTTCGGCAAGAACGGAATCCCGTCGCTCATCATCGAGGAGACGCTGCCCGAGATCGAGGCACGCGCCAACACGCTCTTGGACCGCCTCACTCGCGGCCGCACCCGCGTGGCCCTCGAAACCCTGAAGGACAAAAAGACGGGCGGTGGCACCAAAGAAACCCTCGACATTCGGATCACGGATGACCAGGGCGTCTCCAGATCCTACGAGACGTTCTCCGGCGGCGAGGCGTTCCGGGTCAACTTCGCGCTCCGAATTGCGCTCAGCCAGATGCTCGCCGAGAGGTCGGGCACGCAGATCCGGACGCTCGTGATCGACGAGGGCTTCGGGACGCAGGACGCGGAAGGCCTCCAGCGACTAATCGGGGCGATCCGGGCCATTCAAGACGACTTCGAGACGATCCTCGTGATCACGCACCTCGACGAGATCAAGGACGCGTTCCCCGTCCGGATCGAGGTGCGGAAGGAGCCCGTGACGGGCTCCACCTTCGAAGTGGTCGGGGCCTAGCGCGTCGTGCCGCCCGTGGTCGTCTCCTCGACGTCAATGTTCGTGTCCTCAACCACGACGACCTGGGCGACGGCGCCGAGCAGTCGCTTCCGGAACGACCCGACGTCCTGTTCACCCGCGCCGAGGTCGGTCCCCCCGATCTCCTGATAGAATGGCCCGCGGTCCGTGTCGATGCGGAAGTACACCTCGTACGCGTCGACGACGTCGTTGCCGTTGTTGAGCGCGCGGTACTCGACGGTCACAAACGAGCTGTCGGCCGTAAACGTCTCATTCGTGAAGTTGAGGACCTCGGCGCCGAAGAGGACGTCCGGCCCCCCGTCGGTGTCGGGGCGTAGGAAGACCGTCGCCTGCGTCACACGGTCCTCTCGAACCGAGACCGTCGTGGTCCCCGAGTCGTACCCGTTGCGCGACGCCGAGATCGTGTACGACCCCGTCATGATGTCGTCAAACGAGAAGCCGCCGTCCTGATTTGTGGTGATGGAGCTGGTCGCGGGACTGGTCGTGATGCTGGCGCCCACGATCGGCGCGCCCGTTTCGAAGTCCTGGACGATCCCCTGCACCGTCCCGAAGCGCTCGGGCTCGACGAGGCCGTCTTTACAAGCCGTCAGGGTGACGGCGACGAGAACGAGGAGCGCGAAAAAACGGGCGGGCATCGGGGCGGGGGGAAGACGTCGCAAACTAGCGCCCGGGACCCAAACGGGCATCGGTCATCGACGGACGATCGTGACCTCCGCGCCCCCGCGCTGCTCGATCGACGCGGGCAGGAGCCCTGGCCCGACGTACTGCACGGCCGCATTGTCGTCCCCCACCTGATACAAAGAGTGAGTCGTGCCGTTGACGCCCTCTAGAAAGAGAGAGTAGGAGTTGCCGTCCCCGAGCTGGGAGGAGTTTACCAGCCGGTTGCCGTCCCCGACGATGTCACCGACGAACACGTTGTCGCGGCCGGCCTGCACGAGGTCGAGCTGATTGAACGCACCAGCGAGGACCACGCTGGCGAGGTTGCCCGTGCCGTCCTGGAGCATCCGGACGACGTTGCCCGCACCGCGCTGGTCGACGACGGCGACGTTCGAGGACTCCGGTGCGCCGACGAGCGCCCGGGCGAGCGCCTCGTCGGCCGTGGCGCCGGAGGCGATTGCTTCGTCGACCTCGGCCGAGAGGACGATGTCGGCCTGCTGGACGAACGCTTCGCCTGACTGTGCGTGGGCGAGCGGGACCGCGAAGAACGCGGCGAGGAGAAGCAGGCGCATCGGGAGGACTGGGAGGGAAAGAGCCGGCGGCCGTGTTACCGACCGCCGGCCCAGCGAGGCGGACCAGGCCGCCCCACAGAGGCGCGGACGCTAGTTCTGCGTGATGACGGTCGTGTTGCCGTCGCCGAGCGCCGTGTGATCGGCCGTGTGGCCGTTGCCGGTCTGCGTGATCGTGAGGCTGTTGCCGTCGCCGACCATCCAGAGGCCGTAGCCGTTCGTCCCGCCGACGACCGAGTTGCCGGTCCCGTCCTGCAGGATCGTGATCGTGTTGCCCGAGGACCCATCGACGAAGAACCCGTCGATGTAGTTGCCGTCGCCACCGATCTGATCGACGTCGATGATGTTGCCGTCGACGCCGACGACCGGCGCTGTGGGCGCGCTGCCACGGCCGTCGAGGCTGACGGTGTTGCCCGACGTGACCTGGTTGATGTCGACGTCGTTGTTGTCGCCCCAGACGCGCCAGCGGGCGAAGTTGTCCGAGCCGCTCTGCGTGAACGCGACGGTGTTGTCGACGCCAGTGGCCGTCCGCTCACGGGCGGTGTTGCCCGAGCCGGATTGGGTGACGGTGGTCGTGTTGCCGTCGCCGAACTGGCGGACGTGGGCGACGTTGTCGCTCCCCGTCTGGAGGACGTCGGCGGTGTTGCCGTCGCCCTTCTGGTGGAAGAGCGCGAAGTTGTCGGCGTCGCTGAGGGCGAAGCCAGCGATGACGTAGGCGAAGTTGTCGTTGCCCTGCTGGGTCATCGACGCGTCGTTGTTCGTGCCGTCGTTGAACGCACGGGCGTAGTTCTCGGAGCCGGTCTGCGTGGAGGTCACGTCGTTGCCGCTCCCGAAGATGGTGCCCATGTCGTGGTCGACCACGTTGAGGCTGCCCGTCTGAGTCGCCGTCGCGCTGTTGCCCGAGGTGGCGAGGTTGACGTTCGCGGCGTTGGAGGTGCCGTTCTGGGTCACGTCCGCCGTGTTGGTCGAACCGGAGTCGAAGACCGCCGAGAAGTTGAGGTCGCCGGTCTGCGAGACCGTCGCCGTGTTGTCGGAGCCGCCGAACTGGAGAACCTCCGAGTAGTTGTCGCCACCGTCCTGCGTCTGGCTGGCCGAGTGGCCCGCGCCGTACTGGTCGGAGACCGCGAAGTTGTCCGCGCCGCCACCTTGCGTGATGTCGCTGGTCATGAGGTCGCCGGGGCCACCCTGGAAGATGATGGCGACGCCGGTCGAGCCCGTCTGGGTGATCGTGGCGTCGCTGTTGCTGTTCGGCGAGAAGGTCGCGCCCTGGTCGACGTAGGCCTCATTGCTGTCGCCGGACTGATCGACGGTGGCCGTGTCGGAGTCGCCCCCCTGGTTGACGTCGGCATACTGGCTCTCGCCGCCCTGGAAGACCGTCGCGGTGTTGCCCGTGTTCGACTGGTCGATCTCGGCGACGCTGTTGGCGTCGGTTGAGGCAAAGCCGGCGATCACCGTCGCGTCGTTGTTCGTGCCCGTCTGCGTGATGAAGGCGTCGTTGTTCTCACCGTCGTTGAAGACGAACGCCGAGTGGTCGTCGCCGTCTTGGTCCACGATGGCGTCGTTGTTGGCGCCGAAGAATGTCGCGAGAAGCGTCGTCGCGCTGTTCCCGTTGCCGTCCTGGTCGATGTCCGAGTTGTTAGTCAGGCCGCCCTGGTTGGCGCTGGCCGAGTTCCCATCGCCAGTCTGGTCGGTCGTGGCGATGTTGTCCTCCCCACCTTGATCGGCGTCGGCCGTGTTGCCGTTGCCCGTCTGGTTGATGCTCGACGTGTTGCGGAGTCCGGCCTGGAAGACGAGCGAGCTGTTGCTGTCGCCGGTCTGGGTTGTCGTCGCCACGTTGTCAGCGTCGGCGACGACGAGGCCAGCGATCACTCCGGCCTCGTTGTCGTTGCCGGTCTGCGTGATGGTAGCGTCGTTGTTGGTCCCGTCGTTGAACACGAGGCCGTAGTTGCCATCGCCGTCCTGGACGATGACGGCGTCGTTGCCGTCGCTGCCAGAGGTGAACGTGCCGAGGAGGGCCTCGGCCTCGTTGCCGGCGCCGATCTGGTCGATGTCGGCGGTCTCATTGGAGCCGTCCTGGTCGACCAAGGCGATGTTCGAGCCGTCCTGGTTGATGTCGGAGACGTTGTCCATGCCGGCCTGGACGACGGTGGCATCGTTGGCCCCAACCTGGTTGATGTTCGACGTGTGGCCCGTGCCAGTCTGCGTCGTAGACGAGGTATTCTGCGCACTAACCGCGGCGGTCAAGCCGACGGCGAGTGCGAGAGTGAGTAGGATGCGCATGTTCCTGGGGATGTGTGGGGAAGAGAAGCCCGGTTGGGCATTGGGTGCGGCGGAGCCGCGAGTCCCGCGGGGCGGTGAGCCCCTCCGGCGTACACGCCGTGTCTGGGAAGAGCGGGCGGTCGTCTTACCGACCGCCTGCTCGGCGCAGGGCGCCTAGCGTTGGATGACGAGGGCTGTGTTGTTGTACCCGTCCTGCGTGATCGTGGCGATCCCTCCGGCCGAGAGGTCGACGGCCGCGACGTTCGCGCCGCCGCCGGTCTGGACGAGGGTGAGGATGCTGCCGTCTGTGAGCCGGGCTGCCGCGCTCGGATCGAGGCTGCCGCCGGTGATCCCGACCAGTTGGCTCCCAACGAGCCCGTCCTGGGTCACCGACAGCGAGGCGCCCGCGGAGAGCTCGGCGTTCACCCAGTTCCCGTCCGACGCCTGGAGGACAACGGCCATGTTGCCGGAGCCGCTGGCGAGGAGGTGGGCGACGTTCCCATCCGCGGGGGAGAGGGCTGAGCCCTGCTCGATTCGGAGGTCGTTGAGCGTGCCGGAGAGCGTCCGGATCGTCGCGAGGTTGTCGCTGCCGTGCTGAAGCGTGGTCGCCGTCGTCGCGTCGAGGATGTCCTGGATCGCCTCGTTCCCTGCACCGACCTGGCGGATCAGGAGGACCGCGGAGGTGGAGCCATGGGCTCGCTGCGACGCGACGTTGCCGTCACTCGACCCCGACAGCGAGTTGTCCTGCTCAATCGTGAGGGAGCCGCCGCGCGCGCTCTCCTTCGACTGCGTGGCGGAGTTGTTCGTGCCAAACTGGACGATCCGCGTTGCGTCGTCCAAGCTGAGCTCAGAGACCAGGTAGGTCGAGGCGCTGTTGCCGATCCCGTCCTGAAGGATGACGGAAGCGACGCGCGTGGCCCCGAACGTCACGTTCTGGTCGATCAGGGCGAAGTTGCCTCCCCCACCCGCCTGCTCAATCGTGGCGTCGGCGCCGTTGGTCCGGGTGCCAAGACCCTGGCGGATGATGGCCTCATCGGCCTCGGTGCCCGTCTGGAGGATTCGCGCCGCGTTGCCCCGCTCGGCGCGCGTAGCGGCGCTGAGGGTCGAGATCGTCGCCACGTGCTTGGCGCCAGTCTGGCTGACGAGAGCCTCGTTGAATCCGCCCTCTTGGTCGACCGACACGCCAGCCTGCCCGAACGCCGACGTCCCAACGGAAAGCCCGACGACCAGAGCAACGAGGCGGGCACCACGGGCGAAAGCGCTACCGGGGGCGGATGTTCGCTCGGGTCGAGGAGCCGTCCGCGACGGGTCTGCGGCCGTACCGATCCGTGACGAGTGCACCGACGACGTGCCCGTCCCTGCCGTGTTCGCATGCTCGCGAGCGCCACCGATGAGTGGGGCGGATCGTGCCGGAGCCGAGACGGCGCCGACAGGCGGACATGTGCGCATAAAACCGGAGGCCTGGGGAAGGGGATGGGGTCGCCGGGGGCGACTCGCCGGTGCCTCAGGTGGTGGGGGCGGTCGGACCGCTCTGGAGTTGGGCCAGCGAAACGTGCCTGTTGGGTCACTTTCCCGGAGAAGGACTAACCGTTCGAGGCACGGCAGTAGATAGCGGTCAGGTAGGGAAACAATCAAGCCCATCGAGAGGAAATGAATCCCTCGGGCCGTATTCCCCTCTCACATCGTGTCCCGGGATCTCACCGTGAGACACTTCGACTGTGACGCGTCGCCCCTCGGGTGGCCCATCGCAGGGTCTCCTCCACCGCCGGGACGGGTCACCGGCCGTTGACGCTGCTCGCGCCCGTTCAACACGCATGTTGGCACATGCTGCCTAGGCTGGCCCAGGCATCCGTCTCAATATGAGAGGCCGTTCAGAACGACGTATAGAAGACGAATCCTCCACGGCCGATCCAGATGTTGTCGTTGATCCCACCGGAGCCCTTGAGGCCGTCGAGGCCTTCCCTGAAGGGGTAATCGACGCCGCCCTCCACGAACAGGCCAACGCTTGGGGAGAGCCGCGATTCGATCCCGGCCAATGCTGAGCCGTAGATGAACGGGCCAGTGACGTTCGGGACGTCGGGGGCGAACAGAGCGCCGAGCCCGAATGAGAGGGTCGGCGTGGTCTGGGCGGAAGGGAGGAGGCGGGTCCGAAGGAGGGCTGAGGCCGCGCCGAAGAAGACGGCCTCGTCGTTCACGTCAATGAGCCCGCCCTCCCCGCGGACGCCGAACGAGGCGCCGCCCAGGACGGGGAAATCGATGGTGAGCGAGCCGACGGGCTGGGGGCTGGGACCGGCGTAGTCGCTCTCGATCTGGCCAAGGCCAGCGCCGAGCCCGATCGCGACCGCCTCGCGCTCGCGGTCCAAGGGCTCGCGGTCAAACACGTCACGCCGAGCATCGGCTGTGACCCGGGCGTCGTAGGCCGACAAGAAGTCGCGGGTGTTTGAGTCGTTGGGACCCTGGAAGGCCCACAGCCCGTCGCGAGCCCCCTCGACCACCAGCGACACGACGGCTTCCTCGATCGCTGCGGTCACCGCCAAGACGGGCGGCTCGTTGGTCGAGTACCCGACCTCGGACTCGAGGAGCGTCTGCGTGTCGACGAACTGGAACACGCCGCCATCCAGTTTCTGGGAGACGATCGTTTTGGTCGTGTGGACCGTCTTGAGCACGCGACCGGTCTGGACCGAGACGGCACGGAGGTACACCGTGATCTGATCCTGACGGAACTCGCCGCTACCGCCCGCGCCGAGCAGGCGCACGCCGGCGCCGCCCGTGATGAGGTTCGAGTCGTACCCGATGATCCCGCCCTCGAGGAGCACGCCCGCGTAGAGAAGCGGCGGGAGCGGCCCGAGCCCCTCGCCCTCGGGACCCGAGTACTGCTGCCGCGTCGAGGAGATAATCTGCCGCTCGTTGAGGAGGTTGGACAGGCCCTCCCGCTCGATCGGGACGAAGAACTGGGAGTCCTCCAACGCGCGCATGAGAATGCTCGTGGCCCCCTGCGTCACCGAGGTGGAGAAGGTCGAGACGTTGGCGAGCGCGCGGTACTGGCCGGTCTGGTCTCGGAACCGATAGACCGCCACGACGACGGGGTCGGCCGGAGTGGGGACCGATTCGAGGATGTCGGTGACGGCCGTCCGCGGCGCGGCGGTCCTCGGCGACTCCACCTCGAACGGCTGGAGGTAGCGGGCGGTGCAGCCGGAGAGGGCGGCCAAGACGAGGCCGAGGAGGACAAGACGCACGGGGCGGGGGACTAGAAGCTGTTCGGGATCGTGACGATGGTCTCTTCCCCGGTCAACAGGTTGAAGACGCGGACGGAGACCCCGTCGAGGCCGGGGATGACCTCGACTTGGAAGTCGCCGAAGCTGAACGTGCCGGGTTGCGACAGGTCGAGGTCGCCGAACCGATCCGCGATGAGCTCGCGGGAGAGCTGGTTGAGGATCTGCCGCTGGAGGGTGGTCTCGAAATCCGCCAGAGGGTCGCGCCCGATTCCGGCGTCCTCGTCCTCGAACCGGTTCTGAAGCTGGGCGGATTGGACGAGCCAGCTGTAGTTGGTTGTGAAGCCGCCAAAGGCCGGGTTCGTCGGCTGGTAGAGGAGCTGCTGGGCCCCGGCCGGGGCGGCGGCGAACAGCGCGAGGGCGAACGGAAGGGCGATCAGGCGGCGCATCGGGGCGTCAGGGGGGCGCCAGACGTTACGTCGGGCGGATCAAAAGGGGCAAGCCGGGGCGGGAGCTACTCCTCGCCTCGAGGCAGGCGGCGGAGCACGAACACGACGGCTTGGCGGGCCAACTGCTCCGCTTCTTCCTCTCGGGGGGAGAGGCGGGCCTGGAACACGAGCTCGCCGTCGAGACGGATCGCGACGAGCGTCCCCTGGCCCGGCAGCGGTTGCTCCGAGAGGACGACGCTCATGAACCTGGAGTCCTCGGGCGGGCTCCAAAGCCGGTAGAAGACGTCGTAGAAGTAGCTCCCGGACCGGGAGACCGTCTCGTCCACGACGAGCTGGCCGATGCCGAGCATCGGGTCGCCGGTCTGCTCCGCCTCGGCGGGATCCGGCGGGAGGCGGCGGAGCTGACGGCGCTCGGCCTGAAGCTCGCCGTACGTCGTGGCGAGTCCGTAGGGAACGACGGACCGAGCCGAATCCGTTGGCACGCCCTGAGCTTCGCCGGCCGGCGTCGCCACGACGAGGCCGACGGTCAGAAGGAGGAGCGCGCGCATGCCGCCAACCTACGACGCGTGGACCGCACGGTCGGCTGCTTCAGTCGCTTCAGCCGAGACCAGTGGCGCCACGCCGAGGCGACGAACTACGATGACGCCGACCACGACGAGCCCCCCGCCCACCGCCTGGGGCCACGTCACCGTCTCGCCCCGGAGCACGATGCCGGCAATCACGCCGACGACCGGGACGAGGTTCGAGAACGCCGCCGTCCGCGACGCGCCGGCGCGGAGCACCGAGTGGTTCCAGATCGCGTACGCGAGGCCGGTCGAGAGGCCGCCGGAGAACACGAGGGCCGCGATCTCGGCCGGGCCGAACGCCCGCCAGTCGACGCCACCGAACTCCGGGATGGCGAGGGCGACGAGGCCCGGGGCCGACACGACAATGCCCCAGAACGTGAGGCCGACCGCCGTGGCCCCGCGTTGCAGGAGCGGTCGGGCGAGCGCCGTGTAGACGCCCCACGCGAGCGCCGCGAACAGCATGAGGGCCAGGCCGGACCCGTCGCCCTCGAACGCCGCGCCGGGGTTGCCCGCGATCACGAGCCCCACGCCGAGCAGGCTGACGACAATCCCGACCCAGCCGAGCGCAAGGAGCCGTTCGTGCCGAAGCAGGTGCGCCGTGAGGGACGTCCATCCGGGGCTCGACGCGATGACGAGGGCCCCCGTGCTCGCCGAGACGCGGTCGATTCCGAGGATGAAACCTGCCTGGTAGAGGAGGATCCCGAGGAGCCCGAGGCCGACCACCGCTGGCCCACCGGCGACGAAGGTCACGGTCGTCGGGACCCCCCGGACGTGGCACTGGCGGAGATGAAGCCCTCCGAGCACCGCGAACGACACGCCGAACCGGAGCAGGTTGACCGTGAAGGGCGGGGCGACCTCGAGTGGTACTTTAATGATCGCGAAGTTGACTCCCCACACCAGGACCACGGCCAGCAGGCCGACCTCGGGGGCGAGCGACGGACGCGACACGGCAGCGGGGGGAGACCCGCCGAACGTACCGCGTCGCCCGACGCCCCTGCCCTCCGCCGTTGGTCCGCACGCGATCCTCACCATGGCGTCCGGCATCCGCAAGCTGTATTACTCCATCCGCGAGGTGAGCGAGATGACGGGCCTCAAGCCCCACGTCCTCCGCTACTGGGAGAGCGAGTTCCCCGACCTCCAGCCCAAGAAGAACCGGGCCGGCAACCGGGCCTACACCGAGCCGGACATCGAGCTCGTCCGGCGCATCCAGCACCTCGTCCACGAAGAGAAGTACACGCTCGAGGGCGCCCGCCAAGTGCTCGAGCGCGATGCCGAGGGGGAGGCGGTCACCCGCGAGGCCCTGGCCGAGCTGCCGCGGGAGTCGCTGGAAGACCTGCGTGCGTTTTTGGCGGACGTGTTGCGACGCCTTTGAGCGGGGCCCTAGTTTTGGCGCCCCGCAGACGCGGACCCCGGGTAGTGGCGCAGCCAGGTAGCGCACCAAGCTGGGGGCTTGGGGGTCGTGGGTTCAAATCCCGCCTACCCGACCCGGCGCGGCCCGGCTCACCATGAGCCGGGCCGCGCGTCGTTTGGAGCCGCCGGGGAACCGCAGGGCTGCCCGTCACGTGGGGCCGACATCGCTACCTTCCGTCCGCCCCGCCACCCCGCCCGTGCCCTCCGGATCGTTCGAAGCCGACCTCCGCGCCACCCGCGATGCCAAGGGCCTCTCGCTGAGTGACATCCAACAGCAGACGCGGATCCCCGTCGACGTGCTCCGTCGGTTCGAGGACGGCGACCTCGTCGGCGACCCGACCTACGGGGAGGTCTACCTCAAGAACCTGCTCCAGTCGTATGCGAAGGCCGTCGGGCTGGCGCCGAGCGCGGTCGTCGCGGCCTACGGGGAGCAGAAGTCGGGGAGCTACCGAGGCAGCCTCCACCCGGACTACGAGCCCGGCTCCGAGCCGCCTCCACAGCGGTCCGCCGGATCGTCTGAGGCGGACGCCCCCCGGCCCGCCCCGCCCGCCTCGGCGCCTCGCCGCGAGCCCTCAGAACCGGCGCCGGAGGACCCAGCGTCCCAGGACCGCGGCCGCGCGGCCGGCGCGGCCGCGTCGCCCCCAGCCGTCCAGGCGCTCCGCCAGGCGCCCTCGCCCGAGAGCCGTCCCGCTCCGGAGCCCCCGAAGACGCTCGCGCAGGCCCGCGTCAACCGGCCGGCGGTCCCGACGGCCCGCCACTCGTTCGACAAGAACTGGACGACCATCCTGGCCCTCTTCGGCATCGTGGTGGTGGCCCTGGGTCTTGCGTTCTACTTCCTCATCTTTGCGGGAGACGACGACGGCGAGGACGCCGCCGATACGGTCGCGGTCAGCGCCGACGCGGACGCCGAGCCGGTCGCCATCGACTCGTCCGGCATCGGGGCGGGCGCCGCCGCGGGCGGGCCGCGCCTCCAGTTCCCGATCCGCGCCGCGGTCACGGCGGGCGGCGACGGGCTCCAGTCGTTCCGCGTGACCGTCGACAACGGTGACCGGCGGCCGTACTGGATCGAGTCTGGCAACTCGGAGACCTACGAGGCGGATTCCTCGCTCGTCCTCTGGGGCGAGGACCCGAGCCAGGACTTTTCCGAGGCGACCGTCGAGTTCCAGGGCCAGCGGTTCACGCCCCAGAGCGGGCGACCGCTCCGCATCGATCGGCAGACGGGCCAGCGGATCCTCGACTCCCTCGCGACGGCCAGTGCGGCAGCTCCGCCGACGCCCGCTGAGGGCGCAGCCCCGCCGGCCGAGGACCCGACCGCGTTCGAGTAGATGGACCTCGTCGGCCCCGCGCTCGACCTCCTCGCCCGCCTCGACGACACCGCGCTCGACGCCCTCGATCGAGACGCCGCCGCTGCGCTCGCGGACGAGCTCCGCCCGGTCGTCCGCGGCCTCAGCCGCGCGTACTACACCGATGGCGAGAGCCTCGTCGGCGACACGCAGTACGACCGGCTCTACCACGCGCTCCGCGCCGTCGAGGCGGCCCATCCCGACCTCGTCACGCCCGACTCGCCGACCCACCGCGTGGGGGGCGCGCCGCTCGACGCGTTCCGGAAGGTTGAGCACCCGGTCCCGCTCCTCTCGCTCGGCAACGCCTTCGACGTCGACGACCTCCGCGCGTGGGTCGACCGCGTCCTCAAGGGCCTCGAGGGCGTGCTGGCGGAGGGCGAGCGGCCGACGTTCGTGGCGGAGCTCAAGATCGACGGCCTCGCGCTCGCCCTCACGTACCGCGACGGCGTGTTGGAGCGCGCCGCCACGCGCGGCAACGGCCGCGTCGGAGAGGACGTGACGCCGAACGTGCGGACCGTTCGGGCGATTCCACTCCGGCTCGCCGCGGGGGCGCCCGCCTCGGTCGAGGTCCGGGGCGAGGCGTACATGGCGCGCTCGACGTTCGAGGCCCTCAACGAGCGGCTCGTCGTGGCCGGCGAGAAGACGCTCGCCAACCCGCGGAACGGCGCCGTCGGGAGCCTCCGTCAACTCGATCCGACGGTCACGGCCTCGCGCGGGCTCGCGTTCTATTCGTACGGCATCGGGCCGGTCGAGGGTGACGGAGTGCCCGAGCGGCAGTCGGCCGTGCTCGACTGGCTCCAGTCGCTCGGCATCCCCACGGGGCCAGAGCGGAAGACGTTCGATGACGTGAACGCGCTCGCGGCGTTCTGCGAGGAGTGGGCCCACCACCGCGACACGCTCGACTACGAGATCGACGGCGTCGTGGTCAAGGTCGACCGGCTCGACTATCAGGAGGTCCTGGGCTTTCGCGCGACGGAACCGCGTTGGGCGATCGCCTTCAAGTTTCCGGCCCGGGAGGCCACGACGCGGCTCCTCGACATCGAGCACAACGTGGGGCGGACGGGCGTCATCAAGCCGCTGGCCATCCTCGAGCCCGTCGAGGTGGGCGGGGTGACGGTCTCGAAGGCCACGCTCCACAACGCCGACTACATCACGTCGCGCGACATACGCGTGGGCGACGACGTCGTGGTGAAGCGGGCCGGCGACGTGATCCCGGCCGTCGTCGGGCCCGTCGGCGCCGAACCGGACCGGGACCGGGCGGTCTACGAGCCGCCGACGGTCTGCCCCGTGTGTGGGAAGCCCGTGGCGCGGCCTGTGGGCGAGGTCGACATCCGCCATACGGAGGGTGGCTGCCCCGCCCAGCTCAAGCGCGCCGTCGAGCACTTCGTCGCCCGCAACGCGATGGACATCGACGGGATCGGATCGAAGGGGGCCGCGCTCCTCGTCGACGTCGAACTGATCGAGGACCTGCCCGACCTCTATGAGCTCGACCGCGACGACTTGTTGGCGCTCGAGGGCTTCAAAGAAAAGAAGGCGGACAAGGTGCTGGCGGGGCTGGAGACGTCGAAGTCTCGTCCGCTCGCACGGCTCCTGTTCGGTCTGGGGATCCGGCACGTCGGGGAGACCGTCGCGCGGGAGCTCGTGGCGCACCACGCGAGTCTCGACGAACTGGCCGCCGCCTCCGGCGAGGATCTGGAGGCCATCGACGGCATCGGCCCGATCGTGGCGGAGAGCGTGGTCGAGTGGTTCGAGGACGAGGCCAACCAGGCGACGGTCGCGCGGCTCCGCGAACTGGGCGTCAACACGCTGCGCCAGCCGGGCGAGCGCGTGGCCGTCGCCGCCGACGATTCCGCGCCGCTGGCGGGCAAAACGGTGGTCCTCACGGGCACCTTCCCCACGCTCACGCGGCCTCAGGCCAAGGCGCTCGTCGAGGAGGCCGGCGGGAAGGTGACCGGCAGCGTGTCGAAAAAGACCGACCTAGTGGTCTACGGCGAGTCGGCCGGCTCCAAGCTGGCCAAGGCTGAGGAACTCGGCGTCGCCCGCGTCGATGAGGACGGCCTCCGGGCGATCCTCGACGGCGCTCCGATCCCAGGCGACGAGCCGCCTACGGACGAGATCGAGCCGGTCGAGAACCCGGTCGCCGCCGACGCCGACGTGCTGGCCGAGTCCACCTCGGCAGGGGCGGTGGGCTCCGCTGCGACAGGTGGGTTCGACATGGAGGTCGTCCGCCGCGACGCCGAGGCGGGGCAGGGCGACCTCTTCGGGTCGTGATCGAGGCCGTCCGACAGGGCTTCGCCCAGCGCGCGGTCCGCTCGGCCCTTTCGGCTCGCCAGCCGCGCCCGCTGCCGCCCCTGGCCGATCGCCGCGTGCTCGTCGTCCTGCCCAACGACGCCGACGGCCAACGCGCGACGTGGGACCTCCTCGCGGGGCTCGACGTGCCCGCGCATCGCGTTCGTCCGGTGCTCCTCGGCAGTTTGCGGACCGATCCGCCAGGCCCGTTCGCGCCCGACGTGAAGATCCTGGGCGACGACGACCGCGACTGGCGGCGCCTCCCGACGGCGGCGGTCCGCGCCAAGCTCTGGACGCCCCCTCCGGACGTGGCCCTCAACCTCGCCGATCCGGGCGATCTTGGGGCCGCACTGCTGGCGGGCGGCTCGCCCGCCGCCGTCCGCATCGGCCGCCATCACCCCGACCGCGAGGCGTTCTACGACCTCATGATCCAGGGCGAGCCCAACGCAGCCTCCGCCGCCGGCGCTCTCCGCCGGCTCCTCGCCCGTCTCGACCCGCCGGTCCTCCCCGCCCGCTAGCCCGTGCTCACGCCGCTCGACTTCGCCGTCCTCGTGCTTTACGCCGTCGGCATCGTCGCCTTCGGCCTCAAGGCCGGCGGGCGGCAGACCTCGACGCGGGACTACTTCCTCGGCGGCCGCGACCTCCCGTGGTGGGCCGTCTGCTTCTCGGTCGTCGCGACGGAGACCAGCACGCTGACCGTCATCGGTGTCCCTGCCGTGGCGTACGGGGGCGCGCTGACGTTCCTCCAACTCACGATCGGCTACGTAATCGGGCGCGTCGTGGTGGCCTACGTTCTCCTGCCTCGGTATTTCCGTGGGGAGCTCCAGACGGCCTACGCGTTCCTCGGCGACCGCTTCGGCGACGGGATGCGGGGGCTCGCGTCGGTCACGTTCCTCGTCACGCGGCTGCTGGCCGACGGCGTGCGCCTGTTCGCGACGGCGATCCCGATCCAGGTGGTCGCCCGCGCGGCCGGGTTCGAGGTCGGGTACCCGACGGTGATCCTCGCGATCGGCGTCGTGACGGCGGCCTACACGTACGTCGGCGGCCTCAAGGCGGTGGTGTGGATGGACGTGGTCCAGATGGGGATCTACGTCGGCGGAGCCGTCCTGGCGGTCGTCCTCCTGGCCGTATCCCCGATGGCCGGGTCCTGGGCCGCGGCCGCCGAGGCGGGCAAGCTCCAGCTCCTCGACCTCGGGATGGCCGACGGCCTCGGGGTCATGCTCACCTCGCCGTACGCGTTGCCGGTCGCCGTCCTCGGCGGCGCCGTGTTCTCGATGGCCTCGCATGGGACCGACCAACTCATCGTCCAGCGGATCCTGGCGTGCCGCACCCTCGAGGAGGGCCGGAAGGCGATGGTCTGGAGCGGGATCGTCGTCGCGGTCCAGTTCGCCCTGTTCTTGCTGGTCGGGCTGATGCTGTGGGTCCACTACGGCGGTGCCCCCCTCGCCGACCTCGGCCTGACGCGCGGCGACGAGGTGTTCCCGATGTACATCCTCAACGAGATGCCGCCCGGGCTTCGGGGGCTGCTGCTGGCCGGCATCGTGGCCGCGGCCATGAGCACCTTGTCGTCGTCGCTCAATGCGCTCGCGGGCTCGACGCTCATGGACTTGTTGGAGCGGTTCGGCCACGCGCCCGAGACGCCGGAGAAGGCGCTCGCGCTCAGCCGCGTGCTCACGCTCGTGTGGGCCGGCGTGTTCGTCGGCTTCGCGATGCTGTTCACCGGCCTCGACAACCCGGTCGTCGAGCTAGGCCTCGGGATCGCCGGGTTCACGTACGGCGGCCTGCTCGGGGCGTTCGCCCTGGGCCTCCTGTCCCGCCGCGCCCGCCAGACGGACGCGATGGTCGCGTTCGTGGTCACGATCGCGGCGATGGTGCTCCTGATCTTCGGGCTCTGGTGGAGCACCGAGACCAGCTCGTGGACGCTCGACTGGCGCCCGTCGGCGGCCATTCGCGACACGCTGGGGCTCCGGGCCGTCGCGTGGCCGCTCTACCCCGTGATCGGCAGCGTGTTCATGGTCGTGCTCGGCAGCCTGCTCGCGCTCCGCCACGCGGGAGCCGATGCGGCGGCGGAGCGTCCCACGAGCCCATGAGCTTCCTCGACCGCCTCGGTCTCTCGCCCAAGCCCGGCCGGTACTCCCGCCGGGCGGGGCTCCGTGCGGACCGTCGCCCTGAGCGCGAAACGCCCAGGATGTCGCGGCAGGAGGTGCTCTCTCGCGTCGGCCTCTTCCTCGCGCTCGCGACGCTCGCCCTCCTCGCGTTCCCCAACGTCACGGTGTACGACGGGACCGCCGAGCCCGGCGACGTGTGGCAGCAGGACGACGTCGTCGCGCCGTTCGACTTCTCGATCCGGCTGCCCGACTCGACGTTCGCGTCGCGCCGCGACTCGGTCCTCCGCTCGGAGTCCCCCATCTTCCGGGAGCGGCCGGAGGCCCTAGCGCAGACGCTCGCCCGGCTCGACTCGGTCGACGCCCGGCTCGACTCGGCCTTCGTGGCCTACGTCGACTGGCGTCAGGCGGGCGCGCGCCTCGCCGACGCCCGCGAGGCGGACCCCGACCGCGAGACGCCGCCCGACATCGACGCGCTCCGCGCGGCCGTCCGCCGCGACTCGGTCCAGTACCTGACGCAGCGGGAGGCGCTGACGCTGAGCCTCAGCCCGCGCCAGTGGCAGCTCCTCCTGGCCTCCGCCTACGACGTGGCGACGGGCCGGGCCGGTGGGCCGACGCTCGACGACCGTCTGCTCGGCGAGGCCGGCCGGATCGCGCGCGAGTTGCTGGCCCGCGGCGTCCTCGACGTCCCGATCGATTCCGTGCGCGCCCCGACGCTGCTCGTGCAGGACATCGAGGAGCGGAGCGAGACGGAGCGACAGCGGAGCGACGTCGTCGGCTACAACCAGGCGTCGACGCTGGCTCGAAGGAGCCTCTTCGCAGCGTTCCCGCAGAAGCCGGACACCGTCGCGATCGGCGCGGCCCTGTTCGCCTCGGTGCTCGACCCGTCGCTGGTCTACGACGCGGAGGCTACGCAGCGGATGCGCGAGCAGACGCTCCAGTCGGTCCTCCCCACGCGCGGGCGCGTGCGGGAGAACCAGATCATCATCCGGCGCTACGACGAGGTCACGCAGGAGCGCTGGGAGATGCTCCAGTCGCTGGACTACGCGCAGCGCGAGCGGAGCGGCGACAAGAAGTGGATCGTGACGGTCCTCGGCCGGACGATCCTCGTGTTCTCGGCGATCGCCCTGTTCTTCCTCTACACGTACCTCCTCCGCCCGACCCTCTTCGCCGACCTCCGCCAGTTCACCCTGGCGTGCATCGTCCTTGGCGCGGTCATCTTCGGGTACCTCGTCGCGGGGGCCGTGGAGTGGGGGGGCGCGATCTACGTGGTGCCGGTCTCGCTGGCCTCGATCCTGCTGACGATCGTGTTCGACAGCCGCGTGGGGAGCTTCGCGACCCTGACGCTGGCGGCGATCGGCGGGCTCGCGTTTGGGTACAACTTCCCGTTCACGTTCGCCACGCTCATTGTCGGCGTGCTGGCCGTGTTCTCTGTCCGCGACGTTAAGAACCGGAGTCAGATCCTCGCCTCGGCCGGCCTCGTGCTCCTCGCGTACGCCCTCGTCCTGCTGGGCCACGAGCTGCTCCGCGCCGACCCGTTCACGTCCGACTTCTGGGCGGACCTCGTCGCCGTCGCCGTCAACGCCGCGCTCATCCTGCTCGCGGCGCCCGTCCTTTGGGGCATGGAACGCGTCTTTGGCGTGACGACCGACATGACCCTCCTCGAGCTCTCCGACACGAACCGGCCGCTCCTGAAGAAGCTGTCGATGCAGGCGCCGGGCACGTTCAACCACTCGCTCCAGGTCGCCAACCTCGCTGAGGCCGCCGCGGACGCGGTCGGCGCGAACGCGCTCCGGGCTCGCGTCGGCGCGCTGTACCACGACATCGGCAAGATGCTGAAGCCGGAGTACTTCATCGAGAACCAGCAGCCCGGCGACAACCCGCACGAGAAGCTGAAGCCGTCGATGAGCGCGCTTGTCATCGCGGCGCACGTCAAGGAGGGCGTCCAACTCGGTCGGGAGCAGAACCTCCCGGAGGTCGTCATCGACTTTATCGCGAGCCACCACGGGACGGGACTCATCGAGTACTTCTACCGGAAGGCGCAGGAGGCCGAGGAGGACCCGTCGGTCGTCGACGAGTCGGACTATCGGTACCCGGGCCCGCGGCCGCAGACGAACGAGCAGGCCATCGTCATGCTGGCCGACTCGGTCGAGGCCGCCTCGCGGAGCCTCTCGAAGCCGACGCCGAGGCGGCTGGAGTCGCTCATCGACGCCATCGTCGCGGCCCGGGTCGCCGACGGCCAGCTCGACGAGTCCGCGCTCACGTTCGCGGACCTCGCGCGGATCAAGGAGGCGTTCCACGGGCTCCTCTGCGGCATCTACCATTTCCGCGTCCGCTACCCCGACCAGGCGGAAGAGGAGGCGCCCTCCGGCGACGGCGCCGCGACCGACGCCGCGTCCGACGAGCTCGAGGTGGCCGCCGACGCGGCCCCGGACGCCAACGAGGAGAGGCCCACCACCGAGGAACGGTCGACGTTGGGGTGAGGGGCCCGTCCCGTGTGCGGGAGTCGGGAAGCCCCCGGGGCCCGGTCGTCGGGGGAGGCGGTCCGGCCGTCGGACGCGTTCCGCCGTCTCGACAGGGACCGCTCCTTGTCTCCCTCACACCGCCAGGGCGTCGCGGAGGCGGGCGAGCGAGGCCGGCGCCAGCGTCGGCGCCAGCTCGGCGTTGGGCGTGTCGAGCGCCGTCAGCACGGGGCGGACGCGCCGGCGGGCCTGCGGCGTGAACGCCACGAACGCCGACTGGCGGACGACCGTCTCGAGCTGCCGCCGGTCGGCGTCGACGGGCAGGCCGAGGAGCGGGCCGGCAAACCCCGTCCGCTGGCGGAGCTCGTCGGAGAGCGGCGCGACGGCGTCGGCGTGCCGCGTGACGAGCCCGAGCGACTCGCCGGGCCCCAGCCGCGCGATCTGCTCCAACACGTCGAGCGGGTACTCGACCGCCGCGCCGACGATCTCGGCCTGCGGGCGTGCGCGGCGGGCTGCGCGGAGATCGGGGAGGGCGACGACGAGCCCGTCGAGCGCATCGAGCGCGGTGAGCTCCGTGAGCAACGACGGCGTCACCCGCTCTTGGAGCGCGGCCCCGGCCTGTTCCGCTCCGCTCTCCGCCAGCTCCCGGTAGCCCGCCGCGAACACGAGCGTCCGCCTCGGCCCCGGCCGCTCGAAAAACTGCAGCCCCTCCTGGACGACGTAGTCCACCTCGTCGTCGCTGAGCCCGAGGCCGACCAGCTTGTGTAGCGCCTCCTCGACGACGCCGGCCCCCCGCTCCAGCCGCTCGGCCCGGGACAGCGCCTGGCGCTCGACGACGATGTACCCGCCGCCCCGCCGGACGTCGACGATGCCCTCCTCGGCCAGTCGCTGGTACCCCTTGCGGACCGTGTGGAACGAGATCCCGAGCTGGTCCCCGAGCTGCCGTGTCGAGGGCAGCCGGGCCCCCGGCCGGTACCGGCCCGAGGCGATCTCGTACCGCATGGCCTCGACGAGCTGCTCGGCGAGGGGAAGCGGGGCGTCGCGGTCAAGCTCGATCACGGATAGCGGGGGGAGGAGATGGGAACCGGCAGAGCCAACGGAGAGGCAGGACATGATCGCGCCGACTGGCGCCGCCATCTGCCCGATTCCCATTTCCCTGGACCCCCGTCCCCGCGAGCCCTACCCCTTCAGCATGCGCCGGGCCGCGAGCGCCGCGCCGACGATGCCCGCCTCGTTACCGAGGGCGGCGGGGACGATCCGGGCCTTCGTGTCCAAGAACTTCCCGAACTGCTCCCACCGGTCGGGTCGACTGACGCCACCGCCGACGATGATGAGGTCGGGGGAGAGGATGAACTCGTACATCGCCAGCACGGGTCGCACGCGCTTTTTCGCCCAGCGCTCCCACGACAGGTGCTCCTTCGAGCGGATCGAGTCCGCCGCGACGTGCTCGGCGATCCGCTTGTCGAACTTTATGTGGCCGAACTCCGTGTTGGGCACGAGGTGGCCGTCGGTGAAGAGCGCGCTGCCGATGCCCGTCCCGAACGTCAGGAGGAGCACGGTGCCATTCGCCCCCTTGCCGGCGCCGAACGTCATCTCGGCCAGTCCGGCCGCGTCGGCGTCGTTGAGGACGGCGACGGGGACGCCGCAGGTGTCGCTGAACAGCTTCTGCGCATCGGTCCCGATCCACGAGTCGTCGATGTTGGCCGCGGTCTGGACGATGCCCCGAACCACGCGGCCCGGGACCGTGCAGCCGAGCGCCTTCTTCCACCCGTGAGCCTCCATCACCTGCCGCATCGTCTCGGCGACGGCCTTCGGCGTGGCCGGCTGCGGCGTCGGGATCCGGTGCCGCTCTTCGAGGAGGATGCCCTTCTTAGTGTGGACCGGCGCCCCCTTGATCCCTGACCCGCCGATGTCGACGCCGAGGATCTTGCGGGGGACCTTCTTTTTCTTCTTGCCCATAGGGGAAGCTAGTGCGGTCGGGCGTCGGCTGTTTCGTAGAGCTCGACGGCGAACCAGCCCCTGGGGTCGGTCCACCGCCGGCGCCGCACGAGGCCGGCGTCCTCGGCGAGAGAGGCCAGCCCGTCGGGGCCGAACTTGTGGGAGTCCTCCGTGTGGATCGACTCGCCGGCCTCGAACCTGAAGCGCTCCCCCAGCACGGTCAGCGTCTGGTCTACCAAGGACCGGAGGTGCATCTCCACCCGCGGCGGGTCGTCGTCGAGGCGGACCTCGTGCGCCCACGCGTCGAGATCGGCGTCCCCGTCGAGTTCGCGGTTGATGCGGCGGAGTACGTTCAGGTTGAACTCGGCCGTGACGCCCTCGGGGTCGTCGTAGGCACGGCGGAGGACGTCCTCGTCCTTCCACTGGTCGACGCCAATGAGGAGCGCGCCGTCGGGCCCGGCCACCTCGGCGACGTGGCGGAGGAAGTCGCGCGCCTCCGGCTGGGTAAAGTTGCCGACCGTCGAGCCGGGGAAGAACACGACGACGCGGGAGGTCTCGGACGGGAGCTCCGGGAGGTCGAAGGCCCGCGTGTAGTCGGCCGCGACGGGGAGGACCGGAAGCCCGGGGTAGGCTTCTCGGAGCGACACGGCGGTCTGTTCCAGGAACGCCGCCGAGATGTCGATGGGGACGTAGGCCGCGAGCGTCCGGCGCGCGTGGAGGGCGTCGAGAAGGATGCGCGTCTTCTCGCTCGACCCGCTCCCGTATTCGACCAGCGCCGCGTTTTTGCCGATGGCCTCGACCATCTCGTCGGCGTGGTCGAGCAGGATCTGGCGCTCGGTCCGGGTGGGGTAGTAGGCGTCGAGCCGCGTGATGGCGTCGAAGAGGCGCGAGCCGCGCTCGTCGTAGAAGTACTTGGCCGGTATCGCGCGGGGCCGCTCGGCGAGGCCCGCCAGCACGTCCCGGCCGAAGGCCGAGGCGGGCGCGTCCGTCTCCAGTTCGGGCTCCTCCGGCAGGGACGGCGGCGTCACGAGCGGGCGAGGCGGAGGCCGGTGAACTGCCACGTTGCGTCGGGGGGGAAGAAGTTGCGGTAGGTCGGGCGGATGTGGCTCCGGCTCGTGGCGACGCTCCCGCCGCGGAGCACGAACTGGTTCGCCATGAACTTGCCGTTGTACTCTCCGAGGGCGCCCTCGACGGGCTTGTAGCCAGGGTAGGGCGTGTACTGGCTGTGCGTCCACTGCCACACCTCGCCGTACATCTGGCGGAGCGCGGGGCTCTCGGCGGGCGTCCCGTCGCCACCGACCGGCACGGCCGGGGTGGGGTGGAAGCGGCCGGCGTCGGCGAAGGGGCCGGGGGCGTCACCGGTGCCGTCCCAGACCGTCCGAGCGGCGACCTCCCACTCGAACTCGCTCGGCAGCCGGGCGCCGGCCCAGCGGGCGAACGCGTCGGCCTCGAAGCAGCTGAGGTGGGAGACCGGCTCGTTCGGGTCGACCGGCTTCATCCCCGACAGCGTGAACACGGAGTAGCCGGTCGGCGAGGCCTCGTCGCGTTCCCAGTAGAACGGCTCGGTCCACTCGTTCTCGACGCGCGACGCCCAGCCGAGCGACAGCCACAGCGGCGTGTCGTCGTAGCCGCCGTCGGCCATGAACGCGAGGTACTCCCCGCACGTCACGAGGCGGTCGGCGATCTCGAAGGCCTCCACGAACTGGCGGTGCCGCGGGCGCTCGTTATCGAAGTGGAACCGCCCGCGGCTCGTGGTCGCGTCCTGCGACTCGAACCCGACCTCGTGGAGCCCTGCCTCGAAAGGGCGCCACCCGAGAGGACCGGGGTCGACCGACGGCACGTCGACGGGCTCACGGAATGCCGGCCGCAGCGGGTTGACGGCGAACACGTGCTTGAGGTCGGTCAGCATCAGCTCCTGGTGCTGCTGCTCGTGGTGGAGCCCGACTTCGATCACGTCGGCCACCTCGGGCCGGTCCGCCTCGGCGAAGCCGTCGAGGAACTCAGCCATCGCCTCATCGACGTGGCGACGGTAGGCGAACACCTCCTCGACCGTCGGGCGCGAGAGGTAGCCGCGCTGGGCGCGGCAATGGCGCTCGCCGGCCTGGACGTAGTAGCTGTTGAAGAGGAACGGGTAGCGCTCGTCGTAGAGTTGGTAGCCGTCGGCGAACGGCGTGAGAACGAAGGTCTCCCAGAACCACGTCGTGTGGGCGAGGTGCCACTTGGTGGGGGAGACGTCCTCCATCGACTGGACGACGAAGTCCTCGGTAGCGAGACCGTCGCAGAGCGACTCGGTAAAGGCGCGGACCTCGGCGAATCGGGCGCCGAGGTCGGTGGCGGTGGCGGCGAGGGGCACGGCGCTAGTCGGTGGGGGAGACGTCGGTGTCGCCGTCGTCGTCACGGACGTCCGTGTCGTCGTCGGCCCGGCCCTGCGGCGTGGGCGGGATTTCCTGGTCTACCTGAGTGATGTCGTCGTCGGTCGGCTCGGCGTCCTGGGGGGAGGTGGGCGTTTCGGACATGGGACCTGGGAGAGGGGAGGGCGTTGACCGACGAGCCCTCGCCCCCGTTCCGTCCCATGCCTGGTGGTCTCCTTGACATTTATCTGGCCCCGGCTGCGGGCGCCCCCGTCCGCCGCGTCGGCCGCGCCGAGGCGGTCGCAGGGCGCGGGCTGGAAGGCGATCGGTATGCCGCCGGCGAGGGGTCGTTCAGCCGCTGGCCCGGCAAGGGGCGCGACGTGACGCTCATCGCCGCCGAGGCCATCGAGGCGGCCGAGGCCGAGTTCGGCGTCGCGATCGCCGAGGGCCAGCACCGCCGCAACCTCGTCGTCGAGGGCGTGCCGCTCGACGACCTCCGCGGGGTCCCCTTCGCCATCGGCGGCGCGCGGTTCGAAGGCGTCCGCCTGTGCGCGCCGTGCAAGTACCTCGTCCGCGTGACGGGGCAGGACCGGATCTTCGACGCGCTCGTCCGGCGCGGCGGCCTCCGCGCCTCGGTGGTGTCGTCGGGGACCCTCGCGGTGGGCGACGCCGTCACGTGGGACCCCGCCGACGTCGCGCGCCGCCCGACGCTCCCGGGGTAAACTGCCGGCCCCCGCCACGCCCATGCCCGGAATCCCAGACGCCACCATCGACGAGGTCCGCGCGGCCTCCGACCTCGTTGACGTCGTGAGCGACCGCGTGCGCCTCAAAAAGCAGGGCCAGCGGTTCATGGGCCTCTGCCCGTTCCACAACGAGAAGTCCCCGTCGTTCTCGGTCGACCCGTCGCAGAACCTGTACTACTGCTTTGGCTGCCGGCGCGGTGGCGACGTGTTCAAGTTCGTGGAGGAGATCGAGGGCGTCGGGTTCCTGGACGCCGTCCGGCTCTTGGCCGACCGAGCGGGCATCGAGATCCGGGAGGAGGGCACGAGCCCGGAGGCCGACCGCCGCGGCGCGATGCACGCCGCGCTCCGGTTTGCGGCGGGCTACTTCTACACGACGCTCGGGACGCCGGACGGTGAGCGCGGCGTCGAGTACCTCCGCAAGCGGGGGTTCTCGAAGGACGCCGTCCGCGAGTTCGGCATCGGCGTCGCGACGCCCGCCTGGGACGGCCTCGTCCGCACGGCCACCGAGGCGGGGTACAAGCCGGAGGTTCTGGAGGCCGTCGGGCTGGCGAAGGAGCGGAATGGCGGCGGCCACTACGACGTGTTCCGCGACCGGCTCATGTTCCCGATCCTGTCGCCCATCGGGAAGGTGCTCGGCTTCGGCGGGCGGATCCTACCGGACACCCAGACGGGCAGCGACGACTACACGCCGGCCAAGTACGTCAACTCGCCCGAGACCGAGGTCTACCACAAGTCCCGCGTGCTGTACGGGATGAAGCAGGCCAAGCGGTCGATCCGGACGGAGCGCGAGGCCGTTGTGGTCGAGGGCTACGCCGATGTGGTGTCGCTGTGGGACGCCGGCGTCCGCAACGTCGTCGCCGCCAGCGGCACGGCGCTGACGCCGCAGCAGATGGACCTCCTGAAGAAGCTCGACGTCCAGCGCCTCGTTCTGCTCTTCGACGCCGACGCGGCGGGGCAGGGCGCCGCACGGAAGGGGGTCGACGTCGCCCTCGACGCTGGCCTGGCGCCGTACGCCGTCTCGCTGCCGGACGGCGCCGACCCCGACTCGTTCGTCCGCCAGTTCGGCGCCGACGCGTTCCGGGGCATCCTCCGCGACGAGCGGCTGGACTTCGTCGAGTTCCTCGTGCTGCAGGCCCGCCAGTCCGGCGCGCTCGCCACGCCCGAGGGCAAGAGCGACGCCGTCCGCGAGGTGCTCCGCACGATCAAGCGGCTCGGCGACCCGATCCAGTCGGGTGAGTACCTCCGCCGCGCCGCCGCGCTCCTCGACGTCTACGAGACCGACCTCCGCCGCCAGTTCGAGGGACAGGCCCCGCCTCGGTTGCGCCCTCGGCCCGAGCCTGAGACCGCGGAGTTCCAGGAGAGCACGCCGCCCCCTCTTCCGGAGCTCCGACCGGAGGAGGAGTCCTTGATCCGGCTCATGCTCGAACACGGCACGCCGATGGTCGAGCACGTCCTCACCCGGATGGGCGTCGACGAGTTCACGCCCGGGGCGCCGCGGGAGATCGTCCAGGCCCTGATCGCCCAGTTCGAGGCCGGCGCCATCGACGCGGGCCCGTTCGTTCGCGGCGAGCACGGCGAGTCCGCGCGTGTGCTCGTCGCCGAGGCCCTCGCCGAGCGGCACGGCCTCAGCACCGACAACTGGAAGGCGAAGGTCGGGACGACCGTCAAGGGGCGGGACAGCGCGCCGTTCGAGACCGCGACGTCGTCGATGCGGCTCCTCAAGCTCGATCGCGTCCAAGAGGCGATCACGGCGACGATGGCGGAGATCCAGTCGCGCGAGCGGGCCGGCGAGGACATCGCCGACCTCCAGGCCCAGGTGAACGAACTGAACGCGCTGCGGAGGACGATCGACCGAGGCGAGTTCATGGAGTGGGAGGGCTGACCCGGCCCGACGGCCTCCCGAGGCAGGGGCCTCCGCGCGGGGCGCCGAGGATCGGGTCGGCCTCGGTCTGAACGAGCAGGGCGACGCGAGCGGCGAGATCGGCGAGGGCCGGTCGGATCGGTTGGCCTCCCGGCCAGATCGGGCCCGGACAACGGAACGACGCTTCCGCGAGGACTCCGCCCGCCTCGGGAGCGCGGGGACGGCTCGCCCGTTCTACCTTGCCGCCCCCCCCAGACCCATGGCCGACGAACCCACCGCCGAGACGACGCCGACGCCCGGCGACGGCCTCCCCGACCTGCCCGCCGCAACGCCTGAGGCCGACGCGGACGACGCGGCGCCTGCCCTCGAGACCGCTGCCGTGCCCCCGGAGCCGACGCTCGACCAGGAGCTCGCGCTCGCCGTGGAGCCCGTCGAGGTGCCCGACGGCGCCCCGCTCGACCACCCCGCGCTCTATTTCAACCGCGAGCTGAGCTGGATCGACTTCAACTGGCGCGTCTTTTTTCAGGCCCTCGACGAGCGGGTGCCGCTGCTGGAGCGCGTCCGGTTCGTGGCGATCACGGCCAACAACCTCGACGAGTTTTACCGCAAGCGAATCGGGGGTCTCAAGCGCCAGCTCGGCGCTGGCGTCCGCGCGCTCTCGCCCGACGGGCGGACGCCGCGCGAGCAGCTCGAGCTCACGACGGCCGCCGTGCTCGATATGCAGGCCGAGCTCTCGCGCGTGTGGGAGGACGAGCTCCGCCCCGAACTGGCCGCCGCCGGCGTCGTCGTCCGCGAGTACGACAGCCTGGAGGACGACGAGCAGGCCGAGCTCGACCGGGTCTTCCGCGGCACCATCTTCCCGATCCTCACGCCGCTCGCGGTCGACTCGGGCCACCCGTTCCCGTTCATCTCGAACCTGTCGCTGTCGCTGGCGGTCACGCTCCGCCACCCGACGCGCGGGACCGAGCACTTCGCCCGACTGAAGGTCCCCACGGGCCGCGCTCGGTTCATGCCCGTCGACGGGTCCGAGGGCGAGTTCGTGGCCATCGAGGACCTGATCGCCAACAACGCCGAGGAGCTCTTCCGCGGCATGGACGTCGAGGGCGTCTACGCCTTCCGCGTCACGCGCAACGCGAGCGTCGACCGGAGCGAGGAGGAGGCCGACGACCTCCTGTCGATGATCTCCGAGGAGCTCCGCGAGCGGAAGTTCTCCGAGGTCGTCCGCCTCGAGGTCGAGGCCGAGATGCCCGACCGCGTCCGCGAGCTGCTCCGCCGCGAGCTCAACCTCACCGAGCCCGAGGACGTCGTCGAGGTCGACGGCCTGCTCGACCTCGCCGGCCTCGAGGCCCTCTACAAGGTCGACCGGTCCGACCTGAAGGATCTCCCGTGGGAGCCCGTCGTCCCGATCCGTCTGCGCCACATGGTGATGGAGGACGACGACGACATGTTCTCCGTCATCCGGAAGGGCGATCTGCTCGTCCACCACCCGTACGAGAGCTTCGCCGCCTCGACCCAGCGGTTCATCGAGGAGGCCGCCGAGGACCCCCGCGTCCTCGCCATCAAGCTGACGCTCTACCGGACCAGTCAGGACAGTCCCATCGTTCGGTCCCTCATCCGAGCGGCCGAGGCGGGCAAACAGGTCGCGGCTCTCGTCGAGCTCAAGGCCCGGTTCGACGAGGAGAACAACATCGAGTGGGCGCAGCGGCTGGAGCGGACGGGGGCGCACGTCGCGTACGGCCTCGTCGGCCTGAAGACGCACGCCAAGACGACGCTCATCGTCCGCGAGGAGCCCGGCGGGCTCCGCACGTACTGCCACCTCGGCACGGGCAACTACAACCCCACGACGGCCCGCTTCTACACCGACTTCGGCCTGTTCACGTGCCGCGAGGACATCGGCGAGGACCTCGTCGGCCTGTTCCACTTCCTGACCGGCTACGCGCCGGAGCAGGAGTACCAGACGCTGGCGGTCGCTCCTCGCGACCTCCGCTCCCGGTTCGTGTCCCTCATCCGCCGCGAGGTGGCCCACGCGAAGGCCGGGCGCAAGGCGCGGATCATCGCCAAGATGAACGCGCTCGACGACGTCGGGATCATCCAGGAGCTGTACTGCGCGAGCCGGGCCGGCGTCCAGATCGACCTCATCGTCCGCGGCCACACCCGGATGCGGCCCGGGGTCGAGGGCTACTCTGAGAACGTCCGCATCGTGTCGATCGTCGGCCGCTTCCTTGAGCACAGCCGGATCTACTACTTCCACAACGGCGGCGACGACGAGACCTACATCGGCTCGGCCGACTGGATGCGTCGCAACCTGGACGACCGCGTTGAGGTGGTCGCACCCGTCGAGGACGAGACGGCCCGGGCTCGGCTCAAGCGGACGCTCAAATTCTGTCTCGAAGACAACCGCCAGGCGTGGGACCTCGGGGCAGACGGCCGCTACTCGCTCCGCTGGCCGGGGGAGAACGAGAAGGTGCGCGCCTTCCACGACACGCTCATGCGCCGTGCCCGCCGGCGGACCGAAGAAGACGACGCGGCGTGGTCCTTCTAGGTGTGACGGGACGGATGAGGAGCGCTGGGTCCCCGAGTGCGGCCGTCAGGGTCGGCCGCCTCGGCGTCGTCGCGGCCGCCCTCGTGTGGCTGGGCGCGGGGTGCGCCGAGCCGCCCGGTCCGTCGCCGGAACAGCAGGCGATCTTCGCGCAGGAGGTCGATCAGGAGCTCGTCGTGCCGGCCGTCCGGAACGCGATGAGCTATGCGGTTGGCGAGGTCACAGCGCCGGCCGGAGCGACGGTCCGCCTCGTCATGGACAACTCCACGACGACGAGCCCGGCGATGGTCCACAACGTCGTCGTGGTCCAGTCCGAGGCGGCCGTCGAGCGGGTCGGTCGAGAGGCCGCCGGGGCGCCCGACAACATCCCGGAGGACGAGGCCATCCTGTTCTACACGCCCCTCGCGCGGCCGGGGCAACGGACGGCCGTCGTGTTTACGATGCCGCCGCCGGGGCGCTACCCGTTCCTCTGCACCTACCCCGGCCACTTCCGGTTCATGCAGGGCACCCTCGTCTCGACGCCGGCCGACTGACCGAGGCCGGCCGACCGGGCCGGCCTCGGGGGTCTACTCGTACCGGACGTCGTCCTCCATCGTCGGCGGCTTGGCCGGGATGGGGTCGACCTGGGTCCGCGGACGGGGCGTGGGGGTCGAGTCCGGCGTGAGGTCGGCGACCGGCTGGCGGCCGAGGTTGACGCGGGGGTCGACGGAGAGCAGCGTCTCGGTCGTGGCGACGAGGTCGCGGAACGACGACGTCCGCCAGATCGAGCGGTGGATGCGGGCCACCTTCGCCTGGGTCTGGCGGTACCGAGAGTCCGGGTTCTGGGCCGCGAGCTCCTGCAGCTGATCGTGGATCGTCTCGAGGCGCTGCTGGGCCGAGCGCGTGAAGCCGAACCGGCCGGCGTCGGCCACGAGCCGCTGGTAGGCGCGGTCGGCGGAGGTCACCTCGTCCTCGTCGAGCAGGTGCGTCCGCTCGTCGAACACGTCGACCTCGCCGATCACGTCGAGGCCGACGCCGCGGAGCACGGCGGTCGCGCCTTCGGGAAGGAAGAACCGGACCGGCTTCCCGTCGCGCGAGGACGAGGACAGGCGGAGGTCGCCCGAGGCGGGCACCCCGCCGGACGGCGACATCGGCAGGTCGATGTGCTTGTTCAGGTCGCGGAACCGCTCGTACATCGTCGAGCCGTCAATCGGGCCCCACTCGAGGCGGCGCTGGTGCGGCTCGAGGGCCGTCAGGATCTGCGACAGGCTGACCGTCGTGCCCGGCTTGATCCGGACCCGCTCGGCGTGGATCGAGGCGGCCGGGTCGATCACCCGGTCCTCGGTCGCGCGGAGGGCGCCGTACGCCTTGAGGAGGTAGACCCGCGACTGCGGCCCGAAGCTCGACACGGCGTCGACCTGTTCGAACCCGTCCGTCACGCCCCACATGTAGGCGTCGGAAACGTGCTCGCCGCGGGCCCGGCCGGGGTTGGCGCGGATGTACTCCCGGTACAGCTTGAAGATGTTTCCGGGGCCCGTGTGGTACGCCGAGATGCCGGGGAGCTCGTGACCGACGGAGTTCGAATACGCACGGACGAGCATCATGTACGGCTCCATCGCCAGGAGCGGGTGTCGCTCCTCGCGGACCTCGACGCTTCCACCCGACGCCACGGGCACGCGGTACTGCTCGACGTCGAACATCTGCAGGATGTCCGGCATCATCTGGTACCGGCTCCGCGCGCCGACCGACGACACGAGCTGGTCCTGGTTGAACGTCTCGACGGTCCCGATCTCCGTGGCGAGCACGCTGAGGCCGAGACGCCGGGCGAGGTTCACCTCGTAGGTCAGGTAGCGGGCGTCGCGCTCGCGGGCCTCGAGCGTCTGGTCGGCGTAGCCCCAGCGGATGACGATGGCGTCCTCCGGGATGCCGTAGGACTTCCACTTGTCGCGGAGCCGCGTCGTGGCCGTCCGGCGCTCGCGGTTGACGGCGTCCCAGTCGGCCTGGCCGCGGCCGTCGAAACGGTCCTTGACGTCGCGGAGCTGGTAGACCTCCAAGGTCTCGCCCGTCCGGTCGTCGAGGACGCGCACGGTGAAGTTGTCGTCGACGCCGTACGCCTTGCGGTACATGTCGAGGCGCCAGCGGAAGTCAGCGAGGTGGTTGCTCTCCGCGCTGGCGTCGGCCGGGAGCGCGGCGAAGGCGCCGGCGAAGTACTGGCCGTAGAGCCGGTCGGGGTGGATGTCGAGCCCGCGGAACGTATACGGGTCGTCCGGGCTGAACGGGACGACGGGGTCCTCCACCTCGGTCTCGGACTGGGGCCGCTCGGCGGACTGGGCGGGGCGCATCTCCCCGCCCGAGGCGGCAAAGGCCACGACCGCGATCGCCACCATCCCAGCGAGGGCGACGAGCGGGATCAGCGCGGCCTCGCGGAACCGACGCCGGCCGCTCGCGCCTCCCACAGAAAGGTCATCGTGCTCGTCGACGGGAGCGCCTTCTGCGTCGACGAGGTGGTCGTCGTCGTTCGGGATCGGGCGGAAGGGATCGGGCGGGATGGACATGTGCAAGAAGTAGGATTCAGTCGCTCTCTGTTCCTTCAAAAACCGGGCCGAGACCCCGACGGTTCCTCACGGAAGCCCGGTGTAGGACTAGCGCCGGGCCTCGCGCGCACGTGCGACCAGATCCTCGAACACCGCGTCCAGGGGGGGCTCCATCGCTTCGGGATGGAACTGGAGGCCGATGAACGTCCCGTCGGCGCTTTCGATCGCCTCGATGGTCCCGTCGGGAGCCCGAGCCGAGACGACGAGCCCGTGGCCCGGCTCCGCCACGGCCTGCACGTGGCGCGTGTTGACCTCGATCTCGTCCCGCCCGACGATCTGCCGCAGCCGCGTGCCCTCGATGACCTGCGTGGGATGGACCGTCCCGCCCCGTCCCCGGCTGTGGACGGCCGTCCCCTCGACCTGGCGCTCGACGTCCGCGTAGATCGTGCCGCCCCGAAGGGCGCTCGCGAGCTGCATCCCGTAGCAGATGCCGAGCGTCGGCCGGCGGGCGTCGAGGAAGGCGCGGAGGACGCGGACGTCGGACGCGACCCGGTCGGGGTCGGTCTCGTCGATGTCGTCGGGGAGGTCGCCCACGAGCCCGTCGGTGACGGCGGGGCCGCCGGTCACGACGAGGCCATCGAGGAGGGCGGCGAACGCTTCCGCAGCCTCGTCGGTCGCGAGCATCGGGACGATGAGGGGGAGCCCGCCAGCGCGCTCGACCGCACGGACGTAGGCGAGGTCGAGGCGCTGTTCACGGGCGCCGGTGTCGGTGGGGTTGAGCGACGTCGTGACGCCGATGCGGGGTCGGTCCATCTAGCGGAGGTCCGCCAGTCGGAGGCGGCCGGGGCGGGGGGAGGGGGCCGGCGCGATGCCGAGGATCAGGACGGAGTCCTGGCGGAAGTCGGACGTGACGTGCTGGTCGAAGTCGCCGCGGTCGAGCGCGGCGTGGAGCGTGCCCTTGATGGTGCGGTCGGCGCCGCGGTCGGCCGTCGAACTGCCGTGGACGAGGCGGACCGTCGAGCGTCCGTACCGGGCGGCCTGCACGACGAGGGACTGCGCGAGGCGGAGGGCCTCGTCAATCCGAGCGCCGTGGAGGTCGAGTATAACGGTCTGGCCGTCGTCGTCGAGACGGGGGTGGGGCACATCCGGAGTCGTGGGGTGGGGCGAACGGGAGCACGCCCGGGGCGTTCCGACTGTGCCCCTCTCTTCTGCCTCCCGTCTCTGCCTCCACCTCATGGCGCTGTCCTGGCCCCTCACAAAAGACCTCGTCACCACGACCGTCCGCGAGGTGGGCGACGACGACGTGACCTCGCTGGCCGCCGCGATCGCGTACTACACGGTTTTCTCGCTGCCCCCCCTGCTGGTGCTCATCGTGGCCCTCGCCGGCGCGTTCATCGGGCCAGCGGAGGTGACGGAAATGCTCACGTCACAGGTCGGGTCGGCCGTCGGTAGCGACGCCGCAGACGCCGTCCGGACGATGATCGAGAACGCGAGCACGCTGGGCGCCGGCCTCGGCGCCAAGCTGGCCGGGATCGCGGCGCTCTTGTTCGGCGCGACCGGGGCGTTCGGGCAGCTCCAGAAGGCGCTGAACCGCGCCTGGGAGGTCGAGGCCGCCGACGAGCGCGGGCCGATCCTCTCCCTCGTCTTCAAGCGGGTCCTGTCGTTCGGGATGGTGCTGACCGTCGCGTTCCTACTCCTCGTGTCGCTCGCGATTAGCTCGGTGCTGGCCGCCCTCGGTGACGCCGCGGCGTCGGTCGCGGGGGAGGGCGTCGTCGGGACGGGCGTCCAGATCCTCAACCTCGTCGTCAGCTTCGGCGTGACGGCGGCACTCTTCGCCGTCCTCTTCCGCGTGCTGCCCGACGCCGAGATCTCGTGGCGCGACGTGGCCGTCGGTGCCATCGTGACCGCCGTGCTGTTCACGATCGGCAAGACGGCGATCGGATTCTACCTCGGCCGGGCCGAGCCGGGGTCGGCGTTCGGCGCGGCCGGGTCGCTGGCGCTCCTCCTCGTCTGGATCTACTACTCCGCGCTCATCGTGCTCGTCGGCGCGGAGTTCACGCAGGCCTGGGCGGAGAAGGTCGGCGGCGGCATCCGCGAGGACCCACCGGGCCACAGGGACACGACGCCGACCGTCGGCGAGCCGTCCGAGGAGGTGCACCCGATCGCGGTCGAGCGCGATCCGGCGCCGTACTCGGGCCGCACGCCCGCAAGCGAGGACGCGGCCTCGGCCTGAGCCCGTCCGCCCCAGTGCGATGCCGAGCGGGGACCGCTAGGCGTCGCCCTGCGAGAGCGGGGCGGGGCAGATGGGACGCTGGACGTCGGCGCCCTGCGCCGAGAACGCGATGTCGTGGAGGTGGGCCATGTCGTCGCGGTCCAGCTTGAGCACCTCGCGGGCCTCGTGGAGCCCGACGTGCTCGGCCGGCTCGATCAGACCGTCGGCCAGGACCACGTCGATGAGATTCAGCATCAGCGCCCGCCGGAGCTCGAGGTCCTCGTCCTTGAACTGGAGGAGGCAGCGCTCGAGCGGGGGCGGCTGGATGGCGAGCTGGAACACCTGCTTGCGCGCGTCGCCCGAGAGGTCGCCGAGGTCGAGGGACTCGAAGATCCGGTCGTCCTCGCTCTCGTCCATGTCGCGGTCGGCGGCGGACATGGCGAAGAGGGCGCCGTAAAACATCAGCCGCTGCTTCTCGGGCAGCGCGTGGAGGTCGAGTGTCGGAAGGGCAGACATGGCGGGATCCAGGGAGATTGGGCCGCCAAACTACCGCCGACTGGCGCCACGCTCCGGGCGCCCCCGTGAGGAGACGCCCCGAATGTCACGCGGCCTTGGCCGCGGCGCGGCGGACGAACGGCCGCACGTCCGTCTGGGCGTAGCGCTCGTAGAGGTCGCGAAGGTCGCGACGGAGCCCGTCGGCGCAGGGCGCGTCTGGCCCCTCCACGAGGCGGCCCTCCACCGACGCCGAGAAGGTCGGCCAGTCGGTGATGGAGACGCCGGGACGGAGCACGAGCGGGGTCTGCGGCGAGGCGAGGCGGGCGCGGAGCCACGCGGCCTGGAGCGTGACCTCGTCGTCCCAGTCGTGGGCGGGCGCCGGCTGGTCGAGGTCGAGCCAGAGATCCACGGCCTCGGCGTGGCGGCGGACGGCCGCCGACAGCTCGAGCATCCGGTGCGCGTGGCGGACGCGGAGGCCGCGCGTGGTCCGGACGAGCCGGGCGTTGCGGAACCGGATCTCCTGGAGCGTCTGAGCCAGCGTCCACGAGTCGCCGGGGCCGTCGGGGCGCGTGACGGCCGGCCGGGGCGCGTCGGCGTCGAAGCGGAACGAGTAGTCCGCGAGGTGCGCGTTGCGGCGGTCCGTGGGGGCCGCCTCGAACGTGTCGAAGGCGCGCTGGAGGGCGGGGATCTGCGAGCGGGTCATCGCCGGCTGCGGAGGTGCGGCGGCAAGATGACGGGCGGCGGTGTCAGCCGCGTGTCACAGGGAGTGGACGGTGGGGTCGCAGGCGCTCTCAGCCCGCCCCGCCTCGGCGCCGAGGCGGGCCGACCCGGACCCGGCTACGGGATCTCGTCGAGGCGAGCGAGCGCGGCCTCGGCCTCGTCGGGACGGCCGGCGCGGCGGCGCTCGCGGGCGTAGGCGCGCACCTCGTCCTCGGTCGCCAGCCCGAAGGCGGCGGCGCGGGCCTCGTCGGCCTCGTCGGCGCGGCCGAGGGCCTCCAGGGCGGCCGCGATCGTCATCGTGTTGCCGAACGTCGGCCGGATCTCTCGCGACCGCTCGGCCCAGGCGAGGGCGGCCTCGGGACGGCGGCCGGCGTCGAGGGCGTAGCGGGCGATCTGGTCCCAGCCCTCCCAGTAGAACCCGGCGACGCCGCGGAGCTCGCTCTCCATGTTCGCCAGCACCACGGCGGGCGTGTCGACGGTCAGGCGGACCGGCACTTCGAGGTCGTCCCACGCCAGGACCAGCGTCGCGGACGTCTCGTCCGGCGCGTCGAACCGGAAGCTCAGGCGCTCCGTCGCCGGGCCCTCCCGCGGGGTGACCATCACGCGGAGGGTGTCCTCGGCGGGGTCGTAGGAGTACGACCCCCAGGCCGAGGAGATGGTCGAAAAGATGATCGTCCACTCGTCCTCGCCGGGGATTGTGTGGAACCCGTAGCGGCCAGCGGGGAGCGTCTGGCCCTCGACCATCACGTCGGTCGACGCCTCGAAGACGGTGTTCTCGTTGGCGCCCGCGCGCCAGACCTCACCGTAGGGCACGAGGTCGCCCCAGATCCGCCGGTCGTTCACGGCCGGGCGGTGGTAGTCGACCCGCAACTCGGTCAGGCCGACCGTCTGGCTCACCTCGGCGTGAGGGCTGACGCGGGGCGTGGTGAGCTGCTGTTGGGCGGCGGGGGCGGCCGCCAGGGGGACGAGCGCGAGGGCGGCGAGGGCGAGACGCATGGAGTCCGGGAGGGTGTCGCGTGGAGTTTACGGACACCCCTCCGATCGAAACCGCGCTCGGCCCGCGCTTACCGGCGCGGTCGCTCCTCCAAGAGCGAGATCCGGACCCGGTCCTCGAGCGTCTCGATACGGCCTTCCCGGCGGGCGGCTTCGAGCGCGCGGACGTAGTCGTCCTGGAGCTCCGGATGATCGTCCAGCGTCCCGTCGGAGTCGACGTCGGAGGCGACGGGTCCGCGGCGAGCATTCTCGTACACCACGAACCGGTTCTCCCAGTCCGAGCCGCCCGAGGCCACGGACCACACGACGAGCGTGCGGTACAGGTGGCGGACGGAGAACGTCCGCGCCGGCTCCCGCTCCTTGTAGGCGCCGGCGGCGCGGGCCTCGGCGATCCCGTGGGCGTAGATTGCGTCCGCCTCCTCGAGCCGGATGGCTCCGACCAAAAGCGTGTCGAGGCGGCCGTCCTGGTCGCGGTCCCGGACGCGAAGCCGCAGGCGCCCGTCCTCCAGCAGGACGAGGTCGTTGGCGCGCTCGGCGCCGGATTCGGCCAGGGCGATGCCGTATCTGTGCCCGTCGAGGTCGAAGGTGAAGGCCGGGACGACGTTCGGCGACGTCGAGGCGCACCCGAGGGCGAGGGCGGTCGAGACGCCGAGCAGAGCCAGAGAGCGGTGCGTCATGGCGATCCACCGGCGGTCGACGCCGGCGGGGCGAAGCGCTTCAAGAGTAGGGGATGGACCGGCCGGCCGCAAGGGGGAATTCCGTGCCGGAGCGCCTGACTCCTCGGCCTACTCGGCGCGCGACACGCGCCAGATCACGTCGCCGACGTCGTCGGCCACGAGGAGCGATCCGTCGGCCGCGACCACGACGCCGACGGGGCGGCCGTACGCCTCGTCCTCGTCCGCCGAGAGGAAGCCGGTCAGGACGTCGCGCGGCGGGCCGGCGGGCTCGCCGTCGGCGAACGGCACGAACACGACCTTGTAGCCGCTCTTCGGCCGCCGATTCCACGAGCCGTGCTGGCCGACGACCATGCCCGCCTCGGGGGCGACCTGGCCCGCCTCGACCCACGCGAGGCCGAGCGACGCCGTGTGCGGGCCGAGTGCGTAGTCGGGCACGACGGCCTGGCCCACGAGGTCGGGACGGCGGGGCTCGACGCGCGTGTCGACGTGGTCGCCGAAGTAGCTCCACGGCCAGCCATAGAAGGCGCCCTCGCGCACCGCCGTCATGTAGTCGGGGACGAGGTCGCTGCCCAGCTCGTCGCGCTCGTTGACGGCCGTCCACAGCGCGCCCGTCGTGGGCTCGACCGCGAGGCCGACGGGGTTGCGGAGGCCGGTCGCGTAGAGGCTCGTGTCGCCCGTCGCCACGTCGATCGCCCAGATCGCCGCGCGGCCGACCTCCTCGTCCAGCCCGTGCTCGCCGACGTTGCTCGCCGAGCCGACGCCGACCCAGAGCGTCTTCCCGTCGGGGGAGGCGAGGAGGCTCCGCGTCCAATGTTGGTTGTACGTCCCGGCCGGGAAGTGCGCGACGGTGTCGGCCGGCGCCGTGATTGCGGTGTCGCCCTCCGCGTAGGGGAAGCGGACGAGCGACGCGCTATTGGCGACGTAGAGCTGGCCGTCGACGAGCGCCATCCCGAACGGCGACGCGAGGCCGTCGAGGAGGGCGGAGCGGACGTCGGCGACGCCGTCGCCGTCGGTGTCGCGGACGAGGGAGATCCGGTCGGCGCTCGGGCCGGCCGAGCCGGCCTTCTTCATGAAGTGGCGCCGGATGCGGCCGACGAACCCGTTCGTGCCGGCCTTCGGCGGGGCGTTCGACTCGGCCACGAGCACGTCGCCATTGGGCAGGACGTGCAGCCAGCGCGGGTGCTCGAACCCCGACGCGAAGGCGTTCACGGCCAGGCCCGGCGCGGGCGTCGGCTGGCGCCCGTCGGGCCACGGCTCGGCGTCGGCGATGCCGACGGTCGGAATGAGCGACGAGGTCGGAGGGGGGAGCGTCGGGTCGGGGCCGGTGCCGGCGGCGACGCTCAGGCGGGCCGTGTCGCCGCACCCGGCGACGGCGAGCAGGCCGAGCGCCGCACCGAGGCGGAGGACATGGCGGGACATGGCGGTGGGGGAGGGGCCCCTCCAACCGCCCGCCTCGGTGCGAGTTCGGGGGGAGCCGGCGAGCGGGTGTCCGGTCGCCCCCGTCGTCCCCACACGTCATCCTGCCCCACACGTCATCCTGAACGCAGTGAAGGATCTCAACTCGGCGTTGCAGGCCGTTGCCAGCGCCGGCTCGGGCTCGTCCGCGGGAGCCGAGATCCTTCGCTCCGCTCAGGATGACGCGGATCGAGGGGCGGGCTCCGGTCCCTATCGGTCGCCCGGGATCGTCTCGATGGAGCCGTCGGGGCGGTGCGTGAGCTCGGCCACCTTCATGCTGCGAAGATGCGTCCTCCCACCCGACAGCGACGAGTCGTGGTAGAACAGGTACCACTGGCCCTCGTGCTCGACAATCGAGTGGTGCGTCGTCCAGCCGAGGACGGGGGTAAGGACGACGCCCTGGTAGGTGAACGGGCCGTACGGGTTGTCGCCGGTGGCGTAGACGATGAGGTGCGTGTCGCCGGTCGAGTACGAGAGGTAGTACGTGCCCTCGTGCTTGTGCATCCAGCAGGCCTCGAAAAAGCGACGCTCGTGGTCGGTCTGGAGGATCGGGTCGCCGTTCTCGTCGAGGATCTGGATCTCGCGGGGCGCCTCGCCAAACTGGAGCATGTCGTCGCTCAGCCGGGCCACGCGCGGGCCAATCGCGGGGACGTCCTCGTCGCGTTCTTCGGGGGCGTCGGGGTCGTACGAGCCTGTGGTCCAGCGCTGGAGCTGGCCGCCCCAGATGCCGCCCCAGTAGAGGTAGTGCGTCCCGTCGTCGTCTCGGAACGTGCTCTGGTCGATGGAGAAGCTGCCCTCCATGGGCTCCGGCTGCGGCGTGAACGGGCCGCCGGGGTCGTCGCTCACGGCGACGCCGATGCGGAAGACGCCGTCTTTGTCTTTGGCCGGGAAGTAGAGGTAGTACCGGCCGTCCTTCTCGGCCGCGTCGCCGGACCAGAGCTGGCGCTCGGCCCACGGGACGTCCTTCAGGTGGAGCGCCACGCCATGGTCGACGACCTCGCCGCCGACGCGGTCCATCGAGAAGACGTGGTAGTCCTCCATCGCGAAGTGGTCGCCGAAGTCGTTCTCGGGGATGCCGGCGTCGATGTCGTGCGAGGGGTAGACGTAGATCCGCCCGTCGAACACGTGGGCACGGGGGTCGGCGGTGTAGAGGTCGGTGACGAGGGGTTCGGTCGGGGCCATCGAGAGTTAAGACGGAGGAAGGGTGTCTACAGAAGATCGGTGCGCGCGGTCACCTCGTCCGCCTCGGTGGTGCCGCCGAGGCGGGCGGAGTCGGCTAGGCCTCGCTTTCCAGAATGAGCGAGTCGGCGCCAAACCTTCGGCTCAGCCCCTTCATCAGGTCCGGCGTCAGATCCACCACCGCCGTCCGCGCGTGGAGGCGCACCGGCCGGGGGATCGCCCGGCTCGTCACCTCGAAGTAGACCTTGCACGCGCCCGGGTGCTGGCGGCAGAGGTCGGCGAGCGCGGCCACGTCCGCCTCGGTCGCCTCGTCCACGTCGATCCGCAGTGTGACCGCCTTGACCAGCTGCTCGCGGACGCGCCACATCGGGAGGACGTCCTTCGCCACCAGCTTGAGGTCGCCGCGCGAGGTCTCCGCCTTGCCCTTGACCATCATCACCTCGTCCACCCGGAGCATGTGCCCGCACCGCTCCAGGACCTGCGCGAACAGCACAACCTCCGCCTGGCCCGTCGTGTCCTCGATCGTCACGAACGCGATGGGCCGGCCGCTCTTGGTCGTCCGCCGCGTGACCTCCGTCACGATGCCGATGGCCGTCTGGTCGCTCTCGTGCATCACGTGCTCCGTGTCGCCGAGGCGGACGGAGGCGAAGGCGCGGGCCTCGGCGGCGAAGTCGTCGAGCGGGTGGCCCGAGACGTAGAACCCCATGAGGTCGCGCTCGTAGCGGAGCGTCTCGCCCTTCGTCCACGGCTCGGCGTGGGGGAGGGCCGGGACGAACGACGACCCCGCCTGCTCGGCCCCGCCGAACATCGAGAACTGGCCCGCCGCCTTGTCGGCCTGGTGCTTCTGCGCGTAGCTCCACGCGAGGTCGACGGCGTCGACGAACTGCCGGCGGTGGCCCTCGAAGCAGTCGAACGCGCCGGCCGAGGCGAGCGCCTCCAGCGTCTTCTTGCCGACCGTCCGGAGGTCGAGGTCCTTGGCGAGGTGGAACAGGTCGTCGAACGCCCCGCCGTGCGTGTCGCGCGCCTCGACGATGGCCTCGATGGCCCCCTGCCCGACCCCCTTGATGGCCGCCAGCCCGAACCGGACCCGCCCGTGCTCGACGGTGAAGTGGGCCGACGAGCGGTTCACGCATGGGGGCAGGATCTCGATGCCGGCCGCCCGCGTGGCGTCGAGCGCGATCGCCAGCTTGTCCGACGACGCCATTTCCGTCGTCAGCACGGCCGCCATGAACTCGGCCGGGTAGTGCGCCTTGAGGTAGGCCGTGTGGTAGGCCACGACCGAGTAGGCCGCCGAGTGGGACTTGTTGAACCCGTACCCAGCGAACTTGGCCATCATGTCGAAGACCTCGTTGGCCTTCGCCTCCGGCACGCCCTTCTCGCGCGCGCCGTCGACGAACGTCACGCGTTGCTTGTCCATCTCCTCCTGCTTCTTCTTGCCCATCGCCCGTCGGAGGAGGTCGGCGCCGCCGAGCGTGTAGCCGCCCATGACCTGGGCCATCTGCATGACCTGCTCCTGGTACACCGGGATGCCGTAGGTCGGCTCCAGGATGCCGCGGAGCATTTCGTGCGGGTACTCGACCGGCTCGCGCCCGTGCTTCCGGTCGATGTAGGTCGGGATGAGGTCCATCGGCCCCGGCCGGTAGAGCGCGTTCATCGCGATGAGGTCGTCCAGCGACGTCGGCTTCAGCTTCCGCATCCACTCCCGCATGCCCGACGACTCGAACTGGAAGATGGCGACCGTGTCGCCCTTCTGGAACAGCCGGTAGGTGTCGGGGTCGTCGAGCGGCACCTGGTCGAGGTCGATCTCGACGCCGTGGTTCTCCTGGATGAGCGCGAGCGCGTCGTCGAGGATGGTGAGGGTCTTCAGCCCCAGGAAGTCCATCTTGAGCAGACCGAAGTCCTCGATGTACTTCCCGTCGTACTGCGTCACGACCGCGTCGCCGGCCCCGCCTTTGCCCTTCTGGATCGCCACCGGCACGTACTGGCTCACGTCGCCCGGCGCGATGATGACGCCGGCCGCGTGGACGCCCGTGTGCCGCGCGCTCCCTTCGAGGACCGTCGCGTAGTGCATCAGCTTCCGGATCTGGGGGTCCTGGTGCTGGTACAGCTCGGCGAACTCCTTGACCTCGCTCTTGGCGCTGTCGAGCGACACCTTGACGCCGTCCGGGATCAGCTTCGCGATCCGGTCCGCCTCGGGCAGCGGCACGCCGAGGACGCGCGAGACGTCGCGGATGACGGACTTCGAGCCCATCGTCCCGAACGTCACGATTTGGCAGACCGACTCGCGCCCGTACTTCTCGACGACGTAGTCGATGACCTTGCCCCGGCCGCGGTCGTCGAAGTCGATGTCGATGTCCGGCATCGACACGCGCTCCGGGTTCAGAAAACGCTCGAAGAGGAGGTCGTAGTGGAGCGGGTCGATGTTCGTGATCCCGAGGCAGTACGCCACCGCCGACCCCGCCGCCGACCCACGCCCCGGCCCCACGCTCACGCCGAGGTCGCGGGCGGCCGTCGTAAAGTCCTGCACGATGAGGAAGTACCCGTCGAACCCCATCGAGTTGATCACGCCGAGCTCCAGATCCAGCCGCTCGCGGATCTCCTCCGTGATCTCCGGCCACCGCCGCTTGGCGCCCTCGTACGTCAGGTGCCGGAGGTAGGCGCCCGTGTCGTTGTTGAACGCCGCCGGGATCGGGAAGTGGGGCATGAGGAGTTCGCCCATCGGCAGCTCCAGCTTGCACTTGTCGGCGATCTCGCGGCTCGCGTCGAGCGCGGCGTCGACGGCCGCGGCGCTCGAAAAGACGCCCTGCTGGAGCCCCGCCCCAAACGCCGTCCGCATCTCGTCGGCCGACTTGAGGAAGAACTGGTCGTTCTCGAACCGCATCCGGTTCGGGTCGTGGAGGTCCTTGCCGGTCTGGAGGCAGAGGAGCACGTCCTGCGCCTCGGCGTCGGCCTGCGCCACGTAGTGAACGTCGTTCGTGGCGACGACCGTCACGTCGTACTCCTCGGCCCACCGCATCAGCACGGCGTTGCACGTCCGCTGCTCCGGGATCGCGTGGTCCTGGACCTCGATGTAGTAGTCGTCGCCGAAGATGTCGAGGTACTCCTCGAACACCTTCCGGGCCTCCGCCTCGCTCTTCTTGAGGATCGTCTGCAGGACCTCGCCCTGTAGACAGCACGTCGTGGCGACGAGGCCGGCCGAGTGGGCCCGCAGCGTGTCGCGATCGATCCGCGGCTTGTAGTAGTAGCCGTCGGTGTAGCTCAGCGACGAGAGCTTGATGAGGTTCTTGTAGCCCCCGAGGTTTTTCGCCAGCAGCACCTGGTGGTACCGCGTCCGGTCGGACTTGTCGTCCATCCCGGTCGGCGTGACGTAGAACTCGCAGCCGACGATGGGCTGGACGCCGGCCCGCTGCGCCTTCGTGTAGAACTCCGGGACGCCGTACAGATTCCCGTGGTCCGTGATGGCGACGGCCGGGTGCCCGAGCTCCGCCGCGCGGCCGATGAGCTTGTCGATGCGGGCGGCGCCGTCGAGGAGCGAGTACTGCGTGTGACAGTGGAGGTGGCAGAACTCGGGCATCGGGCGGGGCAGGGGGACCGCCGCCAAGATCACGGGACGTAGCTGATATGAGCAAGGTGTGTGGAGAACTTGGGCTCCACTTCGCGGGGCTCGACAGGCCGTGGTCGTCGGACCCAGCCGTCGAGTCCGTCCTCCGAATCGCCCCGCCTCGACGCCGAGGCGGGCGGACTCGGACATGACTTGGCGCATCGCCCTCGCGGTGTCGTTCTGTGCGGAACTGCGCACCCGAAGGATCTCTGGCGAGCACGATCCCTGGTCAACGCGCCCGGCGCCCGCTGGAGGTCGGGTCACGCGAAGCGATCCTTCGACTCGCTCAGGATGACGCTCGTACACAGGGGTGATGCGCGGGGCGGAGCCCGACCGCTAGCGCGGCGTTGGTCACTCGCACACCGATCGCCTCGACTCCCCATGCTCGTCGTCTACCTCGACCCCTACTTCCTCGGCGACCCGCTGTTCGTGCCGGGACTCGCTCAGGACCTGGCCGCGCGGGAAGGCGGGCTCGTCCTCGTCCACGGCAGCGGCGAGCGGGGGGAGCGCGCGCTCGAGTCGCTGGGCCGGATGCCGACGGCGGTCGACGGCGTGTGGCAGACGGACGACGCGGAGAGCCGCGAGACCATCGAGCGAGCGATCCGGGACCTCAACCGCGAGATCGTCCACGAGCTCAACGAGGCGGGCGTGTCTGCCATCCGCGTGATGGGCGCGGATCGGGGTCTCCTGAAGAGCCCGAACGGCGCGCTCGTCGCGGGGCGTACGGGGTGGCTCGGTGACCTCGTCGGGCAAGGCGTCGTGGCGGTCGTGGCCGCCCTGGTGGAAGGAGCGGAGGGGCCGGCGGAGGTGGACGCCGCCGAGTCGTCGGGCGTCCTCGCGGAAGCGCTCGGGGTGCCGCTGGCCGTTCTCACCACGAGGTCGGTCGAGGGCGGGGGAGCTGTCGAGACGCTGGCGGAGGCGTTCCCAGACCCCTCGGCGGCGGCCCGAGCGGTAGCGGTTCCAGGCCGCGCGCGCGCCGGTCTCCGCGTGACGCTCCGCCAAGCCGAGGGGTCATCCGCCATAGTGACAACGGGTTGACTACTTCGCGGTCTCTTCGAATCGCCCCATACGGCTCAATTTGGGCGGCTTCGGGTTGATCGGCCCGCCCTGCGGGGCTATGTTGACCGCCCTGGCGGGCCCAGGAAGCCGGTTGCCGGCTGGCCCGCACCCACATTTCCCCAACCCTTCTGCCACATCATGGCCAACATGTTCAGCAAGCTCCAGGACCACGTCGCTTCCCTGGAGGACGACTTCAGCAAGTTCTACGATAAGGGCAACAAGGCTGCCGGCACCCGTGTCCGTAAGGGCATGCAGGAGCTCAAGCAGCTCGCTCAGGACATCCGCGTCGACGTCCAGGACAAGAAGAACGCGGACTAACTCTTGCGTCCTGACGTCATGACGTCACGAGGCCGCGTCACCCGGTGATGCGGCCTCGTCTCGTATTTCGGCCCGCCCGCTCATGCGCCTCGTCCCGCTCCTCGCGCTCCTGGTCGCCCTCGCGCCCCGCGCTCAGGAGGCCGACACGCTCACCGCCGCCGACGGCTGGCGGTCCTCGCTCGTGGCCACCCTTGCGGGCAACCAGGCCTCGTTCTCGAACTGGCAGGAGGGCGGCGTCGACGCGCTCTCCGGGACGGCGTCGGTCGATGGGACGTTCGACCGCGTGGTGGGCGACTTCCTGACGGAGCAGACCCTCCGGCTGGTGATCGGTGTCCAGAAGCAAGACACGCTTGACGTCCGCAAGGCCATCGACGTGGCGCGATACGAGGCGTCCGCCGAGGTGATATCCGAACGGGTCTTCCGGCCGGCGCTGGCGGTCCTGTTCCGTACCCAGTTCGCCCCTGGCTTCGACTACACGCCGACGGCCGAGGAGTACCCGTCGCTCGTCGTCGTTCCGGGCGAGGAACTCAAGGTGTCCGACGCGTTCGCGCCGCTCGTCATGAGCCAGTCCCTCGGCCTCGCCGTCCGGCCCGGTGGCGGGGCCTTTCTCCGGATGGGGGTGGCACTGAAAGAGACGGTCGTGGGGATCGAGCGGCTTCGGCCCGTGCACGGCAACGCGCTCGACCAGCCCGTCCGCGTCCAGGCGGGGGTGGATGGGGAAGCCGGCATCGACCGCAAGATCATGGACAACGTCCGCCTCCAATCGCGTCTGTCGATGTTCCAGGCGTTCGGGCAGGTGGCCAACCAGGCCCCGGACGTGCTGTTCGAGACCGTCCTGCTGCTAAAGGTGAACAGCCTCCTCAACGTCCGTGTCGACGCGGCGGTCGCCTACGACGCGGACGTGAGCGCGGACGTCCAACTGCGCGAGGTGCTCGCCCTCGGTGTCTCCGTCCCCATTCTCTAGCCGGCCGCACCTGTGGCGGGTCGCTGGCGTCTACGGGCTCGCGGCCGTCGCGCTCTGGCCGGTCCCCGTCTTCGGGATCCTCCACGCCGAGGCGAGCGCGGTGCTCGCCGGCGTCGGCTGCCTGACGGCTGCGGTCGGCGCCGTCGGCCCGTTTCGCTCGGGAGCTGGGGTCCGCGCGCTCGCCCGTGTCCACCTCGGGGCGCTCCTTGTCCCGGTCGCGCTGCTGACGCTCTCTCTCGTGTGGCGGCCGAACTGCGGGTACGCGCTCGGGCTCGCGCTCTTCCTGACGGTCGTCCCGCCGAGCGTGCTGTTCGGGCTCGGTCTGGCGTACGCGGCGACGGGGCTCGGCGTACGGATGCCGCGCGTGACGCTCGCGCTGGCGGTGCTGGCGATCGCGGGCGTCGGCGTGGCGTTCGACCTCGGGCTCCATCCGCAGCTGTTCACCTACAGCCACGTGTTCGGCGGCGTCCTCGGGCCGATCTACGACGAGGAACTGGCCGTGCGCCCCGGCCTCTTCGCGGCGAAGGCACAGACGGTACTGTGGGCGCTCGCGCTCGTCGCGCTCGGCGCGTGGCGGCGGGGAGGAGGGCGCAGGGAGACGTGGCTCGGGGGGGCGTCGCTCGTCGCGCTGGGCGTGTCGATCCTGGCCGCCCAGCCGCTCGGCATCGTGCAGACCGAGCGGGGGATCCAGCGCGTGTTGTCGGAGACCGTCGACCTCGGGCCGGTCGTGCTCCACCTCGACCCCGAGACGCCCGGGGCGGAACGGCGACGGCTCGCCGACGAGGCGCTGTACCGGTTCGAGACGCTGTCGGAGCACCTCGGGGTGCGGCCGGACGTCCCGGTCGCCGTCTACCTCTACCCGGACGCCGACACGAAGGCCGCGCTCATCGGGTCCCGGATTACGAGCGTCGTCCCGGTCTGGCTGCCGACGCCGCAGATCCACATGCTGGCCGACGAGGTGGAGGCGTCGCTCGGGCACGAAATGGTCCACGTGCTGGCGCGGGAGTTCGGGATGCCGGTGATCAAGGCGTCGCCGGCCGTCGGGTTGGTGGAGGGGCTGGCCGTCGCGCTCGAGCCGCCCGACGGGCTGCCGTCGCCGGCGGCGCTGGTCACGGCGGGGCGGGCGGTCGAGGGCGACGGCCTGGGCGACCCGGCCGAGGCGGTCCGGGCGACGATGTCGCCGGGCGGGTTCTGGACGGCGCGGGCGGGCGTGGCGTACACGGCGAACGGGGCGTTCGTCGGCTGGCTGCTCGATCGGTTCGGCGCGGCGCCCGTCCGGGAGGCCTACCGGACCGGACGGTTCGACCGGTCATTCGGCCAGTCGCTGGCGGCGCTGGCGACGGAGTGGAACCGCGACCTGGCGCGCCTGCCGGTCGACCCGGAGGCCGTGGCGGTTGCGCAGTGGTTGTTCTCGCGGCCGTCGCTGTTCGAGGTCCGCTGCCCGCACCACGTGCCGGCCGACGTCCGCTTCGCCCGCGCGGGCGCCGAGGCGTGGGAGGCCGGGGAGGTCGGGACGGCTCGGGCCGCGTACGAACGGGCCGTTATGGCAAACCCCTTCCGCGTCTCCGCCCTCGACGGCGCCCTGCGGACCCGGCTGGCAACGGGGGGGCGCGCGACGCCCGACGACTTCCGCCGCGCCGAGGCCATCGTCGACAGCCTCCCCGACGCCGCCGCCCTGGTCCACCTCGGTGACGTCCGCCGCCTCCTCGGCCGAGATGCCGAGGCGGCGTACCGGGCCGCCGCCGACTCGCTGGCGCCGGTCGATGCTCTCGGCCGTCTCATCCTTCGGCAGCGGGCCGCGCTGACTCGAGACGGGCTCCGCCTCTGGCTTGCGACGCCGCCCGACTCCGTCCCCGACCGTCTCCGTGTCGAGGCGCCGGTCCTCGCCGCGCTCCGGCTGTCGGCCGCCGACCGCCCGCTGGAGGCGTGGGCCCTCGCGCGGACGTGGTGCCCGGAACGTCTCCTCGCGGGCCTCGACTCGGCGGAGGCGGCCGAGGCCGGACGGGGGCTCCGCCTGATTCAGGGCACAACGGCGTACCGGGCCGGAGCCCGGACGGCGAGCGCGCGTCTCTACGACGGCCTCGACGTGGCGTTCGCCGACGGGGGGCCTCGCAGCCTCGCCGCCCTCGTCCGCGACCGCGCCCGCCGCGTCGCGTGGCGCCGGTCGCTGGCGGAGCCTCCGCCTATCTTCGTCGATCCGACGCCCGCCCCTGATGCTCTCGCCCCGTGTTCTGACGCTCGCCGCCCTGTTCGTCGTGGCGGGCTGCGCGCTCCCTGAGGAGGCGGCGACGTCGGGGACGACCGAGACCGCGCCGCCGGCCCGGGTCGGCGAGACGATCATCTCGGACCCGCGCGTCGGCGCGCTCCAACTCCACCAGACGGGCGACGAGGCGACGCTCCCGGTCGTGACGCTGGACGCCCAGCAGTCGCTCCGGCTCGAGTTCGACCTCGTGGGGCAAGAGGCTGGCGCGCCGCTCGAGATCCGGTTCGTGCACACCGACCGGCAGGGGCGGTCGCAGCTCCTGCCGAGCGAGTACCTCACAGGCTTTGAGAGCGACCAGATCCTCGACTACGAGCGCTCGACGTCGTCGGTCCAGGTCCCGTACGTCCACTACAGCTACGACTTCCCGAACGCCAACATCGGGTTCAAGGTCAGCGGGAACTACCGGGCCATCGTTCGGGACGGCGACGGCCGGCTCCTGTTCGACGTGCCGTTCTTCGTCAGCGAGCAGCTGGCCCAGGTCGAACTCGCATTCGGCGCGACGGTGCAGGACGGGTCGGTCGGGTTCGCCGTCCAGCCCGCGGCCCGGCTCCGGCCGGATCCTCGGCTCCAGGAGTTCGACGGCTCGCGCTACACCGTCTGCTTCGGGCGGAACGGGCGGACCGACGACTTCCGCTGCGCGCCCGAGCCGTCGCTCGTCGACCTCGCCCTCTACCAGTTCTACCTCCCGCGGACGGCCGCCTTCCCGGAACAGCAGGCCCTGTTCGAACTCGACCTCGGCTTCCTCGGCGTCAACACTGAGGTGCTCGAGGTCGACCGGACGACGACGCCGCCGACGGCTCTCCTCGACCTCGACTACGCCGAGTTCGGCGGCGACGTCCGTCAGGCCGTCATCGCCTCTATCCCCCTCGTCGGGAGCGTCTACCGCGACGTCGGTCGGGCGGACGTCGACGGGCAGTACGTCGAGGTCAAGTTCCAGTACGTCCCCCCGCAGAGTCGCCAGTCGCCGCGCCGCGTCTACGTCGTCGGCTCGTTCAACGGCTGGCAGCGGACGCCGGAGTCCGAGATGACGTGGGTCGAGGCGGAGGGTCGCTACGCGGCCACGCTCCTCCTCAAGCAGGGGCGCTACGTTTATGGCTACCAGGGCGTCGCCGTCGAGACGCCCGGCCTCAGCGCGGCCTCGCTCTTCACGGCCTACGTCTACCTCGCCGACCCGCGCCGCTTCACCGACCGCCTCATCGCCGTGCGCAGCGGCGTCGCCCAGTAGTCCCACCCACCCCCGTCCTCATGTCCCGTTGGTTCACGTTCCTGTTCGCGCTCGCGTTCGTCGCCGGCTGCTCGTCCACGGCCCCCGTCGCCTCGGGCGGCGAGTCGGCGGAGTCGGAGGACGACGACACGTTCAAGCCCTACGACGAGGTCGTCACGGACGACGCCGCCACGGACGAGGGCCTCTTCGACGTCCACCTCTTCGACGAGGGCGAGAAGCTGCTCGTCGAGATCCCGGACTCGCTCTTCGGCCGCGAGATGCTCGTCGTGTCCCGCCTCGCGAAGACGACCGAGGGCTTCCAGTACGGCGGCTCGAAGGTCAACACGCAGGCCGTCCGCTGGGAGCGCCAGGGCGACCACGTCCTGCTCCGGACGGTCCAGTACCAGAGCGTGGCCCCCGACAGCCTCCCGATCTACCGCGCCGTGCGCGCGGCCCAGTTCGAGCCCATCATCGCCCGCGTCGCGATCGAGGCGCTCGGGCCGGACTCGACGTCGGTCGTGGTCGACATGACCGACACGTTCACGGGCGACACGCGCGTGTTCGGGATCCCGTCCGGCGCCCGCGAGGAGTTCAAGGTCCGCCGCCTCGACGAGGACCGCTCGTTCCTCGCCCGGGCCGCTTCCTACCCCGAGAACGTCGAGATCCGCTCGGTCCTGACCTACGACGCCGGCGAGCCGCCGGAGAACGCGTCGACGAACACGCTGTCGGTCGAGATGTCGCACTCGATGATCCTCCTCCCGGCCGAGCCGATGCGCCCGAGGCGGGCGGACCCGCGCGTCGGCTACTTCTCGATCGAGCAGACCGACTACGGCCTCCCGGCCCAGCGCGCCGAGGAGCGCGAGTACATCACGCGGTGGAAGCTGGTCCCCAGTGACCCCGAGGCTTACGCCCGCGGCGAGCTCGTCGAGCCCGTCGAGCCCATCGTGTACTACGTCGACCCCGCGACGCCGGCCGAGTGGCGCGAGCCGATCAAGCAGGGGATTGAGGACTGGAACGTGGCCTTCGAGGCCGCCGGCTTCCGCAACGCCATCCGCGCTGCCGACGCGCCCGTCGACGACCCCGACTGGAGCCCGGAGGACGCGCGCTACTCGGTCGTGCGGTACTTCCCGTCGGAGACGCAGAACGCCTACGGGCCGCACGTCCACGACCCCCGCACCGGGCAGATCCTCGAGTCCGACATCGGGTGGTACCACAACGTGATGAACCTGCTGCGGAACTGGTTCTTCGTCCAGACGGCCGCCGTGAACCCGGACGCCCGCGCGCCGAAGTTCCGCGAGGCCGTGATGGGCGAACTCGTCCGGTTCGTCTCGGCCCACGAGGTCGGCCACACGCTCGGGCTCCCGCACAACTGGATCTCGTCGACCGCGTATCCGGTCGACAGCCTCCGCAGCCCGACGTTCACGGCCGAGCGCGGGACGGCGCCATCGATCATGGACTACGCGCGGTTCAACTACGTCGCCCAGCCCGGGGACGGCGTGACGCAGCTCATGCCGCGGATCGGCGAGTACGACATCTGGGCCATCAAGTGGGGCTACACCTACTTCCCCGATGCCGACAGCGAGGAGGAGGAGCGCCAGCGGCTCCAGGCCATGGTCGCTGAGATCCGCGACGACCCCGCGCTCCGCTACGGCGCCCAGACGTTCGACCCGGTCGACCCGCGCTCGCAGAGCGAGGACCTCGGCGACGACGCCGTCTACGCGTCCGAGCTCGGCCTCGCCAACCTCAAGCGGATCGTCCCGCGCCTTCAGGAATGGACCACGCAGGAGGGCGAGAGCTACGACGACCTCGAAGAGCTCTACGGCCAGGTCGTCGGCCAGTGGGGCCGCTACCTCGGCCACGTCGGCCGGCAGGTCGGCGGCGTGACGATCGACCCGAAGCTGGTGGGCGAGGAGGGCCCGGTGTACCAGCCGGTCCCGGCCGAGCGCCAGCGGGCCGCCGTCGCCTTCCTCGTCGACGAGGCGTTCTCGACGCCGGACTGGCTCCTCGACACCGACCTCCTCGGCCGGATCGAGCCGGGCGGGACGGCCGACCGCGTCCAGCGGCTCCAGGAGTCGGCCCTGACGCGGCTGCTCGAGCCCGTCCGCCTCGGGCGGCTCGCCGAGGCGGAGTGGCTCACGGACGACGCGTACCCGGCGGCCGAGATGATGGACGACCTCCAGGCCGGCATCTTCTCGGAGATCGGCCCCGGCCGGAGCATCGACCCGGCGCGGCGCTCGCTCCAGCGCGCCTACGTCGACCGGCTCGGCGAGCTCCTCAACGAGAACCCGACGGCGATCCCGGAGCCGCTCTTCGAGCGGGCCTACGACTATCGCCCGCAGGACATCGAGCGCTCGGACGTCCGGCCCCTCGCCCGGGGCGCGCTCCTGACGCTGGAGGAGTCGATCGAGGCGGCGCTCCCGCGCTATCGCGCCCAGAACGAGCGCGCCGAGCGGTACCACCTCCTCGACCTCCAGGCGCGCATCGAGACCATCCTGGACCCGGAGGACTGAGCAACGAGTGAAGGGGGATGGGTGAGGGGCGAAGGCGTCTCACCCATCCCCCTTGACCCATCGCCTGCCATGCTCGATCTCCACGCCGCCCAGCCCGACGTCCTGATCCTGGTCGGCACGCAGACCGGCAACTCGGAGGTCGTGGCCGACGCCGTGGCTGAGGCCCTCGGCGAGCTCGGGTTCGCCGTCCACCTGCTCGACATGGCCGAGGCGTACCCCGAGATGCTCGAGGAGTACCACCAACTGATCGCGGTCACGTGCACGTGGTCCGACGGCACGTTCCCCGACAACGCCGTCGACTTCGTGGAGTCACTGGAGGCCGTGTCGCCGGACCTCTCGGGACTCCAGTTCGGCGTCTGCGGGCTGGGCGACCGCGACTACGACCCGTACTACCAGACGGCGGCCGAGAAGCTGGTCGGCCTCCTGCGCGCGGGCGGCGCGACCGAGGCGCAGGGCCTCCACGACATCGACGGCGGGCCGACCGAGGCGGACGTGGCCGGCGCCGTCGCGTGGGCCGTCCGCTGCGCGGAGGCGTTCGCTCAGTCCGCCTCCTGATCGGTCAGGTGGGCGACGAGCCACCGGCGAAACGGATCGGCCTCGGCGTCCTTCCCGGTCCATCGCGCGCGGTCGAACATCGTCAGTGCCATCAGCAGCGCGTGGTGCTGCCCGGCCCGGTCGCCGGCCAGTTCGAACTGCCGGTAGCGCCGGTCGATGACGGCGACGCTCCGCCGGGCGGCCTCGACGTCGCGGTAGCCGAGCGCCCCGGCGAAGTACTTCGAGTACACGTTCATCGGCTGCGACGTCGACGTGTAGAGGTCGAAGTAGCCGGGGCCGAGGCCGGCCTCCTGGAGGACGGTCCCGACGTAGCTCGGGCGCGACTGCGTGAGGAGCGCGAGCTCCTCGACGGTCTCGACGCCGGACAGGTAGAGCGCGACGATCTGGTCCTTTTTGCTCTCGGGCTCGGCGGGGGCGTCCGCCTCGGGGGGGATCTCAGACATGGCAGCGGGGAGAGGGCAGACCTGAACCCCACGCCGCCCCGGCGGGTTCAGCCGCCATGACGCTCGCCGACCTCGACACCGACGACCTCCGCTTCCGCACGTCCGCCGACGTGTTCGACGACCTCCGGTCGGCCTGTGAGCAGAACCCCGACCTCGCGACGTTCGAGACGATCGGTGAGAGCGAGGAGGGGCGGCCGATCGCGGGCGTCGCGCTCGGCTACGGCCCGCGACTCGTCACCCTCGTCGCCGGCGCGCACGCCGACGAGCCCGTGGGCCCGGAGACGCTGCGGACGCTCGTATTGGAAGGGCTGGCCGCCCGCGACTGGGGCGCCGAGGGGGGAGGCCTCGAAGAGCTCTGGGGCGAGGTCACGTTCCGCATCGTCCCACACGTCAACCCGGACGGCGAGGCGCGCAATTGGCCGTGGATCGAGGCGTGGGACGTGGGGCGCCCGCACGAGACGCTGGCGGCGTTCCTGCGCGGACGCCGCCGGGAGTTGCCGGGGCGCGACGTCGAGTATGGGTATCCCGCGATGCGCCCCGAGAACGCCGCGGCGACGGCGTTCCTCTTCGGCGACGGTCCCGTCGCGCTCCACGCGAGCCTACACGGCATGGGGTTTTCAGAGGGGGCACTCCTCCTCGTTGAGCGGGGCTGGCTCGACCGGCCCGAGACCGATGCGCTCCGCCACGGACTCGCCGAGGCGGCCGGAGCCGTCGGCCTCCGGCTCCACGACCACGACCGCGACGACGACAAGGGCTTCGACTACGCGGGTCCCGGGTTCTGGACGACGCCGTCCGGCGCCGCGATGCGCGCCCACTTCGAGCGGTCCGGCGATCCGGAGACGGCGGCGCGGTTTCACAACGCGTCGATGGACCAGGCCGCCGAGGCCGGCGGCGACCCGCTCCGCATCGTCACCGAGCTCCCGCTCTTCCAACTCGCCGCCGACTACGAGCACGAGCCCGGCGTGCCCGCCCTCCTTCACACGTGGAGAGAGCGGACGCCCGCCCTCGTCGAGGCCGCCGCCGAGGGCGCCGACCTCGGGCCGCTCGTGGACGACCTCGGCCTCCGCTGCGTGCCGTTGGCGGACGCCGTCCGCGTCCACCTCGCGACGCTGGAGTTGGCGATCCGGGGCGTCGTCGCGTGAGCGTCAGCCGCCGAAGAAGAGGAGGCACATCCAGACCGCCAGCAGCATGGCCGCCACGTCGGCGATGAGGCCGGCGGGGAGCGCGTGGCGCGTCTTGCTCACGTTGACGGCCCCGAAGTAGACGGCGATCACGTAGAACGTCGTCTCCGTCGAGCCGAACATGGTCGAGGCCATCCGGGTGATCATCGACGACTCGCCGAAGCGGGCCGCGAGGTCGGCCACGATGGCGACCGAGCCCGAGCCCGTCAGCGGGCGGACGATGGCCATCGGCAAGACCTCGGCCGGCATCCCGATGAGCGCGAGCACGGGGCTCAAGAAGCTGGAGAGGGCCTCCATCGCGCCGGACGCCCGGAACATCCCGATCGCGAACAGGATGGCCACGAGGTACGGGATGATGCGGACGGCGAGGCCGAACCCCTCCTTGCCGCCCTCGACGAACGACTCGTAGACGGGGACCTTTTTGAACAGCCCGTAGAGTGGGATCCCGACGATCATCGCCGGGAGCACGAAGACGGAGGCGGCGCTGATGAACTCGCGGAAGACGTCCATGGGTCAGGCGGCGTCGGGGGTGGGGGCCGCGTCGGCGTCGAGGCGGGCGGGGTCGGTCGCGCGGTAGCGCGGGAGCCGCTGCAGCAGCTTCGTCGCGACGATGGCAATCGCGAGGGAGCCGGCCGTCGTGAAGAGGATCGGGAAGTAGACGTTGTTCGTCTCGAGCCCGATGATGGCGATGAGCGTGACCGGCGGGATGAGCTGGACGCTCGCCGTGTTGATCGCCAGGAACATGGCCATCGAGTTGGTCGCCGTGTCCGGGGTCTGGTTCAGCTCCTGCATCTCCTCCATGGCCTTGATGCCGAACGGCGTCGCGGCATTCCCCAACCCGAACATGTTCGCGGCCATGTTGAGCGCGATCATCCCCATGGCCGGGTGGTCCTTGGGGATCTCGGGGAAGAGGGGCCCGAGCACGGGCCGGACCAGCTTCACGAGCGCGTGGATGATGCCGGCATCCTCGGCGATCCGGCTCAGCCCGAGGAACAGGACCAGCACCCCGATCAGGCCGATGGCGATGGTCACGGCGACCTCGGCGAACTCGATGGCCGCCGCCGTGATGGCGCCGAGCTTGACGAACCGGACCGGCAGGAAGCGGAGTCCGCCGGTGGCCGCCGCCCCGTCTGGCGCGAGCCGGAGCCCGACGAGCTCGCCCTGGAGGATGCCCTCGCCGGGGTTCGTCGCGTCCCGGATCGCGTCGAGCGGTGCGGGCAGCGCGGCCTCGGCGTCGGCGAGGACGAGCTCAAGCCCTCCGCTTTCCGTCCGGCGGACGCGCGCCTCGTAGCTGGCCTCCGGCGCCCCCTCGTCGAGCCCGTAGAACGCCTGGAACGCCGTCGAGTCGATGACGAGGCGCGCGGGCTGGCGGGGGGCCTCGGCGTCGTACGGCCGGTCGAACTCGACGCGGACCGGCAGCGGCGCGTCGTTCCGGTACGTGTCCTGCAGCAGGTCGCGCGTGTCGGCGGCCAGCGCGAACACGAGGCTGATGATGATGAGGCCGGCCCAGATGTAGTTGAGCATGAAGGGCGGGAGAGGGGCCGGCAAGGTCGCCGCCTCCCCCGACGAGCGCAACCAAAAGAAGAACGCCCCGGGCCGCCCACCACAAGCGGCCCGGGGCGCTCCCGGTGCGAACTCTGTCGGTCTACGCCCCCGCGCAGAACGACATGTCGACGAGTCGGCCCCCCAGGCCGGCGCCGAGGTCCGGTGCTTCCTCGACGCACATCCCGGCGATCTCCACGTACGTCGACTCTGGCTGGGGGCTCGGCAGGAGGGCCGGCGCCAGCAGGGGCGAGGCCAGGGCACAGAGCCCGTCGAGGGCGACGAAGACGGCGATCAGGCGGCGGCGCATGGGGAAGACCGGATGTCTGTCGCACCGTCCTCTCAACGCCGTGCCGATGCGGAACGAGACCGTTCTGTCGCCGCGTCGAGTGACCCCAGCGTTCCGCCGAGGCGGGGAGATCCGGCGACGGATCAGTCCGCCTCGGGCTTTTCGTCTGGCGTGTCGTAGTGCTGGCGGATGGCGCGCGCGACCGCGGGTCCCGTGACCGCGGCGATCTCGTCCTCGCTCGCCGCCTTCACCGCCTTCACGCTGCCGAGCTGCGTGAGGAGCTTCTTGGCCGTCTTCGCCCCGACGCCCGGGATGTCGAGGAGCTCGCTCCGGAGGTCCTTGATCCGCCGCTGCTTCCGCTGGGCCGTAACGGCGAACCGGTGGGCCTCGTCGCGGACACGCTGGATCAGGCGGAGCGACGACGACGTTCGCGGGATCATCGTCGACCCACTCTCGCCGGGGACGAACACCTCCTCGAGCCGCTTCGCCAGCCCGACGACCGGGAACTTGCCGTACACGTCCACCCGCCGCAGCGACTCGACGGCCGACGAGAGCTGGCCCTTCCCGCCGTCGATGATCACGAGGTCCGGCCACGGCCCGTTCTCCTCGAGCAGCCGCGCGTAGCGCCGCTCGACGACCTCGCGCATCGACTGGAAGTCGTCCGGCTTGCCGCTCTCGACCGTCCGGATCTTGTAGGTCCGGTAGTCACTCTTGCGCGGGCGGCCGTCCTGGAAGACGACGCAGCTGGCCACGGTCCCGGTCCCGCCGAGGTGGGAGATGTCGAAGCACTCGATCCGCCGGGGCGGGTTCTTGAGGCGGAGGTCGCGTTGGAGGCTGAGCACGCTCCGCGGGATCCGGTCCTCCTCGCGCTTCTCCTGCTGCAGCTTCCACTCGCTGAGAAGGAGCCTCGCGTTGGCCTCGACCATGTTCATCAGGTCCACCTTCTCGCCGCGCTGGGGCGTGCGGACCTCGACCTTCCGGCCCTTCTTGTCGCGCAGCAGCTCCTCGACGGCCGACGGCTCTGCCAGCTCGCTCGCGAGGTACACCTCGTTGGGATAGAACTGGGCGTTGGCGTAGTAGGCCTCGACGGTCCGCTGGAGGAGCTCGCCGTCCTCGACGCCCTCGATGCCGCGGAGGATCTTGTGGGTCCGCCCGATGATCTTGCCCTCGCGGACCTTGAACAGGACGCCCACGCCGGCGTCGGCCTCGCGGTCGAGGGCGAGCGCGAACAGGTCGCGGTCGACCTCGGGGTCGGTCACGACCTTCTGCTTCTGGGCGTACGTCTCGATCGCGCGGAGCCGGTCGCGGTACTCGGCGGCCTCCTCGAACTTCTTCTCGGCCGCGAGCCGCTGCATCTCGTCCTTCAAGAGGTCCGTGAGCTCGCGCGTCTTGCCGTTGAGGAGCGTCTTGATCTGCTCGATGGTGCCGTTGTAGTGCGCCTCGGTCTCGTACCCGACGCACGGCGCGGCGCACCGCTGGATGTGGTAGTCGAGGCAGGGCTGGTACTTGCCCGCCTCGATGGCCGCCGGGTTGAGGTTGAGCGAGCACGACCGCAGCTTGAACAGGTCCTTGATCGTCTTGAGCACCAGCTTCATGGCCTTCGCGTCCGTGTACGGGCCGAAGTAGAGCGAGCCGTCCTTCCGCACCTTCCGGGTGGGGAAGACGCGAGGGAACCGCTCGTTCTTGACGCAGATGAAGGGGTAGCTCTTGTCGTCCTTCAGCAGGACGTTGTAGCGGGGCTTGAGCCGCTTGATGAGGTTGTCCTCGAGGAGGAGCGACTCCGCCTCGGTGTCGGTCACGATGACCTCGACGTCGGCGATCTTCTTGACGAGCGCCTCCGTCTTGGCCTCGCGCGGGCGGCCCTCCTGGAAGTAGCTCCGGACGCGGCTGCGGAGGTTCTTGGCCTTCCCGACGTAGATGACCGTCCCGTCGGCGTCCTTGTGCTGGTAGACGCCGGGCTGGGTCGGGAGGTGGGCGAGCTTGTCGGCGAGGGCGTCGGTCATGTCGTCGAGGCGGGGGCGGTCGTACGCCAGCCGGGCAACGTCGTGCCCGGCAGTGACGGCGGTCCGTCACGCCGCGGCCCGGACTACGCGGGCACGTCCTGGCTGAGGCAGTGGCACGCGCCGAGGCCCCAGACGAGCGCCCGCGCCGGGATCCGCGCGACGGGCCGGCCGGTCACGCGCTCCAGGACGGCCGCCGCCGCGTCGTCCTGCGGGACGTCGAACGACGGCATCAGCACGGCGGCGTTGGCGATCAGGAAGTTGGCGTAGCTCGCCGGCAGCCGCTCGTCGCCTTCGAAGAGCGCGGGCGGCATTGGGAGCTCGACCACCTCGAGGCCGCGGCCATCGCGCCCGCGCCAGGCGCGGAGCCGGCCGACGGCCTCCTCCAGCGGCTCGTGGTTGACGTCGCCCGCATCCGGCTCCTGCGCCACCACGACGGTCCGCTCGCCGACGAACCGGGCGAAGTCGTCGACGTGGCCGTCCGTGTCGTCGCCGGCGATGCCGTCGCCGAGCCAGATGGTTTCCTGGATGCCCAGGCCGTTGAGGAGCAACTGCTCGACCTCGTCACGGCTCAACTCCGGGTTCCGGTTCGGGTTGAGGAGGCAGCTCTCTGTCGTCAGCGCCAGCCCGGCGCCGTTGACGTCGACGGACCCACCTTCGAGCACCACGTCGTACGGCTCCCGTTCGAGGCAGTGCGCCTCCGCCATGAGCACCGGCACCGTGTTGTTCTGCTCCGTCCGGTCGTACTTCCCGCCCCAGGCGTTGAAGACCCAGTCGGTCGCGAGCCGGTCGCCGGCCGCGTTCCGCACGACGAGCGCGCCGAAGTCGCGGATCCACTCGTCGTCGGTCGGCCAGACGTGGAGCCGCACGGCCGCGTCCGCCTCGGGCGACTCGCGGACCGCCGCGATGCCCGACGCCGCCAGCCGCTGGCGGACTTCCTCGGCGTGGTCCTCGCTCTGCACGATCACGCGCACGGTCTCGCCGAGGCGGAGGGCGTCGACCATGGCCACGTACGACGGCGCGACGCGCTCGTCGAGGACGTAGCCCGGCCACGTGTCCTCGCAGTGGGGCCACACGAGCCACGTGCAGTCGTGGGGCTCCCACTCGGCGCGGCGGCGGAAGCCGCGGGCGGCCGGCGAGCCCAGCGTCGGGGTGCGCTCGGCCATCAGCTCCCGTAGCGCTGGCCGATGTCGCCGTAGGCGTCCACACGGCGGTCCCGGAGGAACGGCCACCCGTGGCGCTGCTCGTCGATGGCGCCGAGGTCGGCCTCGACCACGAGCACGCCCTCGTCCTCCTCGCCGAGCTGGCTGAGGATCTGGCCGTCGGGCCCGACGATGAACGACGAGCCCCAGAACTGGATGCCGCGCCCCTCGCGCTCGGCGTCGGGGTCGTCGAGCGTCACCGGCTCGAACCCGGTCCGGTTGACGGCGACGACGTAGACGCCGTTGGCGACGGCGTGCGACCGCTGGATGGTGATCCACGCCTCGCGCTGCGCGTCCCCGTGCGAGTCCTTCTCGCTCGGGTGCCAGCCGATGGCCGTCGGGTAGAACAGGACGTCGGCGCCCTGGAGCGCCGTGGCCCGGGCCGCCTCGGGGTACCACTGGTCCCAGCAGACGAGCACGCCGAGGTCGCCGCGCGTCGTCCGCCACGACTTGAACCCGAGGTCGCCGGGCGCGAAGTAGTACTTCTCGTAGTAGAGCGGGTCGTCCGGGATGTGCATCTTCCGGTACTTGCCCGCATACCCGTGCGGCCCGTCGATGACGGCCGCCGTGTTGTGGTAGAGGCCCCGGGCGCGCTTCTCGAACAGGGACGCCACGATCACGACGTCGAGCTCCTTCGCCAGGGGCTCCAGCGCCTCCGTCGTCGGGCCGGGGATCGGCTCGGCCCAGCCGAACGGCTCCGTGCTCTCCGTCTTGCAGAAGTACGGCGAGAGGAACAACTCGGGCAGGCAGACGACCTGCGCGCCTTCGGCGGCGCACTCGCGGACCAGCTCCTTCGCTCGGGCGAGGTTGGCGTCGCGGTCGGTCGACATCGCCATCTGGACGAGGCCGAGGGAAACGGTGTCGGGCATGGGGTCAGCGGTCGGGATTCGGCGTCTCGGGTTCGGCAGGAGAACCCTTGGACTCCGAGCTCACGTCGGGTCGAGGTACGTCGTCTGGGGGAAGAACGCGCGGTAGTCGGCGAGGATGGCCTGGGCCTCCTTCGGGCGGACCACGCCCGCGCGGGCCTTCTCGCGGAGGAGCGTCTGGACGCGCGCCTGGAGGTCGGACGGGAAGTACTGGACCCGCGCCAGCATCTCCTCGACGGTCGTCCCGCGGATCGTTTCCTCGACGTAGTAGCCCGAGGGCTCGTCCTCGTCGAGGTACACGTGCGCCTCACTGACCCCACCGAACAGGTTGTGCGCGTCGCCGAGGATGTCCTGATACGCCCCCACCAGAAACACGCCGAGGCGGTACGGCTCGTCCGGCGGACCGGTCGGGAGGTCGTGGACTTCGAGCGCGCGTCGCGCGCCCTCCGGCGCGACGAACTTGGCGATCTCGCCGTCCGAGTCGCACGTGATGTCGACGAGTCGGGCGCGGCGCGTGGGTTCCTGGTCGAGCCCGGCGATGGGCATGATGGGGAAGCGCTGGCCGAGGGCCCAGTGGTCCATGAGCGACTGGAACACCGAGAAGTCGCACAGGAGCTGGTCGGCGAGGGCGTCGCCGAGGGCGTCGAGCTCGGGCGGCGCCCACTCCGGTCCGGCCGCCTCGACGCGCTCGTGGATGAGGCGGCAGACGGCCCAGTAGAGGCGCTCAGCGAGGGCGGCGGCGTCGAGGTCGAGGTAGCCGTACTGGAAGAGGGCGTGGGCCTTCTCGCGCGACTCGTTCGCGTCGTGGAGCACCTCCAGCAGCTCGCCCAATCCGCGTGCCGAGGCCGCCGTCTCGCGGAGCGCGTCGAGCTCGCCTGCGACCGGGTGGGCGCCCTTCGGGAGCTCGAAGTCGTCGGCCACGTCCGGCTTGCGCGTCGCGCCGAGGACGTCGACCACGAGGACGGAGTGGTGGGCCGTCACGGCGCGGCCGTTCTCGGTCACGAGGCGGGGCTCGGGCACGCCCTCGGCGTCGCACACCTCTTTGGCGGCGTAGACGACGGCGTTGGCATACTCCTGGACGGAGTAGTCGACGCCGCCGGCGCCGGCGCCGAGCGGGAGCGCGTCGTAGTTGACGCCGAGCCCGCCGCCGACGTCGAGGTACTCGGGCGTCAGCCCGCGCCGGACGAGCCCGGCGTAGACGCGGGCGATCTCGCGGACTGCGTGCTTGAGGGCCGCGACGTCGCCGATCTGGCTGCCGAGGTGGAAGTGGAGGAGCCGGAGCGCCTCCGGCCGCCCCTCCTCGATCAGGCGGTCCGCGAGCGCCACCAACTCGGGCAAGCTCACGCCGAACTTCGAGAGGCTCCCGCCCGACTTCGTCCACGGCCCCGGCGCGACGGCCGCCAGCTTGACGCGGACGCCGAACGCCGGCGCCTGCCCCGCGTCGTCCGAGAGCTTCAAGATCTGCTCGAACTCGGACGCCTTCTCGACGATCGGCAGCACCTTTCGGCCGAGTCGCTGGAAGGTCAGGATGAGGCGGAGCATCGCCGCGTCCTTGTAGCCGTTGACGAGGCACAGCATGTCGTCGGACTCCAGCCGCGGGAGCGTCGCGACGAGCTCGGCCTTGGAGCCGCACTCGATCCCGCTCCCGAACGGCCGCCCCGCCTCGACGATCTCGTCGACCACCTCGCGGAGCTGGTTCACCTTGACCGGGTAGACCGACGTGTAGCCGCCGCCGTACTCGGCGTCCTCGGCGGCCTGTCGGAACGCGGCGTTCAGCGCCTGGACGCGCGCCGCGAGGATGTCCTGGAAGCGGATGACGGCCGGGAGCGGGAGCCCGCCCGCGACGACTTCGTCGACGACGGCCGCGAGGTCGATGTGGCCGTCGCGCGCGGCGTCGGGGCGGGCGCAGACGTTCCCGTCGTCGTTGACGCCGAAGAAGCCCTCGCCCCAGGCCGGCATGTGATACAGCGCCTCGGCGTCGGCCGGCGTCCAGGCGTCGGGGGCGTCGAGGTCCTCGACGGCGTCGGAGAGGGGGGAGGGGGCGAGGTCGGACACAGGGTGGGGGACGGCGTGCAAAAGGGCCGACGAATCGGAGGCGCGGAAGGTCCCGCCCGCGGCCCTTCGCGGCGCCCAAGTCTGTGGGAATCCCGCCGCGCGCACGCCCGCCTCGGGCCCGAGGCGGAACGAGTCGGCACCCGGGCAAGTCCTCGCACGGTCCCGCACCCCTCCCTATGAGCCGCCCGATCTCGGACTTCGTCCGCCACCACTACCGCCACTTCAACGCCGCCGCGCTCGTCGACGCCGCCGAGGGGTACCGGGCCCACGTCGACGGCGGGGGCAAGATGCTCGTCGCCCTCGCGGGCGCCATGAGCACGGCCGAGCTGGGCCTGTCGCTCGCCGAGATGATCCGACGGGGCCACGTCGACATCATCTCGTGCACGGGCGCCAACCTCGAAGAGGACCTGTTCAACCTCGTGGCGCACGACCACTACGAGCGGATCCCGAACTGGCGCGACCTCACGCCGGCCGACGAGCAGGCCCTCCTCGAGCGGGGCATGAACCGCGTGACGGACACGTGCATCCCCGAGGAGGAGGCGTTCCGGCGTCTCGAAGACGCGCTCCTCGACGAGTGGCGGCGGATGGAGGCCGAGGGCGAGCGCCTCTTCCCGCACCAGGTGCTCTACCGGATCCTCCGGTCCGGCCGCCTGGAGGAGCACTACCAGATCGACCCCGAGGACTCGTGGCTCGCGGCCGCCGCCGAGCGCGACCTGCCCATCGTCACGCCGGGCTGGGAGGACTCGACGACGGGCAACATCTTCGCCGCGCACGTGCTCCAGGGCGACGTGTCGAGCCCTCACCTCGTCAAGCACGGGATCGAGTTCATGACGTGGCTCGCCGACTGGTACACGGACAACAGTGACGGACCGGGCATCGGGTTCTTCCAGATCGGGGGCGGCATCGCGGGCGACTTCCCGATCTGCGTCGTCCCGATGCTGGAGCAGGACATGGACCGGCGGACGCCGCTGTGGAGCTACTTCGCCCAGATCTCCGACTCGACCACGAGCTACGGCTCGTACTCCGGCGCGGTCCCGAACGAGAAGATCACCTGGGGCAAGCTGGCGGAGGACACCCCGCGGTTCCTCATCGAGAGCGACGCCACGATCGTCGCCCCGCTCATTTTTCAGTACGTCTTGGAGCGGTCCGAGGGGGCCTCGAAATAGGGCGTCGCCGGGGCGGGCCGGCCGGCTGGCGCGCAGTACGTTCCGCCGCCTTTCCTCACCCCACCATGTTTCTGATTCCAACCCAGCTCAAGCCCAGCGCCATCCACGGCACGGGCGTGTTCGCCGTCGACCCGATCCCGGCTGGCACCGTCCTGTGGGAGTTCACCGAGGGCGTCGACTGGCGCATCGAGGCGGACGACCTCGCGGCGTTCCCGGAGCCGTACCAGTCGAGGCTCCGCGCCTGGACCTACCTCGACGTCGACGGCCGCTACGTCCTCTGCGGCGACACGGCCAAGTTCATGAACCACTCCGACCACCCGAACTGCGACGAGCCCGACGGGCAGACCGTCGCCAACCGCGACATCGCGGCGGGAGAGGAGTTGACGTGTGACTACCGGACGTTCGACGTCGAGAGCCAGGAGCGGGGCGAGGCCTTCGATCCGGCCTCGGCCTGAGCCCCGACGAAACCCGCCACCGCCCGACGGGTCCCACGCGGGACCTCCCGCCCCCTGGACCGACCGCATGACGAGACGACCCGCCTGCCGACGACGCGTGCGCTGGCCCGAGCCGCGGTAGCCATGCGGATCGCCATCATCGGAGGCCTCGCCGCGGGCCCGGCCGCCGCCGCCGAGGCCAAGCGCCGAGCACCCGACGCCGAGGTCGTCCTGTTCGAGGAGGGGCCGAACATCTCAGTCGGGACCTGCGAGATGCCGTACCTCATCGGCGGGGTCATCGACCCGTCGGTGGACCTGGTCGTCGTCTCGCCCGCGGAGATGGAGCGGACGCGCGGGGTCGAGGTCCGCATCCGCCACCGCGTGACCGCGCTTGACCCCGCGCGCGGCCGGCTGACGGTCGAGGCGCTCGACTTCGGGTCCACGAGGGAGGAGGCGTTCGACCGGTTCGTCCTCGCGACCGGCGCCCGGGCCCGCCGCCTCGGCGTCGACGGGGAGGAGGCCGCAGGCGTGTTCACGGTCCGCGACCTCGTCGACACCGAGCAGATCCGACGGTGGCTCGACACCGAGGACGTCCGCCACGTCGTGGTCGCGGGGGGCGGCTACATCGGGCTGGAGATGGCGGAGGCGATGCGCGAGCGCGGCCTCCGGGCGACGATCCTCGACCCGAAGGGCCGCGTGCTTGGGGGCGCCGTCGCGTGCGAGGCGAGTGACCTCATGGACCGAGCCGTCCGCGGGGCCGGCGTGCTCGTTCGGCCGGAGCGTGCGACTGAGGTGCTGACCGACGACCGGGGCCGCGTCCGCGCCGTGCGCACCGACCGCGGCGAGATCGTCGGGTGCCAGATGCTGATCGTGTCGGTCGGCGTCGAGCCTCGCGCCGAGCTCGCCGAGGCGGCCGGCCTCCGGCTCGGCGACATGGGCGGCGTGACGGTCGACGACGAGATGCGGACGTCGCACCGCCACGTCTGGGCCTGCGGCGACCTCGTCCAGATTCCCCGCGCCCCCGACGGCCGCCGCGTCCTCTGGCCCCTCGCCACCACGGCGCGGCGGACCGCACGTGTCGCGGCGCGCAACGTGGCGAAACCCGGCAGCGACCGATTCCGGCCGTTCGCGGGCGCCGTTGCCGTCCGCGCGTTCGGCGTCGAGGTCGGGTCGGTCGGTCTGTCGATGCAGCGCGCGAAAGGCGCCGGCCTCGACGCGTTCGCGACCGACATCCGGCACGTGAGCCGGACGAAGGCCTTCCCGGGCGCCTCGCCCATCGACGTCCGCCTCGTGGTCGAGCGGCGGACCGGCCGGATCCTCGGCGGCCAGGTCGTCGGGGCCGAGGGCGCCGCGCTCCGGGCCAACGTCCTCGTCCCGCTCGTCATCCGCGGCAGCACCGTCCGCGAGCTGGCCGAAGACCTCGACCTCGTCTACAACCCCCCCGTCGCGCCGGCCGTCGACCCCCTGAAAGTCGCCGCCAGCCGGGCGCTCCGCTCGCTCTAGCATGGACCTCACCGAACGCTCGCTCCGCTCCGAACAGGTCTACGACGGCGTCCTGCTGGACGTCCGCCGAGACGAGGTCCGCCTGCCGAACGGCGAGACCTCCGGCCGAGAGTGGATCAAACACCCGGGCGCCTCGGCCGTCGTGCCGATCGACGACGAGGGCCGGGTGATCCTGCTGCGGCAGTACCGGTTCGGCCCGGGGCGCGAGTTCTGGGAGGTCCCCGCCGGGAAGTTCGACTCCGACGGTGAGGAAGCGCTGGACGTGGCGAAGCGCGAGCTGGCGGAGGAGGCGGGCGTCGAGGCCGCCGCGTGGACCCGCCTCGGGCAGACGTTCCCCGCGATCGGCTATTCCGACGAGACGATCCACCTGTTCCTCGCCGAGGGCCTGTCGCGAACGGAGGAGCACGTCGACGACGACGAGTTCGTCGAGCCGTTTCGGATGCCGTTCGCCGAAGCCGCCGCGATGGCGCGGCGGGGCGAGATCGAGGACGCCAAGTCGTGCGTGGCGCTCCTCCTGGCGGCCGCTGTGGTCGACGCGCGGGATCTCGACTGAGCCCGCCTCGGCGCCGAGGCGGGAGGGGTGACGCCGTCTTCACAGGAGTTGGGCGGCGTCGGCGTGGGCGGCCCCGGTGCAGGGCGCTAGTTTGGCCGTTCCGACCCTCCACACGCGACCGACGCCGTGTTCTACTTCCTGATCGTCCTGATCCTCATCATCGCCATCCTGATGGGCATCACCGTCCTGCTGCAGAGCGGCAAGGGCGGCGGGCTCGCCGGTATCGCCAGCGGCGGCCAGACGACCCAGATCCTCGGCGCGCGGCAGGCGCCCGACTTCCTCGAGAAGGCCACGTGGTCGCTCGGCTGGACCTTCCTCGCGCTCTGCCTCATCACGACGTTCTTCATCCCGCGAGCGGGCGGCGGCGGGTCGATCCTTCAGGAGCGGGCGGGCGAGCTCCCCTCGGCGGCCCCGGCGCCGATCGAGGCCCCGGCCCAGGGCGGCGAGCTCCCGACGGCGAACCCGGCCACGCCGACGGCCCCCGACGTCCCGCCGACGCAGGAGTAGCCTCCGCGTTCCCGACCGAAGCCGCCCGGCAGACACGCCGGGCGGCTTTTTTGTGTCCGCTCGACCGACGAGGCTGGCGACCTCGGGCTCGGAAGGGACAGGCCTGGAACGACGAAGCCCCGCCCGGAGGCGAGGCTTCGTGCCGACTGCGCGCCGGCCTGTACGCCGGATTCTGTCCGCGCCGCGGCCGTCGGAGCCGCGGCGCTGTGCCGCCATCTATCTGGGACCGCCGTCGCCGGCGGCCTCGAGCGGCCTACCCGCGTCCTCGGGCGGGCACCCTTTCCCGGCCGGAGCCGGGGCGGACGCTGCGTGGCCTTGCACCCCGTGGGGTTTGCCCAGCCGCGGACGTCGCCGCCCGCGCTGGTGGGCTCTTACCCCACCGTTTCACCCATCACCTGTGCCGGCGGCGCGAGCCGTCAGCCATCGGCTGGTCTGTTTTCTGTTGCACGTGCCGTCACCGACGCCGAAGCGTCAGCGCCTTCCTGTTAGGAAGCACGGTGCCCTGCGGTGTCCGGACGTTCCTCCCCGGGACCCGATTCCGAAGAACCGCTCCCGGGGCGGCGGCCCGGCCGGCGCGCCCCTAAGAAACGAGCGGGCGCCGGCCTTCGCGCCAGCGCCCGCTCGGGGATCTCGTGAGTTCGCTCGCCTCGGCGTCGAGGCGGAGGGGGTTAGGCCTCGGCGGAGACCTCGTCGAAGAGCGCCTCATCGACCACGATCCGCCCGTCGTGCTCCGAGACGATGATCCGGTCCCGCTGGCGGACCTCGACCTGGCGCTGCGGCGGGATCATGAACCCGGCGGCGGCGCCGCGCTCGATCGGGACCACGGCGCGGCCGTCGCGGACGCGCGTCCGGAGCCGCTCGTAGGCGCGGAGGTAGCGCTCGTCGATGGCCTCGGCGGCCTCGGCGCGCTGCTCCTCGTACTGGTCCTGCTCGGTCTTCGTCTCCTCGACCACCCGGTCGAGCTCCACGCGCTTCTCCGCGATCCGCGCCTCGAGCTCCTTCAGCGTGTCGTCGGCGCCCTCGACCGTCTCGGCCGTGTTCTCGTCGAGGTTGTCGTACCGCTCGATCTCCTCGTAGGCCGTCTGGATCCGCTGGCGGTGGGCCTCGATCTCCTTCGTGAGCGCGTCGTACTCGCGGTTGTTGCGCACCTGGAGCTGCTGCTCCTCGTACTTCCGGATCAGCCCCTCGCTCTCGGCGATGTCGAGCTTCAGCTTCTTCTTCTGGACCTCGGCCTCCTTCTTGTCCTGGTCGATCTTATTGAGGCGCGTGTTGAGGCCCGCCCGCTCGTCCTCCAGGTCCTGGATCTCCTCGGGGAGGTCGCCCCGGAGCTTCGTGAGCTGGTCGATCTTGGTGTCGATGATCTGGAGACGGACGAGGGCTCGGAGCTGGTCCTCGATCGTCGTGGTGTCGGTCGCCATGAGGTGCGTGCGCGTTGGGAGTCCGGTAGGGTACCTCCCCAACGGGCGCCCGGTTTTGAGAGGGAGGCGAATTGTGGGCGTTACGCCCCCGTGAACGTCCGCATCGGCGACGTCCGCGTCGCCGTGACGTCGACCGCCAACTCGGGGTGCTCGGCGCGGAGCCGGTCGGCGATCAGCCGTTCGGTGATCGCCTCGGTCTCGTAGTGGCCGGCGTCGACGAGCGCCATTCTCGGACGCCCCTCGGTGTCGAGTGCTTCGAAAAAGCGGTGGTAGGTCACGTCGGCCGTGACGTAGGCGTCGGCGCCGGCCGCGAGGGCGGCGGGGAGGAAGGACAGGCCGGCGCCGCCACAGACGGCCACGCGTTCGACCGTCTGGTCGTCGTCGCCGACATAGCGGAGCGCTCCGGCGCCGAGCGCGTCGCGGACGCGGGCGAGGAACGCGGGGAGGCGCTCGGGCGCGTCGAGGCGGCCGACCACGCCGTAGCCCTGCCGCGTCGCGCGGCCCTCCAACGGGTAGATGTCGAGCGCGGGCTCCTCGTAGGGGTGCGCCGCCGCCACGGCACGCCGGACAGCACCGACGGCCCACTGGGGCACGACCGCCTCGATCCGCACCTCGTCCGCCTCGGTGTCCTCGCCGACCATGCCGAGGTGGGGGGAGGCGCCGGCCTCCGGACGGAAGCGGCCCGTCCCGTCGCCCGTGAACGAGCACGCGCGGTAGTCGCCGATCTCGCCGGCCCCGGCCTCCGTCAGCGCCTGCCGAACCGCGTCGGCGGCCTCTCGCGGGGCGAACACGACGACCTTCCGCATCACGCCGTCGAGTGGGGCCAGGATCTGAGAGTCTCGGATCCCGAGTTGCTCTGCGAGGGCGAACGACACGCCGCCACGTGCCGCGTCGAGGTTCGTGTGGATCGCGACGTAGCTGATGCCGGCCCGGCCGAGCCGCCACGCCAGCGAGCCCACCGGGTCGTTGGCCGTCACGCGCCCGACGGGCTTGAACAGCAACGGGTGGTGCGTGACGATGAGCTGCGCGCCCGCCTCGGCGGCCTCGTCGACGACCTGCGGCGTGAGGTCGAGCGCGACGAGGACCCGATCTACGTAGGCGGCCGGGTCGCCGACCTGGAGCCCAACGCGGTCGAAGTCGGCTTTCTGGCCGGGCGGGGCCCAGGCGTGGAGGGTCGAAACGACGTCGGCGACGGTCATGCGGCGGTCTGGGAGGCGAGGCGGGTGGCCCGGCCCTCGGCTTCGTCGACGCGGGTGAGGAAGAAGGCGCCGAGGGCGAACAGCACGAGCACGAAGCCCACGCCGGCCCGCTCGGTTCCGAACACGGCCGTCAGCAGCCCGAACATGACCGGCCCGATGAAGGCGGTAGCCTTGCCCGAGAAGGCGAAGAAGCCGTAGAACTCTGTCTCCTTGTCCTCCGGCACGAACCGCCCGAGGAGCGACCGGCTCGCCGCCTGGTTCGGCCCCGACGCGATGCCGATGAGGACGCCCGCGCCCCAGAGCCACGTCTTCGTCGGCCCGAACACGGCGACGAGTGTGGCAATCGCGAGCAGGCCCAGCGAGATGAAGATGGTCCGCTTCCCGCCGATGGCGTCGTCGAGGAACGAGAACCCGAACGCCCCGATCCCGGCCGCGACGTTGAGCACGATCCCGAACAAGAGGATTTCGGTCTCGTCGAACCCGTAGGCGGTCGCCGCGAAGATGCCGCCCATCGCGAAGATGGTCACGAGGCCGTCGTTGTAGAACAGCCGGGCGACGAGGAGCCGCACGATCTGCCGGTAGTCGCGGATCTGGCGGAACGTCTCGCCGAGCTCGCCGAACGTCGCGCGGATCAAGTTCTTGGCAGGCGGCTCGGCCGCAGGCGGCTCGCGGAGCACGAGGAACGCCGGGATCGCGAAGAGCGCGAACCATCCGGCCACGATCAGGTTCGTCACGCGGACGTGCTCGCCGGTCGCCTTGTCGAGCCCGAACGGCGCCGTCTCGGGCATCACGAACGCGAGGGCGAGCCCCATGCACAGCAGCCCGCCGACGTACCCAAGCGCCCAGCCCCAGCCCGAGACGCGCCCGATCATGTCGGGTGGGGCGATCTCGGGAAGGAACGCGTTGTAGAAGACCTGCCCGATCTCGAACGCGATGTTGGCGACGACGACGAGCAGGATGGCCCCGACTACGTCCCCACGCTGGGGGAAGAACAGGAGGGCGGTCCCGAGGACCGTGATCGTCGTCGTGATGAACAAGGCCCGCTTCCGGGTCGCCGTCCGGTCTGCGAGGGCGCCGAGGAGTGGGGAGAGGAGGGCGACCGCGACCGCCGTCGGCGTCACGACGCCCCACGACCACAGCACCGAGCCTGTCGTCTCGTCCGGCGCGATGCCCTTCACGAAAAACGTCGCGTAGATGAACGTGATGACGAGCGTCGTGAACGACGAGTTGGCGAAGTCGTAGAGCGACCAGGCCCAGATGGCCTTTTTGTCGGCGGGGGGGGAGGGCTCGGGCATTCGGGGAGCGGGGATTCGCCGGAAGCTACCGGGCGCCCCCGAGACGCCCCTGATGCGGCCAGACTATCTTTTCGGGACGCCCACGTAGCTCAGGGGATAGAGCGTCGGTTTCCTAAACCGCAGGTCGCTGGTTCGATTCCAGCCGTGGGCACACGCGCCGCCAGCCGCACCGCCATGACCCCGTTCTGGCTCATCATCGCCCTCCTCAGCCCGTTCGCCGAGAGCGACGACTGCCCCGGAGCTGCGAAGCTGTACGGCAGGATTGAGGTCGTCGAAAGCTTCGCCGACTGCGAGGTCCAGGCTGTCGAGTCGTTTCCCGACCTCCGCGTCCAACTCGTCGACAGCTTCGCCGACGACCCCGGGGAATGCCAGATGGTCGAGAACTTCCCCGACTACACGGTCACGTTCGTGGAGAGCTTCCCGGACGTCAAGATCGAGTACGTCGACAGCTTCCCGGGGCCCACCGACTGACTCCCGAGGCGGGCCGGGTCAGGTCGCCTCGGCGGGCATGTGGGCCTCGAGCCAGTCGGCGAGGGCTGCGATGACGTCGTCGCGCTCGACCTCGTTGAGCGTCTCGTGGAAGAGGTCGGCCCAGAGGCGGAGCGTCACGTCGTCCGAGGCGGCGTGCTCGGCGAGCCACGTCGTCCCCGCCGGGTCCGTGATCGCGTCGGCCGTGCCGTGGAACAGAAAGAGCGGGACGTCGAACGCCTCGGGGTGCTGGCGGACGCGCTCGCCGGCGCGGAGGATCTCGTACCCGGTCCGTGCCCGGACGCCACGGACGGTGTTGAGCGGGTCCTCCTCGTACGCCCGGGCCACCGTCGGGTCGTGCGACAGCTGCGACAGATCCACCTTCGACACCGGGACCGCCGGAAGCCAGCGGGCGACGAGCGGCGCCAGCTTCTGGAGGACGGCTGGCGTGTCGTCGGGGAGCTGAATCGCGGGCGAGGACAGGATTACGCCCTCGAGCCCATCCGTCCCCTTCGATACGACGTAGGAGGCCACCACGAGCCCACCCATCGAATGGCCCATGAGGAAGAGGGGCACGCTGCCGACCCGTTTGCGGACGTCGAGGAGGTGGGCCTGCACGTCGTCGACGTACTCGCCGAAGTCGTCGACGTGGCCGCGGGTGCCGTGCGACCGGCCGTGCCCGCGGAGGTCGAGCGCGTGGACGGCGAACCCCCGCCGCATGAGCGCGCTGGCGACGTAGGCGTACCGTCCGCTGTGCTCGTGGATGCCGTGGACGAGGGCGACGACGCCCCGGACGGGCCCGTCGGGGGTCCAGCGGCGCGTGAACAGCGTCACGTCGTCGGGCGCGATGAGGGAACCGATCTCGTGGGTCATGGATCGCCAGGGGCGTCCCGCAAGGTATCTCCCCCTCATGACCGTCTTCGACTCGTCGCCCGACCCCGCCGATTTCCTCGCCACGCTCGACCAGCAGGTCCGCGACCTCCAGGACGCCGGGGGCGAGCCGCACGCGATCCTGGTCGGGCCCGAGGCCTACGAGGTCCTCAAAACGGCCGTCGCCGAGCGGTTCGGCCGCGAGCGGGCCGACCTCGGGCAGTACCAGTGGGTGCCGGTCGTCGTGGACCCGTTCCGCGGCGGGCGCCTCTGCGTGGTCCCGCCGCCCCGCGACGTCTCGGCCGGCGTCCGGGCGGAGCGAGACGAGGGGTGACCGTGCCGACTCGGTCCGCCTCGGCGTCGAGGTGGGGGATCCCGGTGCGGCCGGCCGGTGTCGAGACCCTCTCCCCCGAGCGAACTGCGACCCATGAAAGCCATCTGGAACGGCGCCACGATCGCCGAGAGTGACGACACCGTCGTGGTGGAAGGCAACCACTACTTCCCGCCAGCGGCACTCGATCGGCAGTACCTCCGTGAGTCCGACCACACGTCGGTTTGCCCGTGGAAGGGGACGGCCGGCTACTTCGACGTGGTCGTAGACGGCGAGGTGAACCAGAAGGCGGCCTGGATCTACCGCGAGCCGAAGGACGCGGCGGCCCAGATCCGGGACCACGTGGCGTTCTGGAAGGGCGTCGACGTCACCCCGTAGGCCCGTCGTCGAAGGTCTCGCGAACGGAGTTCCCGCGAACTCCCCACCGGGGGAACCCCGGCCCGGACGGGGCCTGCGTTAGTTTGCACGCTGTCGCCTTCGGCACCGTGCGCCCGTACCGTCTCGCTTTTGTCCGCCGTCTCGTCGCCGCGACCCTCGTCGCGGCGCTGGGTGTGCCGTTGGTGCCCGCCGTGGGGGCACAGGGCGGGGCGCCGTCGCTGGCCGTCGTCATCGACGACGCAGAGGCGTTCGAGCTCGCCCTCGCTGCGGCGCACGACGCCGAGGCCGGTACCGATCCGCTCGTCGTCTTCGCCGAGGCCTACGCCGCCGCCGTCGGCGACGTGTCGGTCGAGGCGCTGGTCCACCTGCTGGGCCAGTCGTCGATGTCGGGCGTCCTCCCGCCGGCCCACGACGAGGCGTTCGTCTCGTCCAAGCTAGCCACGCCCGCCTCGACGTCCGCGGCCGCTCTGGGCGCAGCCGCCGATGTCGTCGCCCCGATCGCGGCCGTCGGTGAGATCGCCGAGGCCGCCGACCTCGCGCCGCCGCGCCCGCTGGCGCCGTCGTCGCGCCCGCGCGCGCCCTAGCGCCGCCGGCCTCACGGCCGACCCGATCCGACTTTCGCTTTTGCGCTCGTCCGAAGGGGACGAGCGTGTCTCCAGACCCAACCCGGCGTCCGTATGGGCGCCCGATCCCTATGCAAGGCAACGGCTTCAAGCTATTCGCCGTCGGCGCGCTGCTCGTCATCTCCCTGTGGCAGCTCTTCCCGACGATTCAGAACTCCCTCAACAACCGCGACCTCGCGTCCATGGACCCCGCCGAGCGCGAGGCCTACGAGGCTGAGAACGCGGACGACCTCCAGGCCACGTCGGAGGAGGCCCTCAAGCTCGGGCTCGACCTCCAGGGCGGCATGCACGTGACGCTCGAGGTCGGGACCGGCGCGCTCCTCCGCGAGCTGGCCGGCAACCGGACCGACGACACGTTCGACGCCGCGCTCACGGCGGCCAGCGAGCAGGCCGTGACCTCCGACGAGAACTTCGTCACGCTCTTCGCCAACGCCGTCGAGGCCGAGCGGCCCGGCACGCGCCTGGCCCGCTACTTCCGCAACGCCGACGCCGACATCACGGCCCGCTCCGAGAACGACGCCGTCGTGGCGTACCTCCAGGAGGAGGTCGAGGAGGCGCTCGTCCGCGCGGAGGAGATCATCCGGCAGCGGATCGACCGGTTCGGCGTGACCGAGCCGCTCATCCAGCGCCAGGGCACGTCCCGCATCGTGGTCGAGCTGCCGGGCGTCGACGACGAGGAGCGCGTCCGCGAGCTGCTGAAGGGCACGGCCCGCCTCACGTTCCACCTCACGCCGCCGACGGCCGAGGTCCAGCAGGCCGCGGCCAACCTGTTCGCCTACTACGAGGACGGCGGCGAGGACGCCGAGGCGGACCCGACGGCGACCGCCGACGCCGACACGACGGCCACGCAGGTCGCCTCGGCCGACTCGACCGCCGACAGCGACGCCGACTCGGCCGACGTCCTCGACCTCGGGGACATCACGGCCGGGGCCGACCCGTCCGAGGAGGCCGGCGGCAACCCGCTCGCGGCCGTCCTCCAGCGGATCCAGGTCGACCCGTCGTCGAACTCGCCGATCGTCGGGCAGGTCGCCGAGAGCGACACGGCCGAGGTCTCGCGGCTCCTCGCGGCGCCGGGCGCGGCCCGGCTCATCCCGCCGGGCGTCGAGTTCCTGTTCACGGCCGGCCCCGACGCCGGCGTGACGGCCGACGGCGACGGCGTCCACTACCTCGTGGCCGTCAACCAGCGCGTCGAGCTCCAGGGCGAGGTGATCACGGACGCGGGCCCGGACTTCGACCCGTACACGAACGCCCCGCAGGTCTCGATCACGATGGACGGCGTCGGCGCGAGCCGGTGGAGCCAGATCACGGGCGCCAACCGCGGCAAGCCCGTCGTCATCGTCCTCGACGACCTCGTCTACACGTTCCCGACGATCAACGAGCGGATCCCGAACGGGCGGACGCAGATCACGGGCAACTTCAGCCGCCAGGAGGTCGACGACATCGTGACCGTCCTCAAGTCGGGCGCGCTCCCGGCCCCGGTCTCGATCGTGGAGGAGCGGACGGTCGGGCCGAGCCTGGGCGAGGCCTCGATCAAGGCCGGCACGCGGGCGCTGCTCGTGGGCCTCGTGCTCGTGTGCGTGTTCATGGCCATCTACTACCGCGGCGCGGGCCTCGTGGCCAACGTGGCGCTCCTGCTGAACGTACTGTTCATCTTCGGCGTCCTCGCCAGCTTCGGCGCCACGCTGACGCTGCCGGGTATGGCCGGCATCCTCCTCACGATCGGCATGGCGGTCGACGCCAACGTGCTCATCTTCGAGCGCATCCGGGAGGAGATGGAGAGCGGCAAGACGCTCAAGGCGGCCGTCGACGGCGGCTTCTCCAAGGCCCTCTCGGCCATCGCCGACGCCAACATCACGACGTTCCTGATCGGCGTGATCCTGTTCTCGTTCGGCGTCGGGCCGATCCAGGGCTTCGCCGTGACGCTGATGGCGGGCATCCTCACGTCGCTGTTCACGGCCCTCGTCGTGACCCGCCTCATCATCGACTACCTCGTCCAGGAGCGCGGCGTCAACGTCGCCTTCGGCTGAGTCAGGGTACTGGGTGCGCGCTCGGGGTCTCACCCCGCGTCGCGCCCGCCCCGTACCTCGTACCACGTACCCTGAATCCAACACTGACATGCGCATCTTCGAAAACACCCACTTCGACTTCCTGAGCAGCTTCCGGTCGAGCTACATCATCTCGGGCATCCTGCTCCTGGTCGCCGTGGTCTCCCTCATCTACCCCGGTCTCGAGGCCGGGATCGACTTCAAGGGCGGCACCGAGTTCATCGTCGGCACCGACACCGCCATCCCCTCGACGCAGGCCGCCTCCGCCCTCGGCGACGCGACCGGCGAGATCTACGAGGTCAAGGAGTTCGGCAACCCCGAGACCCTGATCGTTCGGACGGCCGCCGGCGGCGACGCCGACGCGCTCCGGACGTCGGTCGTCAACACGCTGTCGAGCGCGTTCGCCGGCTCCAACCCGGAGATCGAGGGGACGTACTCCGTGGGGCCCCGGATCGCCTCCGACCTCAAGGAGAAGGCGATCGTGCTCGTGCTCGGCGCCCTCTTCGTGATCCTGCTCTACATCTTCGTCCGGTTCGACTGGCGCTACGCCGTGGCGGCCGTCCTGACGCTGGCTCACGACGTGATCATCGTGCTCGGGCTGTTCGCGTTGTTCCACAACCTGACCCCGTTCTCGCTCCAGATCGACCAGGTCATCATTGCGGCGCTGCTCACGATCGTCGGCTACTCGATCAACGACACGGTGGTCGTGTTCGACCGAATCCGCGAGTACGCGCTCCTCTTCAAGACGGAGCCGTACGCCGAGACGGCCAACCGCGCGATCAACACGACGCTGTCGCGGACGGTCCTCACGTCGGGCACGACGCTCCTCGCGGTGCTCATCCTGTTCCTCATCGGCGGCGAGGTCCTCAAGGGCTTCTCGCTGGCGCTCCTCGTGGGCATCGGGGTCGGGACGTACTCGTCGATCTTCGTGGCGAGCCCGATCGTCGTGGCGCTGCGTGAGAAGTACGCGCCGGCCCGGCGCGTGGTGACGGCGAGCGCGTAACCCCCGCCGCCCCACGCTTCACGGAACGGGCGGCCCCGCGGGGCCGTCGGGAGGGGCGGGCGCCCGTAGCTTGGGCGGCCCGCCCCTCTCCCTTTCATGCAGATCCAGAGCACCAGTCAGAACGGCGTCGCCGTCCTCACCCTCGACGGCGACGTCCTCGGCGGCCCCGACGGCTCGGCCCTCCACGACGCGCTCGCCGAGGCGCGCGGGGACGGACCCCTCAAGGCCGTCGTCGACCTGTCCGGCGTCCGGTTCATGAACTCGTCCGGCCTCGGCATGCTCGTCGGCGCCCTCACGTCGGCCCGCAACACGGGCGGGGACCTCCGCCTCTCCGCCGTCGCCGAGCGCGTCCTCGCCATCCTCCAGGTCACCCAGCTCGACGGCGTCTTCCAGCGCTTCGACTCCGTCGACGCCGCCGTCGCCTCGTTCAAGGACTAGGGACAATCGGGACTAGGGACCGGCTGACGCGTCGCCACCCTAGTCGCCCGTCCCCCGAGTCCCCCAGTCCCTTACGCAGTCATGCCAGTTTCCGTCGTCATCGGCGCCCAGTGGGGCGACGAGGGGAAGGGGAAGGTCGTCGACCTCCTCGCCCCGACCATGGACGTCGTCGCCCGCTACCAGGGCGGGGCCAACGCCGGCCACACCATCAAGTGGGGCGACGAGACGTTCGTGCTCCACCTCATCCCGTCGGGCATCTTCCACGACGGCACGACGTGCGTGATCGGCAACGGCGTCGTGATCGACCCGGTGGCGCTCATGGAGGAGATCCGCCAGATCGAGGCGCTGGGCTACCCCGTCGAGGGCCGGCTGAAGATCAGCCACAACGCCCATCTCATCATGCCGTACCACAAGGCGCTCGACGAGGCCAAGGAGCGGTGGCGCGACGCCGAGGCCATCGGGACGACCGGCCGCGGCATCGGGCCGGCCTACGTCGACAAGTTCGCGCGGAGCGGCATCCGGGTGGTCGACCTCCTCGACCGCGACGGGCTCGCCAAGAAGCTCCGCGACGCGATGGCGGAGAAGAACGAGATCCTCTCGTCGGTCTACCAGTCGGCCAAGCTCGACGTGGAGGCCATCGTCGAGGAGTACGTCGAGTTCGACCAGCAGATCGATCCCTACGTCACCGATACGTCCGCCTTCCTCAACGACGCGCTCGCGGAGGGCCAGCACGTGCTGGCCGAGGGCGCGCAGGGCTCGCTCCTCGACGTCGACCACGGGACGTACCCGTACGTGACGTCGAGCCACCCGACCTCGGGCGGCGCGTGCACCGGGCTGGGCATCCCGCCGACGAGCATCGACCGCGTCATCGGCATCGTCAAGGCGTACTCGACGCGCGTCGGCAACGGGCCCTTCCCGACGGAGCTCGACGACGAGTTGGGCGAGCGGCTCCGGGCCGAGGGCCACGAGTTCGGGGCGACGACGGGCCGCCCGAGGCGGTGCGGGTGGCTCGACCTCGTCGCGCTGAGCTACACGTCGCGTCTCAACGGGTTCACGGAGCTGGCGGTCACGAAGCTCGACGTGCTGGCCGGGCTCGACGAGCTCCAGGTCTGCACGACCTACGAGGTCGACGGCAAGACGACGACGCGCTTCCCGACCGACCTCCGCACCCTCAGCCGCGCGACGCCGGTCTACGAGGCCCTGCCGGGCTTCTCCGGCGACCTCTCGGAGGCCCGGTCGATGGACGACCTCCCGGCCGCCGCCCGCGACTATCTCCAGTTCGTGAGCGACCACCTCGGCGTGCCCATTACGGTCATCGGGACCGGCCCGAAGCGTGAGGAGACGCTCGTCGCCGCGTGACGAGTTCGGAGTGTTCGGCTCGGCGTTCGGAGTTTCCTTCTGCTCCGAACGCTGACCCCCACCCTCCGACCTGACCGTGTCGGCCTACCGCACGAGCACGAAGCTCAAGCTCGGCCTCATCCTGGCCGCCGTCGCCATCGGCGTGGCGTCGCTGGCGTTCACCCAGCGGCTGGCCGACCGGCTCGAGGCCCAGGACGAGCAGGCGGTCGAGCTGTGGGCGCGGGCCATCGAGTTCCAGTTCCAGGTCTCGGCGCAGGCGGCCGGTCCGGGGCCCGAGGTGTGGGACGGGATCGCCGAGGCGGTCCGAGCCGCGGACTTGGCGCCGTCGCGCCGAGACTCGCTCCTCGCCGCCGTCGACACGCTCCGGGACGGACCGCCGTCGGACGGGCTCGACTTCGTGTTCTCGGAGATCGTCGAGCCCGACCGGTTCTCGATCCCGGCCGTCATCACCGACACGGCCATGACGGCGGCTTCGCTCTGGCGCAACGTGCCGGACGACGCCGACTTCCTGCGGCTGGCGCGAGAGATGGACGACGTCCACGAGCCCATCCGGATCGAGGGCGCCGGGTTTGGCGAGCAGCTCGTCCACTATGGCGAGAGCCCGCTGGCCCGGATGATCCGCCTGTTCCCGTACGTCCAGCTCGGGGTCGTCGCGTTGTTCGTGTTCGTAGGCTACCTCGGGTTCTCGTACGTCCGCCGGAGCGAGCAGTCGAGCTTGTGGGTCGGTATGGCGAAGGAGGCCGCGCACCAGCTCGGGACGCCGCTGTCGTCGATGATCGGGTGGGTCGAGCTCCTCCGCCTCGGCGACGCCGCGGACCCGGAGATGATCGCCGACGAACTGGAGGCAGACGTCGATCGCCTCCGCCGCGTGGCGGACCGCTTCGAAAAAATCGGCTCGGTCCCGGCCCTCGTTCCGACGCCCGTCCGTCCCGTCCTCGACGCCGTGGCCGACTACATCCGCCGCCGCGTCCCCACGAGCGGCCCGCCCGTCGCCATCGACGTCGACGTACCCGACTGGCTCACGGCGCGGCTCAACGTGGAGCTGTTCGAGTGGGTCATCGAGAACCTGCTCAAGAATGCGCTCGACGCGATGGAGGGCGTGCCCGGCCCGCACGAGATCACGCTGACGGGGACGGAGCTGAGCGGCGAGGTCGTGCTGCTCGTCCGCGACACGGGCAAGGGGATGGACCGTGCGACGGCCCGCCACGTCTTCCGCCCGGGGTTTTCGACCAAGCGCCGCGGCTGGGGCCTGGGCCTCAGCCTCGCCCGCCGGATCATCGACGAGTACCACGCCGGGCAGATCACCGTCGACACCTCCGCCCCGGGTGAGGGGACGACGTTCAAAATCGTCCTCGACGCGGCCGATGTGGGGGAGCTCGATCCGGAACCGGCTGTGGTTTGACGATGGGAGAAGGGGGGGGGCGATGGGACTCGCACCGGCGGCAAGGGGCGCGTCAGATTGGGCGACCTACTCGTTCCACCGCACATGCGCCGACTGCCCGTCCTCCTCGCCCTCGCAGTTCTCGTCGGATGCGACACGTTCGGACCCGACGACGCGCTCCCTCGGCCCGGAGCGGTCTCGACCGAGGTCGCAGCCCTCCGGGCGGTCGACCGGTGGGTCGCCGTCGCGGCCGTGTCGGACGGCGCGACGGTCCGCTTCCCGGACAGCCTGTTCACTGCGACGTTCTCCAACGATGGGAACGTCAGTGGAAGGACGTCTGCCAACCGCTACGGCGGCGACTACGAGGCCGGCGACGACGGATCACTCGCGATCGGCAGCCTCGCGACGACGCTCATCGGCGAGTACGAGGAGCGGGCCCGTCTGTCCATAATTCTGCTGTCCGAGCTCCAACAGGCCGACCGGTTCGAGGTGGCCGATTCGACGCTCATAGTTCGCTCGGCCGACGGCGACGGGGTCCGCTTCCGCGCCGGGGCGCCCTAAAAGAGCGTCCCCATCTCGGACTGGAGCGCGCCGGCAGTCTCGGCCACCGGGCCCCCGAGGCGGGCGCGGACGTCGTCGAAAAACTCGGGGCCGTAGTCGCGGGTGCGGATCGTGATCGGCATCGGGACGGCGTGGCCGAGCAGGAGCGCCTGCTGCTTCGAGTCGAGCGAGGCGAGGATCTGCCGGAGCCCGCTCGCGCCGGGCGTCCCCACGAGCGCGGCCGCGATGTCCTTCTCGTCGTTGAGCTGGGCGACGAGCTTCGTCCCGATCTGGGAGAGCACCTCCTCGTCGATCCCGCTCGGCCGCTGGTCGACGATCAGGAGCGACACGAAGAACTTCCGCATCTCGCGGGCGATCTTCCCGAACGGCGTCTCGCGGGCGGTCTCGGGGCCGAGGAAGTTGTGGGCCTCTTCGATCGTGATGAGAAGCTGCTGCGGCTTGTCGGCCTCGGACTTCGTCGCCTCGTAGTCCTCCATCTTCCGCTCGTAGCGGTCGCGGAGCCGCCGCGTGATGACGTTGGCCACGAGGAGGTAGACGAGCAACGACTTGTAGCGCCCGAACTGGAGCACGACCGACCGGCCGCGGTCGAGGGACTCGAACAGCTCGTCGATCGCGTCGCGCTTGCCCCCGGACGACTCGGTGTGGAAGAACGGGAGGCCGTCGAGCCGGTCGAGCTTCCGCTTGAGGGCGGAGAGCGCGCCGGGGTGGGCGCCGGTCTCCTCGGCCATCCGCTCGACCTCAGAGGGCTCGGCCTGGAGGAGGCGGGCGAGCCAGTTCTTGCCGTACTGCTTCTTGAGGCCGTACGTGCTCTCGGTCGCCGTCGCGTTGAGGTTGAGAGTCTCACGGAGCGGGAGCACGTCCTCGGGCTCGACCTGGTCGGCGTAGAGGTGGAGCTCGACGTCAGCCGACTGGCTGCGACGGCGGAGGGCTTGCGGGTCGAGTGTGAACAGCTGGACGCGCGTGGGGAAGAGGTCCTTGAGTCCCTTCACAAAGGCGCCTTCGCCTTCGCCCGACTCCTGGCGGACGGCGTACCCGTACTCGCCGTGCATGTCGAACACGAGCGACGCCGCGCGGCCCGTCGCGATCGTCCCCGCCAAGAGGAGGCGCGTCAGGAAGCTCTTGCCCGTCCCGGTCTTTCCGAAGACTGCGTTCGAGCGTTCCACGAACCGCGCGAGGTCGAGGCACACGGGCGAGTCCATCCCCAGCGGCGAGCCGACGTGGAGGAACCGGTCGCCGCCGTCGGAGGCCTCGGACCCGAACACGCGGGCCACGTCGTCGTCGGTCGCCTCACCGACGGCGGAGAAGTGGGCCGGGATCGTCTTGACGGGGAGCGGGGCGTTGTCGTCGAGCCCCTTTTGGACCATCAGCTGAGGCCGGAGCGAGACGGTCGCGTACGTCCCAGAGCCCTGGAGCACGCGCCGGAGCAGGTCCTCGTCCTCGCCGGGCGGACGGAGCAGGATGCCCTCGTTGGCCGCGTCGATCTTCAGGTCGGTGATGAGCGAGAAGAAGTCGTACGCCTCGCCTTCAATCACGACGAACGTCCCGGCCGTCACGCTCTCGACCGACCGGGCCGGCGAGAGCTTCATCTCGACGCCGCCGGCCAGGGAGCCGTGGGTGAGGACGCCGACGCGGGCACGCTTGGACATGGGGCGGGAGGGGGGACCGCCTGGAAGCTAGCGGTGACCGCCGACCCGCTCCTCCCGCCTCGGCGCCGAGGCGGACCTAATCGACCGGCGGCTTGAGCAAGCCGTCGCCCTTCTTCCCCTTCTGGCCGAACAGGGTGTCGAGCACGTCCTCGCGGGTCAGGAGCGCCGTGATCCCCGCGATCACGAGGTCACCGACGAGCCGCCTCGTCGTGCCGAGGCGGAAGATCCCGCGCAGCAACCCGCTGACCGTCTTGAACAGGAGGGGGACGATCAGGAGCGCGCCGAGGAAGCCGAGGACGACTTCGAGGAGGGACCGGGTGCTGGAGGTGGAACGAGCCATCGGACGGGAGAGAGGGGCCGGGCTCGTACTCGGGAGGGCAGCGGCACGTTTCCGGCACGGGGAACGAAGCGGGGGGCACGCGCGGTAGCAGGCGCTCCCAACCCCCGTCCGCCATGGCCAAGTCGAAGAAGACCAAGGGCTCGAAGAAGAAGGCCACGCCCGCCATCCCGAAGACGCTCCGCACGGGCGACCTGCCGCAGCCGGTCGAGGACGTGTGGGCCGCCGGCGTCGGCGCGCTGGCGCAGGCTCGGAAGACGGGCGGCGAGTCGTTCGACGCCCTCGTCTCGCTCGGGTCGACGGTCGTCGAGAAGGGGACGGGCGCTGCGAGGTCGGCCGTCGGGCAGGTGGAGCACGCGGCCTCCTCGCTGACGTCGACGGCCAAGGGGGTCGCCAGCGGCGCCGTCGGCACCGTCGCGGACACGGTCGAGGGGTTGGTCGAGGCCGCTCTCGGGAGGCTCGGCGTGCCGGGCCGTGACGAGGTCCTCGCCCTCCGCTCGCAGGTCGACGCGCTCCAGGCCCGTGTGGCGTCGCTGCTGGCGGAGGCCGCCGAGCCGGTCGCCGAGGCGGCTGGGGCGGGCGGCCTCGTCCCCGAGGCCCCGACGGTGTACCAGGTCACGAAGCACGACCGGGGCTGGGCCGTCCAGCGCGTCGGCGCCGAGCGCGCCTCGGCAGTCCACCCGACCAAGAAGGAGGCGCTGGTCGACGCCCGTCAGACGGCCCGCGCTCACGCGCCGAGCCGCCTCATCGTCTACAAGGCCGACGGCGAGGTGTCGGACGAGACGGCGTACGACCAAGCGTAGCGTCGCTCCGGGTGCGTCCGCCTCGCCGCCGAGGTGGGCCGCCTCACCCTGCCGCGCCAAACGCCTCCGCCAGCGCCGCGAACTCGTCCTCGAACGCGTGCGCCAGCTCCGCGGGGTCGTCCACGATCGCCGCGTCTGCCGCGATGCCGACGCGGACGACTCCGTCGAGGCTGAGGATGCTGATGCCGAGACCGAGGTCGCCGGCCTGGGGCACCCAGAACATCAGCGTGGTGATGGGCGCGCCCTCGATGTGGAGCGTCTCCGTGGGGCCGGGCACGTTCGTCAGGACGCCGCTCGCCTTCTGCTGGAAGAGCCGGACCACGAACCGGTGGGCCCACATCGGCGCCCGGCCGATGGACTGGAGGATGCCGTAGACGACCGCCGGCTCGTACGTGTCCTTCACGGTGTCCATCCGCTCCTTCGTCAGGCGCAGCCGGCCCTCGGCCGTCGGTTCGCCGACCGGGAGCGCGACGAACACGAGGCCGAACGAGTTGCCGAGCTCGTGGGCCTTCTCGAGCGGCCGGACGTTGAACGGCGTCGCCGTCCGGACCGTCACGCCGTCGACGGGCTCCCCCCGCGCTTCGAGGTACCGCCGGAGCGCGCCCGCGGCCGACGACATGAGCACGTCGTTGACCTTCGCGTCGAGAGACCGGCCGACCGCCCGGATGGTCTCGAGCGGGATCGGGCCGGTCCACGCCGCCTGCTTCACGGGCGACGTCCCTCGCTTGAGGACCGTGTCGCTGTCCGCGGGCATGGCCAGGAGGTGGGCGAGGCTGGCGGCCCCGCCACCCGCGGCCTTGAGCCGTCCGCCGAGGTGCCGCGGCTTCGTGATCAGGTCGAGCGCCTCCGCGCCGGCGTTCTTCAGGGTCGAGAGCGCGCGCTCCGACACCGGCCGCCTGGGTCGGCGCGCGCGCCCCGTCGGCACGTCCGCGTCGAAGTACTCGTCGACGGCGTGGACGAGCACGTGCATCAGCGCGAGCCCGTCCCCGATGACGTGGTGGACGCGGACGACGAGGGCGCTGCCCGACGTCCCGTCGCCGTGGTCGACGCCGTGGACGAGGTGGAACGTCCAGGGCGAGTGGGCGAACGAGAGCGGCTGGCTCATCAGGTCGCTCACGAGAGCCTGAAGCCCCTCCTTGCCGCCCGGTGCGGGCACCTCCGTCTCGTAGACGTGGTGGTCGAGACTGAACCGCTCGTCGGGTACCCACCGCGGCCGGGCCGCCCCGACGCCCTCGATCCGCATTCGGAACCGGTCGAACCGCGACAGCCGCTCCTCCACGAACCGGCGGAGCTTGTCGAGCGAAAGCTCGGCCCCGAAGCCGACGACGCCGGTGATGGTCATCGGGTTCGTCGGCTGCTCCATGCGGAGCCACGCCGAGTCCGGCGGCGAGACGGGGAAGGGGCGGGGGGCCATGGCGCGAGCGGGGAGCGCCGCAGGATACGCGGAGGCCGCGAGCGACGGAAGCGGTTCCGTCCCACCGGGCTGCCCCGCCTCGGTGACGCGACGCGCGAGGCGGACGGAGCTAGGCCTCGCCCTCGGCGACCGCCAGCTGGCCACACGCCGCGTCGATGTCCTGTCCCCGGCTCCGGCGGACCGTCACGCGGACGCGCCGCTTTACGAGCTCGGCGATGAACGCGTCGAGCGTCGCCTCGTCCGACGACCGGAAGTCGGTGCCCTCGACGGGGTTGTACATGATCAGGTTGACCTTGCACGGCGCCCAACTCGCGATCCGCGCGAGGTTGTCGGCGTCCGCCGGTGTGTCGTTGACGCCCGCGAACAGGCAGTACTCGTAGGTCACGGGCCGGCCCGTCACGGCGTAGTAGTGGCGGACGGCCTGCCCGAGCGCCTTGAGGTCCGTCTTCTCCGACCGGTTGACCGGCATGATCGCGCTCCGCTGGGCGTCGGTCGGCGCGTGGAGCGAGATGGCGAGGCCGGCCGGTCGGACCGTCCCCTCGGCCTGGTCGTCGGCGAACTGGCGGATGCGGCGGGCGAGGCCGACGGTCGAGACGGTGATCCGCTTGGGCGAGAGGCCGAGGCCGTCGCACAGGAGGTCGAGGCTGTCGGCGACGGCGCGGTAGTTCTGCATCGGCTCGCCCATCCCCATGTAGACCACGTTCGTCACGCCCTTCCCGAACGTGTCCTTCGCGATCCGGTCCATGGCGTGGACCTGCTCGGCGATCTGGCCGGCCGTGAGGTTCTCCTGAAACCCCATCAGGCCCGTCGCGCAGAACGAGCACGCCATCGCGCAGCCGACCTGCGACGACACGCAGACCGTCAGCCGCTTCGCCTGGTGCTCGTCGTCGAAGTCGGGGATGAGGACAGCCTCGACGTGGCGCCCAGAGGGCAGCCGGAACAGGCTCTTGATGGTCCGGTCGGTGGCCTGCTGGCGGCGGACCTCGGCGAGCGTCCCGAGGTGGGCCGCCTCGGCGAGCCGCTCGCGGAAGGCGGCCGGGAGGTCGGTCATCGCCTCGAACGAGGTCGCGCCCTTCTCGTGGACCCACTTGAACAGCTGGCGCCCGCGGAAGCGCGGCTCGCCCATCGCGACGGCGAGGGCTTCGAGGGCGGGCTCGTCGAGCGAGCGGAGGTCGGGGCGCGTGGTCTCCATGCCCAAAGAAACGGCGCTCGCGGGCCGAGCGCGCACGGGCGCCGGGACGCGGGGTGAAGGCGCCGCGTCAGAACGGTGAATCCGTCTACCTTTTGTCAGATCCCCCGTCGTCATGCGCCGAATCGTCTCCCTCGCCCTCCTCGTAGTCCCCGTCGTCACGCTCGCGCAGGCGGCCAGCCCGCTCCCCGTGACGTTCCTGCCCGGCGGCGCGGGGGCTGAGGGCTGCTACGCGCAGTGGTCGACGCGTTCGGCCGTCCACGCCTACAGCGCGCCCACAACGGTGAGCACGCGGCTTCGGACGATCGACGCCGAGCGGCGGATCGACGCCAACGACTACTCCGAGTCGCTCACGGCCGTCCTCGAGCCGGGGCTCGTCCGCGCACGGCAGGACGTCCGGTTTCAGGGTGCGCAGCTCGGGACCGGTCGGTCGGAGGCCATCCGCCTGTCGCGCGGCGACGAGTTGACGGTCTTGGCCGCCGGGCCCGAGGAGTCGGTCTACTTCGCCTTCGGGACGGCCATCTACGCGGGCTTCGTCCCCGGCTTCTACGGGGGACCCGAGGTCGAGGTGATTCGCCAGCCCGTGACGGAGCTGTGGGTCCGGCTGATCGAACACGACGCCGAGCGGCCGGCATCGTGGATCAACACGGCGCAGGCGGGGGTGGCACCGCGCGAGTCGTTCTGCCTGTAGCTAGACGAGCCACAGGAGCGCGGCGTACCGCGCCACGCGGAGGCCCGCGACGAGCGGGAGGAACCACGCCAGCGGCACGCGCCCGACGCCGGCCGCCAGCGTCAGCGGGTCGCCGATGACGGGCAGCCACGACAGGAGGAGGGCCGGGGTGCCGTAGCGGTCGGTCCACCGGAGCGCCGCCCGGCCGCTTCTCGACCCCGCCAGCCGGTCGCCGACGCCCTCGCGGGCCCAGCGGCCGAGCGCGTAGTTGGCGAGGCAGCCCGCCGTGTTGCCGAGGCTGGCCCACCCGAGGGCGGTCGCGGGGGCCAGCCCGGCCGCGACGGCGGCGACGAAGGCGGCCTCGGACGAGACGGGGACGAGCGTCGCCCCGACGAACGCCGCCGCACACAGACCCCACGCGCCGTAGGCCTGCACCCACTCGACGAACTCCGGGCTCACCGCTCGGCCGGCGGCGCGTCGCGCGTGAGGAGCCGGGCGACCCACTCGGTCTCCTCGAACTCGCCGAGCGCCACGACGATGGCGGCCGTCAGAGGGACCGCGATGAACGCGCCAGCAATCCCCCAGGCCCAGCCCCAGAACGTGATCGACACGAGCACGACGAACGCCGAGAGCTCGAGGTAGCGTCCCTGTAGCTTCGGGTCGACGTAGGCGCCGAGGACGATCTGGATCAGCCCGATCCCGACGAGGACCACGGGCGCCTGCCAGCCCACGCCGAACTGGAGGATCGCGAAGACGACGGGGGGGACGACCGACACGATGCTCCCGATCGTCGGGATAAAGTTGAGGATGCCAGCGAGGAGGCCCCACAGGAGCGCGAGGTCGAGGCCCATGGCCCAGCAGAACAGGCCGGTCAGGACGCCGGTCGCCACGCTCGTGGCCGTCTGGACGACGACGAACCGCTGGACCTGCCGGGCCACCCGCTTGGTCGTGTCAACAGCCGCCGTGGAGACCGGGTCGTCGAACCGGTCGCGAAGCTTCCGCCCCCAGTGGGGGACCTCGGCGAGCGCGAGGGCGAACAGGGCGTAGACGAGGACGATGGCCCCGGCGACCGACCACACGCTCGAGAGGGCGCGGCGGAGCGGCCCCTGGAGGTCGGACTCGTCGGGGAGCCGTCCCGGGAGGGCCTCGGCGCGCTGGCGGAGGGACTCGAACTGGGGGCCGTAAGCCTCAAGGCCCGTTATTGCATACGACAACGTTTCCGACAGCGCCCACCCAAAGACCCCGAGCACCCCGGCCGCGACGAGGAAGGCGACGCCGACGGCCACCCGGTCGGGCATCCGCTCGCACAACCACTCCCGGAGCGGGTCGAACAGAACGACGAGGAAGAGCGCGAACGCGAGGGGCATCAGCACGACCGCCGCGGCGCGGACGAACCAGATCACGGCGACCGTCGCGAGAACGGCCAGCAGGCGGTGGCGGGAGGGGGAGGCCATGCCTGCCCAACGCCCGACGTCCGGCACGGTTTGGCTACGGCGTCCGCCGCGCGGTCCCGGCGGCCCAGGCGAACGCGAGCGCGGCCACGGCGACACTCACGATCAGGCAGGTCCCGAACGACAGCGACGTCCCGGGGATGGACGCCGGCAGCCCACCCAGCCCGTATCGAAGAAGGCCGACGCCGTAGGTCGCAGGATTCAGGCGCATGGCGAACGCGACGGCCTCGGACGCGCCGGCCTCGGGGAAGAACGCGCCGGACAGCAGCCACACCGGGATCAGGACGACGTTCATCACGGCGTGGTACGCCCGCCCGCTCTTGAGCCGCCACGCCATCACGAACCCGAACGCGCAGAACGTGACGGCCAGCAGCACGCCTGCGACGAGGGCCACCGCGGCGCCGCCGAGGCCGGGGCGGAAGCCGACGAGCGGGGCGAACGCGCCGATGAGTGCAGCCTGCCCGACGGCGAGCGTCACGCCGCCGAGCACGATGCCCAAGACGAGCGCGGACCGCGGCTGCGGCGCCACGAGCACGGCCTGGAGCACCCCCGACTGGCGGTCTTCGACGACGGAGAGCGTCGAGTAGATGGCGGTGAACAGGACGGTCAGCGCGACCATCCCGGGCAGGAGGTACTGGAGGTAGCCGGCGTCGGAACCGGGGACGGAGACGCTGTCGGCGAAGCCGAACCCGAAGACGACCCAGAACAGGACGGGCTGGGCGAGCACGCCGACGACGCGGGCGCGGTCGCGCACGAACACGCGGATCTCGCGGGACCACAGGGCGAGGACGGCCGCGGTCATGTCGGCTCGGGTGCGCGCCCGACGCGCGTCGCGAACACATCGGCCAGCGTCGGGGGCTGGATCGAGACGCCGCGGACGTCGGGGCGCTCGTACAGCGAGGCCACGAGATCCCGGGCCCGATCGCTCCGGACGAGCACGCGGTCCCCGACCACGCGGGCGTGAAGCGCGTCGGTCCGAAGCGCGGCGGCGAGGGATTCGGCGTCGTCAGCGTCGAGCCAGAGCGCGTCGGGGCCGAGGGCAGCGGTGAGCGCGTCGGGCGTCCCGTCGGCGACGACGCGGCCGCCGTCGAGGATCACGACGCGGTCGCACCGCGCGGCCTCGTCCATGAGGTGCGTTGCGATCAGCTGAGCGCCGTCGGCCCGGCGGCGATCGAGGACGGACCAGAACGCGTCACGAGCGAGCGGGTCGAGCCCGGTCGTCGGCTCGTCGAGGAGTGCGAGGGCGGGGCGGTGCATTAGCCCGCGGGCGAGGTCGAGGCGTCGGGCGAGGCCGCCCGAGAGCGTCCCGACGCGGCTGTCGGCCCGATCCGCCAGTCCGGCGTCGTCGAGGGCGGCGCCGACGCGGGCGGCGATCTCCGAGCGAGGGATCCGCACGAGCGCGGCCTGGAAGCGGAGCGCCTCGCGCGCGGTGATGGCGTCGTCGAGGGCGGGGCTCTGGAACACGACGCCGACGCGCTGGCGGACGGCGTCGGGCGCGGCGACCACGTCGTGCCCGGCGACCGCGACCCGGCCCGCCTCGGGCGCGAGGCGGGTGGAGGCGATGCGGAGGAGCGTCGTCTTGCCGCTCCCGTTGGGGCCCAGGAGGGCGACTCGTTCCGTCGGTCTGACCACCAGGTCGACGCCGTCGAGTGCCTGGACGTCGCCGAAGCGGTGGGCCAGGTCGCGCGCGTCGAGGGCGGCGACGGGCGCGGCCACTAGCGGAGGAGGAAGTCGGCGACGACCAGCACGAAGAAGGCCGGCACGTAGGCGATCGAGGCGAGGAGCAGCCGCCGCGCGCGGTCGTCGGTGGGCTCCGAGAAGAACGAGAAGGCCGGGATCGCGAAGGCCGTCCCGACGCCCATCATCCCGACGAGGAACAGCATCCCGGCCTGCCCGACGGCCGCGGGGAGCACACCGGCCACGAGGAGCGCGAGGGTGGCGCCGAGCACGAGCGTGGCCAGCGTGCGCTCGCCGTCGGCCGCGCTCGGCAGCATGCGAAAGCCCCCGCGCCGGTAGTCCTCCCGAAGCAGCCAGGCGAGCGCGTAGAAATGCGGGAGCTGCCAGAGGTAGAGGATCGCGAAGAGGGCCCAGCCGGTCGCGTCGAGCGCGCCCGTCGCCGCGGCGGCGCCGCCCAGCGCCGGGATCGCGCCGGGGATTGCGCCGACCAGGGTGTTGTGGACCGTCCGCCGCTTCAGCGGGGTGTACACGCCGACGTAGAGGGCGACCGTCGCGAGCGCGAGGCCCGTCGTCAGCACATTGGTGGTGGCCGCCAGAACGATGGCCCCGACGACGACGCAGAGGGCCGCGTAGACTGTCGCGTGGACCGAGCCCATGCGTCCGGACGGGAGCGGCCGCGTGGCCGTCCGGGCCATCCGGGCGTCGAACTGGCGCTCGGCGACGTGGTTGAGCGCGGCCGCCCCGCCACCGGTCAGCGCCGTGCCCGCCATCAGCCCGAGGAGGACGACCCAGTCGATCGGACCGGTCGCGCCGAGGAGGTAGCCGGCGGCGGCCATGACGACCACGAACGCCGTGATCCCGGGCTTCAGGAGCTCCTTGTAGTCCGAGAGCAGGGTGAACGCGGTCGGAGCCTCGACGGCGACGGCCACGGCGGACGAGGGACGGGGCCTCATGCGATCGTGGGGGGCGGGTGCGGAGAATCAACGCGCGACGGCCGCACCGTTCCGTCAAAAAACGGGCAGGACGCCGCGCGATCTGAACGCATCTCCAGGATAGAGCCGCGTCCCGGACCGGATGAGGGTTTCGCTCGTTCCCGACACCGACGCACCGGGCCGCCCCGGCTGTCACCCTCGACCTCCAACCCGACCGCCCCCCGATCTCCATGCCCCTCATCGCTTCCGTCTCTGGCATCCGCGGCGTCTTCGGCGACGGCCTCGACCCGGCCGCGCTCGTCCGCTACGCCTCCGCTTTCGGCGCCTGGCTCCGCCGGCAGACCGAGGCGCGCCCCCTCGTCGTGGTGGGGCGCGACGGGCGGGTGACGGGCGACGTCTGCGCCCGCCTCGTGACGGCCACGCTCCAGGCCGCCGGCTGCGACGTCGTCGACGCCGGGCTGGCGACGACGCCGAGCGTGGCGATGGGCGTGCTCAAGCACGAGGCCGACGGCGCCGTCATCCTCTCCGCCTCGCACAACCCGGCCGAGTGGAACGCGCTCAAGCTCCTCGACCGGAACGGCGAGTTCCTCGGTCCCGACGAGGGCGCCGAGGTGCTGGCGCTCGCCGACGAGGACGTCTCCGCCCACACGGTCGGCTACGAAGACCTCGGCGACTACGAAACCGACGATCTCCTCCCGTACCACGTCCAGAAGATCCTCGAGCTGCCGTACGTCGACCCCGATGCGATCCGCCAGCGCGGCTTCAAGGTGGTGGTCGACGGGATCAACTCGGTCGGCGCGTTCGCCATCCCGGCGATGCTGGAGGCGCTCGGCGTGGACGACGTCGAGGTCCTCAACGGCGACGTGACGGGCCGCTTCGCCCACAACCCGGAGCCGCTTCCGGCCCACCTCGACGGCATCACGAGCCGTGTGGCCGAGACCGGCGCCGACCTCGGCGTGGTCGTGGACCCGGACGCCGACCGGCTGGCGTTCGTCGAGGACGGCGGCCGGTTCTTCGGGGAGGAGCTCACGCAGGTCGTCGCCGCCGACTTCCTGCTCGGCAAGAAGGCCGGGCCCGTCGGAACGAACCTGTCGTCGTCGCGAGCCATCGAGGACATCGCGAGCAAGCACGGGCAAGAGGTGGTGCGGTCGGCCGTGGGTGAGATCCACGTCGTCCGGGCGATGCAGGAGGCGGGGGCAGTCATCGGCGGGGAGGGAAACGGGGGGGTGATCCTGCCGGACCTCCACTACGGCCGCGACGCGCTCGTGGGCGTGGCGCTCGTGCTCCAGCACCTCGCTGAGACGGGCCAGTCGCTCAGCGACCTCCGCGCCGGGTACCCCACCTACGCCATCGCCAAGCACAAGCTGCCGCTCACCGACGACCTCGACGCCGACGCGCTCCTCGACGCGCTCGCGGGGAGGTACGAGGGCCGCGTGTCCACCGTCGACGGGGTCAAGGTGGACCTCGACGAGGGCTGGGCGCACGTCCGCAAGTCCAACACCGAGCCGATCCTCCGCGTCTACACCGAGGCGGGCACCCCCGAGGCCGCCGACGCCCTCGCGGAGCGCTTCAAGGCCGAGCTCCTCGACGGATGATTCTGGGCCTCATCGCGGTCCCGCTCTTCCTGCTCTCGACGTGGGCCGCCCGCGTCGTGCAGCACCTCGCGTTCGGATTCGTCCCGGCGTGGGCGGTGAGCGTCCCGCTGTGGGTGGCGCTGACGGTCGCGATGCAGGCCGCCGCGTCGGTCGGCGCCGTCGCCCTCTTCCTCGCCGTCGCAGGGTGGATCGACGCCGAGCCGACGCTCTGGCTCCTGCTCCTCTACGCGGCCCTCGCACTGTGGCTCGTCTGGCAGCAGGCCGACGAGGCCGAGTGGGACCGCCGGACCGGCTGGATCGCGGCGCCGGATGACACCGAGAGCCGGTGGCTCGACTCGATCTCGGAGGTCACGGCGCGGGCCGTTCTCATCGGGACCGCCGCCGGTCTGGCGTTCGCCGCCGTCGTGTTCAGGTCGCTGCCGGTGGCGTGACCTCCGCCTCGGTGGTCGTGCCGGCTGAGCCGTCGGGAAGCCACGTCCGCTCGACCACGCGCCCGCCGCCGTCGCGGTCGAGCGCGAGCGCCGTCGAGACGCGCGTCCCGTACCCGTCGGCGACAATGCGGACGGGGGAGAGGCGGCGCTCCCACTCGAGCCCGACCCCGGTGTCCGGCAGGGCGTCGTCCGGGGCGGGTTCGCGGTCGTCGAGGATCGGCAGCAGGTCAGCCGGATCGACCGGGTCGGACCGGAGCGCGTCGCGGAGCCGCTGACGGGCTCGGACGACCTTCGGCCACGGCGTGTCGAGCCGGTCGTTCGAGATCCCGTAGACCCCCCGTTCCAGCTCCAACATTTCGTCGTGCCGCGTCGAGACCACGTGGACCGAGTCGGGATCGCCGACGACGAGGTTGAAGCCGTCGTACGTGTCGCGCTCCGCGTGCACCGCCTCGGCGTAGCTGCGGGCAGTGCCGTCGAGGCGGAGGAAGTCGGCGACGAGGGCGCCGCGCGACCGCGTGCTCGGCCGCGGATGATGCGGGTCGCGGACGTTCGTCAACACGCCCCACCGGCCCGTATCCGTCACGCCGAGCCACGTGCCGCCGGCCTCGAGGTCCCGGCCGGCGAGGACGCCGGGAGCGTCGTTCCACCATGCGAGCGGAGCGGCGGGCCGCGCGAACGCCTCGTCACGATTCCCGATGAGCACCAGCCGGTGCTGGGGATGGACGTCGAGGGCGAAGGCGACGAGGCACACAGGAGGAGGGCGTTCGGGGGCAGATCGGGGGAGCGGTCAGGCGGCGACGGCAGCCGACTCGACCGGCTCCAAAGCGGGGGCCGCCAGCGTCTCGGAGGCCCAAACGATCATGGCGATCCAGATCAGGTCGGTGATCAGCAGGTGGACGATCTGGAGCCAGATCGGCGCCATCAGCGCCACGTTGAGGGCGCCCAGGGCCATCTGGCCGAGGAACACGCCGAGGATCGTCATGCCCAGGGTCGTGGGTCGGGCGCCGGTCCGCGTCGCGAACACGGCAGCGCCGAGGATCGCGAGGGCGACGAACGCCATCGTCGGGTGGAACACGCGCGCGCCGAGGATGGCTGCGACGATCGGGTCGGTCTCGGGGTCGAGGCCACCGCCGAGCACGAGGGTGTCGCCGAGCGCCGTGATCGCCCCGCCAGCCCCGAGCACGAGTACGGCTAGCAGCGCGGCTCCGACCCAGCCCGCCTCGGCGCGCATTCCGAGGCGGGGCGTGTCGGCGCCTTCCGACCACCACGCGGTGAGCGTGAGCGCGCCGAGGAGGAAGAAGGTGTTCGTGAGGTGTGCCGCCATCCACACCGCCCGGCCGATCGATGGGTTGTAGGCGACGTACTCGAACAGGACGAGACCGGCCCCGATGGCGCCCTCCGTGATCATGAACACGAGCGACGCGACGGCCGCCTTCCGGACCGGCGACCCCTTCGCGGTGCCTCGAAACACGACGGCGACGAGCCCGAGGGCGGCAATCCCAGCCAGAGCGCTCGTGATCCGGTGCCCGAACTCGACGATCGTGTTCATCGTCGGTGCCGTCGGGACGACCTCGCCGTTGCACAGCGGCCAGTGGTCGCCGCAGCCGGCGCCGGAGCCCGACGCACGCACGAACGCGCCCCAGAGGATCACCAGGACGGTGTACCCGAGCACACCCCAGGCGACGCGAGAGACGGTACGGGAGGAGACGTTCAGCATAAAACCTGGGTGACGTAGATGCGGTCCTCGCGGTCCACGGCGACGCCGATGCCGTGGGCGGTCGAGACGCGGTCGAGGAGATTGCGACGGTGGCCCGGGCTGTCGAGCCACCCGCCGACGGTCTGGCGGGCGATCTCGTTGGCGGACAGCCACTCGTAGGTGCGCGTCGCGCCGTCGGCCGTCTGGCGAGTCCAGACCCGGCCGTAACGCCAGCCCTGGTACAGGTTCTCAGACACCCCGACCCGGGACCGCCCGCCGCGTAGATCGACTCGGCAGTCGACGCCCCGGGCCAGAGCCCGGTCCTGTGCGGTGGCGCCCTCTGGCGAGACGTGGTCGAAGTAGCCGCGGGACGCCATGTCCCGGCTGTGATCCCGGGCCACGGCCGCGAGGGCGTCGGACCACCGCAGCGGCGCCTCGCTGCTCGATCGGCGGGCCGCGTTCGCCTCCTGATGGACCTCGTCCGCGAGGCCACCGAGGTCGGGCCGGTCGTCCGCTCGGCCCGGTGCACGGGCTCCACGGTCCGCCTCGGGCGTCGGGAGGACGCAGCCGGTGAGGAGGCAGAGGAGTGTCAACCAGCGCATGAGGGGCCAACGGTCATCGGGCGGTCAGTGTAGGCCGACGGCGCCGGAGTTCGCGTGAAGGATGAGGCCCGTCCTCTCGTCCTCGGCTCCGAGGCCGACCAAAAAAAGGGGCGGCCCTCCGAAGAGAGCCGCCCCGTGGCGGTGCCCGCCTCGGGACCTCCGTGGGGAGACCGAGGCGGGGGTGCCGGGCTGGACTAGAAGTCCATGCCGCCGCCCATGCCGCCCATCCCGCCGCCGGCGGGCATCGCCGGCTCCTGCTCGGGCTTGTCCACAACGACCGTCTGGGTCGTGAGGAGCAGGCCGGCCACCGAAGCGGCGTTCTCGAGCGCGGTGCGGGTGACCTTCGTCGGGTCGACGACGCCCATGCTCAGGAGGTTGCCGTACTCCTCGGTCCGGGCGTTGAAGCCGAAGTCGGCCTCGCCATCCTTGACCTTCTGGACCACGACCGAGCCCTCGAGGCCGGCGTTGTTGACGATCTGGCGGAGCGGCTCCTCGAGCGCGCGACGCACGATCTTGACGCCGATCTGCTGGTCCTCGTTCTCGACCTGGAAGTCGTCGAGGGCCGAGATGGCGCGCACGAGGGCGACGCCGCCGCCGGGGACGATGCCCTCCTCGACGGCCGCGCGGGTCGCGTGGAGCGCGTCCTCGACGCGGGCCTTCTTTTCCTTCATCTCCGGCTCCGTAGCGGCGCCGATCTTCAGGACGGCCACGCCGCCGGACAGCTTGGCGAGCCGCTCCTGGAGCTTCTCGCGGTCGTAGTCCGAGGTCGTGTTCTCGATCTGGCTGCGGATCTGGCCGATCCGGCCCGAGATGTCCTCCTGCGTGCCGGCGCCGTCGACGAGCGTCGTGTTGTCCTTCGTGATGACGACGCGCTGGACGCTGCCGAGGCTGTCGAGCGTCGCGTTCTCGAGCTTGTAGCCCATCTCCTCGGAGAGGAGCGTGCCGCCCGTGAGCGTCGCGATGTCGCCGAGCATGGCCTTCCGGCGGTCGCCGAAGCCCGGGGCCTTGACGGCGGCCACGCGGAGTGTCCCGCGGAGCTTGTTCACGACGAGCGTCGCGAGGGCCTCGCCGTCGATGTCCTCGGCGACGAGGAGGAGCGGCTTGCCCATCTGGGCGACCTTCTCGAGGACCGGGAGGAGGTCCTTCATCGCCGAGATCTTCTTGTCGTGGATGAGGACGAGCGCGTCCTCGAGCACGACCTCCATCGCGTCCGGGTCGGTCACGAAGTACGGGCTGAGGTAGCCGCGGTCGAACTGCATGCCCTCGACGGTCTCGAGGGAGGTGTCGGTGCCCTTGGCCTCCTCGACCGTGATGACGCCGTCCTTGCCGACCTTCTCCATCGCCTCCGCGATGAGGTTGCCGATCTCCTCGTCGCTGTTGGCGGAGATGGTGCCGACCTGGGCGATCTCGTCCTTGCCGCCGACCTCGCGCGAGAGGCCCTTGAGCTCCTCGACGACGGCGGTGACGGCCTTGTCGATGCCGCGCTTGAGGTCCATCGGGTTTGCGCCCGAGTTGACCGAGCGGAGGCCCTGGTTCATGATCGCCTGGGCGAGGACCGTGGCGGTCGTCGTCCCGTCACCGGCGACGTCGGAGGTCTTGGAGGCGACCTCCTTGACCATCTGCGCGCCGACGTTGGCAATCTTGTCCTCGAGCTCGATCTCCTTGGCGACGGTCACGCCGTCCTTGGTGACAGTCGGGGCGCCGAACTTCTTCTCGATGATGACGTTGCGGCCCTTGGGTCCCAGCGTCACCTTGACGGCGTTGGCGAGCGCGTCGACGCCCTCCTTCAGCTGGTTCCGGGCGTCCGCGTCGAATGTGATCTGCTTAGCCATTGTGGTTGGTTGGTTCTAGAGTTGGGGGTGTCCGCCTCGGTACCGAGGCGGCCGGGCGAGCGCGAAGGCTAGCCGTTGACGATGCCGAGGATGTCGGACTCGCGCATGATGAGGACGTCCTCGCCGTCGAGCTGGATCTCGGTCCCGGCGTACTTGCCGTAAAGGACGGTGTCGTTCTCGGAGACGGTCATGTCGACCTTCGTCCCGTTCTCGACCTTGCCCGGGCCGACGGCCAGGACGGTCCCGCGCTGGGGCTTCTCCTTGGCGGTGTCAGGGATGTAGAGGCCGCCGGCCGTCTGGGTCTCGGCGTCCTGGGGCTTGACGACGACGCGGTCGCCGAGCGGCTTGATGGAAGCTGCCATGGTGTGGATTGGAAGGGGGGGTACAGAGGGTGCGGTCGAGCCGCGGCGAGTGAGATTAGCACTCTCCCCGCGAGAGTGCTAGGGTTCCAACCTCGGGTTCTGCCGGAGGGTCCCGCGCGCCGCGTTAAGTCGTCGTCAAGCGTGGCGCATCCTCGCCGGAGGCCCGCCGTAGGTTCGGGCCATGGCACGTCCCGCTCGGCTCTCCGTCGGCTGGTCGGTCGCGCTCGGCGCGGTCGGTACGCTCGCCGTGCTCGCCGTGCTCCCGCCCGTCCTCGGCGGCGAGCCGGGGGCCCTCGTCCGCGGGGCGTTCTCGACCGTCTGTCACCAGTTGCCGCACCGCTCTCCGCACCTGGCTGGGGAGGCGATCGCCCTCTGCCACCGGTGTTCGGGCATTTTGCTCGGCCTCCTCGCCGGGCTCGCGCTCGCACCCCTCGTCGGCCCCCGACTCCTCCGCCGGATCCAGCGCTCGGGCCAGATCGGCTGGCTGATTCTCGCCGGCGTCCCGACGGCCGTCGACTGGGCGCTCGGCGCGCTCGGCCTCTGGGCCAACACGCCCGCCTCGCGGACGCTGACGGGGGTCCTGTTCGGCGTCGTCGCCGGCGGCATCCTCGCGGCCAACCTGCTCACCCCGCGCGTGCCGCGCTCCCTCTCACCCTCGCTCACGACCTGATGCCCAGCAAGTCCCAATCCGTCCTCCTCGGCGCCGCGGTCTACACCGTCGCCGCTCTGATCACAGGGTTCATCGCCATCAACGGCGGGACCGCCGGCGGGTACCTCGCCAGCGCGCTCTGCTGCGTCTCGGCGCTGCTCGGCCCGTTCGTCGCCGTCTGGCACTACACCTCAACGAACCGGCTGACGATCCCGGCTGGGACCGGCGCCGGGATGGGGGCCGCGGCCATCGCCCTCGGCGGGATCGTGAGCTACGGGATCACGCTCTTGCTCCAGGCCATCAATGTGTACCCGTCCGACACAGAGCTGATGGACCGCCAGCGGGAGCAGCTCATCACGCAGGGGCTCGAGCCCGAGCAGATCGAGCAGGCGATGCAGATGGGTGAGATGTTCCAAGGCGTCGGCGGCGCCCTCCTCAACCTGGTCATCGCCGCGCTGATTGGCGCCGTCGCGGGGGCGATCGCGGCGTCGGTGTTCAAGAAGGGCGCCGCCGTCGACGAACTCGACGCCGTCTAGCGCTTGCGTCCCTGTCGGTCCCCGCGGATTCCGCCGCGGGGGCCGAAGATGGTCTGGAGCACGAACGCGTCGCGGGCCGTCTGCGGGTCGCCGAGTCGGCGCCGCCAGTTCGGGGAGGCCCCCATGGGCGGCGTCGGCTTCGGGCGAAGGCCATGGGGGTCGTAGTCACGACGGCCCGAGGTCGGCCGAGCTGCGAAGGCCGGCGCGGTCTCGAAGACCTCCTCGGAGAGCGGGTTCTCGGTCCCGAACCCGTGGGCTCCGTGGTCGACCGCGTCCGGCGCGTCGAACGAGCCGGGGACGGATTTGAACTCGCGGGCTGGCGTGCTCTCCAGGGCGGCGGGAGGGACCGGCGTGGTCTTGACCTCGACCTCGCGCTCCTCGGCAGCGACCCCACTCGCCTCGGCCATCGCGGTCTCCAACTGCGAGAGGAACGACTCGAACGGGGTGGGGCTGCGTTCCCTTGCGCCGTCGCCGCTCGACGGGACGAGCGCTTCCTGCGGGGCCTCGGTCCGCTCGCGCGCGGCCTTGCGCTGTTGGGCCTTCCGCCGCCCCGAGAGGAGGTAGTAGGCGGCGATAAAGAGGAGCGGGAGGAGGTCGACGAGGTTCTCCACGGCGTCGGGGGCTTGCCTCCAACGTACGCCGGACGAGGGGGCGAGATGCGCTACAGGAGCCGCGGGGCGCGGGCCTCTTCAATCAGCGCCTCGATGACGCGGCGGTTGGCACGAGGGAAGGCGTAGTCGTCGAGCGCGTCAATGGGCACCCACGCGATGGGCTCGCCGGTCTCGGACGCGGGCTCCCCCGACACGAGCCGGCACCGGAACGCGTGCATCGTGATGCGGAAGTGGGAATACGCGTGCTCAACACGGGCGATCGGCGCGCTGACCTCGACCTCGACCGCCAGTTCTTCGCGGAGCTCGCGTACGCACGCCTCGCCGGGCGTCTCGCCGTCTTCGACCTTCCCGCCGGGAAACTCCCACAGCCCGCCGAGCATCGCGTCTTCGGGGCGCCGCTGGATGAGGACGCGGCTCGCGTCGTCGATGACGAGCCCGACCGCGATCGTGTGATGGGGCACGGGCGCCCGTTTCGAGACGACCGGGAAGGCCTCCGGGGCCCCCCGGGCGTAGGCTTGGCAGACGTCGTTGAGCGGGCACCGTGGGCAGGCCGGGGATCGCGGAGTGCACACCGTCGCGCCTAGTTCCATGACACTCTCGTTCCACCGTCCGGGATGGGCCGGGTCGAGGAGCACGTCGGCCAGGTCCTGCAACTGGCGGCGCGTGCGGCCGGACCGCGCGTCGGCGTCGATGGCGAAGACGCGCGTGAGCACGCGGATCACGTTGCCGTCGAGGACCGCGAGCGGCGTGTCGAAGGCGAGCGAGAGGACGGCGGCGGCCGTGTACGGGCCGGCGCCGGGCAGCGCCCGGAACGCCTCCTCGTCCGACGGGACCTCGCCGTCGTGGTCGGCGACGACCTGCTGGGCGGCGCGGTGGAGGTTTCGGGCGCGGCTGTAGTAGCCCAGCCCTTCCCAGAGCTTCAGCACCTCGTCCTGGCCCGCCTCGGCGAGGTCGCGGACGGTCGGGAAGCGCTCGGTGAAGCGGCGGAAGTACGGCGTGGCCGTCTCGACGCGCGTCTGCTGGAGCATCACCTCCGAGACCCAGACGCGGTACGGGTCGCGACGGCCGTCGGGCCCGGGCTCACGCCAGGGCATCGGGCGGCGGGCGCCGTCGAACCACGCCGGCAACGCCTCGCGGAACGCGGCCCGCACCGGGGAGCGGGCCGCCTCGCGGAGAGCCTCGGCGAGGCCGTCGTCGGCCATGCTACCCCGTGATCTCGACGAGCAGGACGACCTCCTCGGCCGCGCGGCCCCCGCCGATCCGGCGGAGGCGGACGGGGAGCGTCCCGCGCTCACGGGCGAGCGTCCGCCACATGAACGAGCGGTCGACGAGCCAGGACAGGGCCGGAGCCTGGATCACCTCGTACGAGACGTCCGCGCCCGCCACGCGGCCAGGGAGCGCGACGATCAGCGTCTCGCCCGCGCGGACCGAGTACCGGAGGGTGTCGGCGCTAGCTTCGGCGGCGCCATACGGCGGCGGGGCCGGCGCGCGTTCCGCGGAGGCGGCCTGCGTGAGGCCGAGGGCACAGATCAGGAGACCCAGACGCAATGCAGGCACGATTCAGGGGGACGGTGTGGCGAAAGGTAGCACGGGCCCTCGGGCTCGCCGGTTTCCTCGTGGCCGCCTCCGCCTCGGCCCAGTCGTGGACCGTCTCGTTCCCCGACTCGACCGTGTCGCGCGCGGCGCCCACGGCCGACGCCCTCGTCGACTCGCTCGCCGCGGACGGCTATCTGCTGGCCCGCCTCGACTCGGCGCGCTCGGACACGGCGTTTGTCACGCCCGGTCTGCCCGCGATCGTCCGGTCCCTCGAGGTCGTGGGCGGGGCGGGCGTCGACGAACCCGCCCGGGGCTGGCGGACGCGTGAGGGGAATCGGTTTCGAGCGCGGGACCTCGAATCGGATCTGGCCAAGACGGCGGACCGGTTCGCTCGGCTCGGGTATGCGGACGCCCGGCTCGTCCCCGAGGTGGCGGTCGCGGACGCGGGTCGATCCGTCGACGTCACGATTCGGATCGACGCGGGTCCGGAGGCTCCCGTCGTCGGGGTCGAACTGGCGGGAGCGGCGTCGCCGGCGCGGGCGTTCGCGTCGCGTCAGGCCGGCGTGACGGAGCCGACGCCGCCCTCACGCCTCCGCCCGGCCGACGTGCGGGCTCGGCTCGAGGCGTCCGGCCTCTACACCGAGGTGGGCGACCCCGTCCTCGCGCGCGACGCGTCCGGGGACCTCGTGCTGCAGGTGCCCGTCGTCGAGGCCCCGCCGGGCGCGTTCGACGTCGTGCTCGGCTACCTCCCACCGAACGGCGGCGCGCCGGGCGGGCTCGTCGGGAGCGGTCGGGTGGATCTGCGCAATCTGTTCGGCGGAGGACGAGCGGCGTCCGTGTCGCTGGAGCGCACGCCGGGCCTCGCGTCGGCGTTCGCAGCTGCCGTGTCGGATCCGTTCGTGCTCGGGAGCCCGCTCGGCGCGGGGCTCTCATTCGAAGGGACGTCGCGCGACTCGACCCTCTCCCGCCAGCGGCTGGCGGTGGACCTACAATACGCACTCGACCCGTCGCTCGCGCTCGTGGCGACGGTGGCCGGAGAGTCCGTCCGCCCCGGCGTGTTCGGCGCGCAGCTGGTCGAGGGGCGGCCCCGTGTGCGGCGGACGGACGACGTGCTTGTGGGCGTGGGGATCGTGTACGCGCGGCTCGACCGGCCGCGGAACCCGCGCCGCGGCCTGGCCCTCGACGTGCTCGCGGAGCAGGGCCGTCGCGGCGGCGAGATCGTTGAGTCGGCGCCTGGGAGTCGCCGCCGCCTGACCGTCCGCTCCCGGTGGTTCGCCCCGACGTTCGCCCGGCAAGCCCTCGTCCTCGGCGCCGACGCGACCGTGACGCAGCAGCAGCCCGGCCTGGACGGGCTCGTGGACGAGGGCGACCTCGTCCGCCTCGGCGGCGCGGCCTCCTTCCGCGGCTACGACGAAGACGCGTTCCTCGCCCGCTCGTACGTCCGCGGCCTCGCGGAATATCGGCTCCTGCTGGACGACGTCTCGTTCGCGTTCGCATTCGTCGACGCCGGCGGCTTCGACCGCCCGGCCGTGCCGGGATTCGCGGCCGAACGGCGTGGTCTCGTCGGCTACGGTGCGGGCCTGAGGCTCGCGACCGGCCTCGGTGTGGCGACCGTGAGCTACGCGCTCAACCCGGACCTCGGGCCGTCGCGCGGCAAGGTCCACGTCGGGCTGCAGGTCGGACTTTGACCCGGCCCGCCTCGGCGTCGAGGCGGGCCGGGTCAAACGCTGTCCTGGAGCTCCTCGACGCCGGCCTTCTTGGCGCAGTGGTCGCAGCAGAAGATCCGCTCGCCGGCTTCGAGGCCGTGTCCGAGGATCCTCACGCCGCAGACCTCGCACGTCGGCGCGATCCGCTGGGCCGCGCACTCGACGGAGTCGAAGGTGAGCGTCTCGCCGGAGTGGAGCGTGACGGTGAACGCCTTGTGGTAGTCGTTGCCGCAGGTTTCGCAGGTCGCCATGAGAGGAGGGAGAACGGGAGAGGGGACGCTCTGAACGGCCGAGCCGTCGGGCGGTTCGGGCCGGTAGCTTGCCGCATGGCCGACCCCACCGCTCGTGTCCTCGCCGTCCAGCGCCTCCTCCGCGTCGAGGCCGAAGGCGCCCACGTCGCCCGTCTCGCCGACGGCGCGCACCCGCCCGACGTCTCGCGCCGCGCGGTCGACTACGTCTCGGGCGTCACGCGGCAGAAGCGGTGGCTCGACTTTCTGATCGCGGAGTTCTACCGCGGAGACGTGGAGGGACTGGACCCTGAGCTCCGGCAGATCCTTCGCATCGGCACGTATGAGTTGATCGAGCGGGAGGTCGCGCCGCACGCGGCCGTCAACGAAGCCGTCGAGACGGCGAAAGCGCTTCTGCACCGTGGCGCCGCCGGCTTGACGAACGGGGTCCTCCGGGCCCTCGACCGCGCCCACCGCGCCGGGGCGCTTCCCGACCCCGACACGGGCGACCTCGCGAACGACCTCGCCGTCCGGTATTCCCACCCGACGTGGCCGGTCCGCCGCTGGCTCGACCGCTGGGGCGAAGAGGCCACGCGCGCCTTCCTCGCTGCGAGCAACGAGCCAGGGCACTTCACCCTCCGGGTCACGGGGGGCGCTGAGGCGGTGCCGGGCGTCATCCGTGAGTTGGCCGACCTCGGTGTCGAGGCGGAGCCGTCCGAATGGACCGACGACTTCCTGGCCGTCGACCGGCTCCAGCCGATCCTCCGGTCCGGTCTCCTGGACGAGGGAACGGTCGCGGTGCAGGACGTCGCGGCCGGGCTCGTGGTCCACGTGCTCGACCCGCAGCCCGAGGAGAGGATCCTCGATGCGGCCGCCGCGCCCGGAGGCAAGGCCGTGTACGCCGCGCTGCGGATGCACGACCGCGGAGAGGTCGCCGCGCTCGACGTCAGCGAAGCGAAGGTCGGGCTGATCGCAGGGGCCGCCCGTCGGCACGGGCTGTCCATCGTTCGCCCCGTCAAGGCCGACTTGACGACGTGGGAGAGCGACGCCCGCTTCGACCGGGTGCTCCTCGACGCGCCGTGCTCCGGCTCGGGCGTCCTGGCCAAGCGAGCGGACCTCCGCTGGCGGCGGAGCCCGGAGGGGCTGGACGAGCTCGCCGAGCTCCAGGACGCGCTCCTCGACGCAGCCGCTCGCCACGTTCGCCCGGGCGGGCTGCTCGTCTACTCGACCTGCTCCGTCGAGGCCGAGGAGAACGACGACCGGGTCGCGGCTTTTCTGAGTCGGCGAAACGAGTTCCGGCTCGAATCCGTCGAGGGCCTCGTGCCGGACGCCCTCGTGGACGACGTCCTCTACCGCGCGCTGCCGCACGTCCATGGGACCGACGGCGCGTTCGCCGCCCGCCTCCGCCGATCCCCCGACTGATGCCCGATCTCAAGGCCCCCTACGTCGAGTCCCGAGACCGGCTGCACGCGCTGATCGATGGGCTGTCGGACGACGCGTTCAATGCGAGGCCGTCCGAGAAGAGCTGGTCGGCTGGGGAGTGCGTTGTCCACCTCAACAAAATTGCGAAGGGGTACCTCCCGGTGATGGAGGCGGCCGTCGCCGATCCGAGCGCGCCGAGAGGGGAGGGGCCGTTCCGCTACGGCTGGCTGAGCCGCCGGTTCATCGCCTCCGTCAGGCCGGGCTCGCGCAACCTCCCGACGGCCGGGGCCATGAAGCCGCCCGAGGCGGCCGGCCTCCGCTCGGACATCGACCGCGCGCGCGCCGTCGAGCGGTTCGACGCCGACGTCGATCGGTACCTCGCGGTGATCGACGCGAGCGAGGGGCTCGACCTGGGGCGGATCAAGATCGCGTCGCCGTTCCTGTCGCTCCTTCGACTCCCGCTCGGCGCGTTTCTCGACGCGATGGGGCAGCACAGCCTCCGTCACGTCCTCCAAGCGGAGCGCGCCGTGGCCGCGACGAGGGGCGCCTGAGAGCGCCTTGCCACGGGGCCCGGCAATGACGGATCTTTCACGCCGTTCCCCTCCCGACTCTGCACCCCACCCCGCGCGCGTCTGCATCCTGGTACGTCGTCCCCTCTAGACTCCATGATCGCATTCTCGCGCCTCGGCGTGCTCGCCGTCGTCGCCCTCAGTCTCGCCGCGGCACCGTCCGCGCAGACGACCGTCAAGTACGGCGCCGACTTTCTCGCTTCGGGTGTTGGCGCCCGGGCTCTCGGCATGGGTGGCGCCTACGTGGCGCATGCCAATGACGTGACGGCCGGCTACTGGAACGTCGCCGGCCTCGACGGGATCGCCGCCCCAGAGGCCGCCTACATGCACGCGGAGCGGTTCGACGGCGCCGTCGCGTTCGACTACGCCGCGGTGGCCTACCCGCTCTCGTCGCGGTCCACGATCGGCGTCTCGTTCGTCCGCTCGGCCGTCGACGACATCGCCAACACGCTCGACGCGTACGACCCGGCGACGGGCCAGATCAACCCGGACGACGTCACGTACTTCTCGGCGGCCGACAACGCGCTGTTCGTGTCGTACGCCCGCGGGATCAGCGACAAGCTGTCCATCGGCGCCTCCGCCAAGGTCATCCGCCGCGGGGTGGGCGACTTCGCCAGTGCGTGGGGCTACTCGCTCGACGTCGGCGCGCAGCTCGACCTCGGCCGCGTCCGCCTCGGGCTCAACGTGCAGGACGCCCCGGGCATGATCCAGTCGTGGTCCGTCGACGTCGACCGGTTCGCCGAGGTGGACGAGGAGAGCCGGCCGGTCGGGCTGACGGAACGGGTGCTCCCCGTCGCCCGCCTCGGGGCCGCGACGGTCGCCCCGCTGTCGGACGACGTCGGCCTGACCCTCGCCGCGGACGTCGACCTCGGGTTCGACGGGCAGTCCGCGAACGTGCTGGACCTCGGCGACGGCGCCGTCTCGTTCCGCCCGCGCCTCGGCGCCGAGCTCACCTTCCGGGACATCCTCGCCTTCCGCGCCGGCATCGCCGACGTGGCGACGAGCGAGGACTTCGGGACGCAGATCACGCCGGCCGTCGGCGCCGGCGTCAAGCTGGGGCCGCTCGCGGTCGACTACGGATTCGGCGATTTTGGCGGCCTGGCGAGCGAACTGGGCTACGCACACCGCGTCTCGCTGGCGTATCGTTTCGGTACGCCCGCTCCCCCCGCCCCCTAGCCGTGTTCTCTTCGGACGACCGCGACGGAATCCTCCTCAGCGTGACGGTCCACATCGTCGTGCTCTTCCTGCTGGCCGTCGCGATCTCCATCCCGCCCGAGGCCACGGACCCGGACTACCCGCCGCAGCTGACGGAGATCGAGTTCGGCCCGGCCCCGACGGTCCCGGTCCAGACCGGCCCGCCGGAGCGTGCCGAGGCCGGTGCGTCGTCGGAGGCGATGACGCAGCCGGAGCCCGAGCGGCCGGCGCCGCCGGCGCCGACGCGCGCCCGCGTCCCCGAGCGCCAGCCCACTCCGCCTCGGCCGGAGCGCCCGCTGCCCCGGCCCGTTCAGAGCGACGAGGCCCGTCCAGCCCGTCCCAACCCGCCGTCCCGCGCGACCCGACCCGAGCCCAACCCGACTTCGCCCACGCAGCCGCGTCCAACGCAGGGCACCGGCACCTCCCAGGGCGACTCTCCCACGGCGGGCAACAACGACGGCCCGGGCACGGGCTCCGGCGGCGACGCGCCCGCCGAGGTCGGCTTCCAGTTCGGCAACCGGACGTTCGACTGCCCGACGCCCCCCTTCGGCGGCGTCGAGGGCCAAGTCGTCCACCGCGTGACGTTCGCCCCGAACGGCCAGTACCTCGCCGACCGGCCGGTGACGCGCGTCGCGGCGCTCAACAGCGCCGTCAGCCAGGTCATCTCGCGCTGCCGGGCCCAACCGCTGCCGTCGAACGCGCTCCAGGTGCCGCAGACGACGCAGGCGACGTTCGTCTTCAGGGCCGGCCGCTGACGCGCTCTCGGAGCCACCGCCGAGCGGTCTGAACCTCGTCGACGGCGGCGTCCAGCAGCGCCCTCGCCACGAATCGCGTCGGGCCGCGGGGGAGCGCGAACGCCGCCGCCACGTCGTGGAACGTGAACACGGTGATCGGCCGGCCGTCGGTGACGAGGTAGAGCGGTCGCCAGTGGTCCGGGACGAACTTGGCCTTGAAGCGCTGGAGCCCGTCGAAGTTGTAGAAGCGCGTCGCGTGGGCGCGCGTCCACTTCAGCAGCGCGCGGACGAGGAGGTCCGGCGCGTGTTCAGACAGCGGCGCGAACGTCGAGAGGGGGACGAGGCCGAGGGTGAAGGGGACGTCCGGAGAGAACCGGCGGATGGCGGCGTCGAGCAGAAACGCTGCGGTCCCGTTGGGCGCGTCGCGAGTCCGGATGATCCACTCGATGAACGTCTCGTCCCCGGGCCGGAGCACGAGGTAGCCGGCGACCCGACCGTCCCGCGTCGCGACCACGAACTGGCGGTCTCCGGGGTCGTCGAGCACGAACGGGTCGGCGAGGAAGGCGAGCGGGGGGAGGCCGCGGCGGTCGAGCCAGTCGGCCAGGACGGCCCGGAGCTCCGCCGAGGCGCGCACCTGCGCCGTCGGCCACGCCTCGGCCATCAGCCCCTTGTTGCGCGCCCGGTTGACCTGGGCGCGGACCGAGGCTTTGCCCTGGATCACCTCCGGCCACCGGCCGGCGTCCCACACCGGCTCGGCTCCGATCACGACGGACGGTTTGTCCGGCCCGACGTCGGCCGGGTCTCCAACCGCGAACCACAGCACCCGCGCGCCGGCGTGGTTCGCGTCCCGCTCGAACGCGTCGGCCGCCTCTGGACGCCGCTCGACCGGTCCGGACGGCGCCCCGGCGGCGACGCGGACGCGGCCCCAGGACCGGACTTCCCCGTACTCGACCTCGGCGCCCCACTCGCTCCGCCAGGTCGCGAGGCCGGGCATCAGGGGCGAACGGCGAGGCCGAGGCGGAGGAAGAGCTCCGTCGGCTGCTCGTCCCAGTACTGGACGTCGCCGTAGAACCGAAGGGCGACGCCCCGCGCGGGCTCGAGCTCGACGGCGGCCCGGATCCCGGGTCCTCGGTAGAGCTCGCCCGCCAGGAACGCCTTCCGGCCGTCCTCGGGCGGCTCCCCGATCCGGACGTCCCCGCCGACGTTGACGAGGGTCCCGTCGTCCGCCAGGAAGTTCTCGCCCTTCCGGACGTAGCGGCCCGACAGGCGGAGCCGGGCCCGGTACGGCATCCACGCGCTGAGGCCGACGAGCCATTGATCGGCGTTGGGACCCAGCGGGTGGCCCAGCCCGAAGCCATTATGGATGTACGAGTTGAAATAGAACCCGTCTTCCTGAAACCGGTGGCTGTACGTGTACGGCTCGATCCGGACGTACTCTCCGAATAGAGTGGCACCGGTTCGCGGCAACGCCAGCTTGAGGCCCGTCTGGATCGCCCACTTGTTACCGTAGTCGCCGTCGCCGAGTGTGGCCGTCGCGAGGTCGTCCACGAGCCAGGTGAAGTTGCCCTCAAGGCCACGGATGGGGCGGACGGTGGTCTCGAGCGAGAAGAGCGTGTTGTCGCGGTCGTAGAGCGCGTGCTCGGCGGCCTTCGCGGGGAACAGGGGGTTGAGGTAGGCGAGCTCCGGCCCCCGGCGGCCGTAGACGGCCATGTCGGTGTAGGCCCACGTCCACCAGCCGGTCGGCTGGACCTCCAGACGGTGGAGCGCGAGGTAGCGCTGCGGGGCGTCGAGGAACACGTCGCCCTCGACGGGATCGTCGACCACAAAGCGAGACGGGCTGCTCAGCGCGGCGTGCACGGCCTGGACCGTCACGCTCCGCCCCATCAGTCCGAGGCGGACGAACGGGAGGTAGTCGGCCCCATCGGCCAGCACCACGGGCGCGTCGACGGAGGCTCCGTAGCGGAGGCGCTCGTTGGCGATCTCGGCCGAGAACGGGCCTCCGACCACGCGGAGCGACGCCGTCGTCCGGTCGAACGGCCCGGCGATGTTGGTCGGGTCCCGTGAGACGTAATACAGGGGGGCGAGGACCGGGTCGGACGCCAGGACCTGCGCGCTCCCGGTCATCTGCGTGCCCGAGAGCGTGCTCGTGTAGAGTCCGACGCGATTCATGTAGCTCGCCTCGAACGTGAGTTGGGCGCTGCGGGCGAGCCCGCCGGGCGTGAGGTCGTCGTCCGCCGCCCGGCCTTCGACGACACCTTCCCCCCAGATCGACACGCGCCACGTCGAGTCCCGGAAGAAGCCGAACGTCCGCTCGGCGTCGGGGTCGAGGAACGCGGCCCGCCCGTCGCCGGCGTAGCTGTGGACGCGGTCGAGTGGCTCGAAGAACTCGCGGCGGAACTCGTCGAGCCAGAACCGGCCCGAGGCCCCGAGGCGGGCGGGGTGGGCCGCGAGGCTGTCGAGATGGCGGCGGACCTCGGCCCGGTCGAATGGCAGCGTCTCGTGGCGGTACTCGGGGAGGGCGCCGGCCGCGCGCTGGTCCGCTAGCCAGTCGTACACGCGGTGCTCGGCGGGGACGATCTCGGGCTGAGCGCGCGCGGCGAGCGGGAGGAGGAGCAGGGCGACCGCGGCGGTCCAGCGCATGGTGCAAAACTACCGCCCCTCCAGTCCCGGCTTGCGCCGTCTAGTGAGGGCGCCTACTTTCGCCCTGTCACACGCCCCCAGTGCCCCGAGACTCTTTCCGTTACGCGCACCTCGCTCCCCGCGCTTGTCTCGTCGCATTGAGATCCTCGCCCTCGTCCTGGGGGACGCCCTCGCCACCGCCGCCGCGCTCGCCGTGGTTGTGGGCGGAGAACCGGCCTGGAACTGGCTCCCGGCCGTCGCCGGCACCCGTTTCGTCACGGGTGCGCTGCTGGTCGTGTCGTGGCTGTTGCTGTTCGCCTTCTCGGGCCTTTATGCCGAGCGCTACGCCCGCGGCCGACTCGACGAACTCGGGACGCTCGCCAAGGTCGTCGTATTCGGCTGCCTCGCGCTCCTTTTCGGCCTGGTCGTCGATCAGCTGGAGGCCCGCGAGTTGCGCGTCGCCATCGGCGGCTACGCGCTCGCGCAGTTCGTGGCGGTCGGGAGCGCTCGGATGGTGGTCCGCGCCGTCCAGCGGGCCCTCGTCGTTCGCGGCTACGGGCGACACAGGGCCGTCGTCGTCGGATGGTCGGACCGCGTCGAGACGCTCTACCACGACCTCGCGCGGTATCCGGCGGCCAACATCGAGATCGTCGGGGCGGTCCGCCTGACTGCGCCCACCTCAGTCCCCGTCCTCGCCGAGGCGGGCTACGACGACCTCGAGGACGCGCCCGTCCACATCTCCGCGCGCTTCCCCGGCGGGGATGCGCTCCCGGCCGGCGCCATCGAGGTGACGGCCGCCGGCGCCCCGCGCGCGGCCGTCGCGGAGCTCCCCGGCCTCATCGATCGGCTCCGCGTACAGGACGTCATCATCGCGCTGGGCACGGAGGACCACGACACGCTCGACGAGGTCCTCCGCGTCTGTGATGGCAAGCCGGTCACCCTGAAGCTGGTCCCCGACTTCTACGCCGCCGTCGGCGGGATGGCGCGGACGGAGCACACGTATGGCCTCCCACTCATCGAAGTCCTCCCGGAGCCGATGCCGGCGTGGGAGCGGCGGACCAAGCGGATCGTCGACGCGGTCGTGAGCGCGCTCGTGCTCGTCGTCGGCGCGCCGGTCTGGCTGGCCCTCGCGGGCCTCGTGCGGGCCACCTCGCCCGGCCCGGCCATCTTCCGCCAGACGCGCGTCGGGAGGCATGGCAAGCCGTTCACGATGCTCAAGTTCCGGACGATGGTCGACGACGCCGAGCGCCACACGGGGCCGGTCTGGGCCGAGCACGGCGACAAGCGGATCACGCCCGTCGGGCGGTGGCTCCGCAAGCTCCGCCTCGACGAGATCCCCCAGATGTGGAACGTCCTCGTCGGGCAGATGAGCCTCGTCGGGCCGCGCCCCGAGCGCCCCTATTTCGTGGAGCAGCTGGTTGACCGGATCCCGCTCTACAGCCGCCGGCACCGCGTACAGCCCGGCGTGACGGGCCTCGCCCAGGTCAAGTGGCGCTACGACACCGACCTCGACGACGTCCGTCAGAAGCTGAAGTACGACCTGTTCTACATCGAGACGATGAGCCTCGGGCTCGACGCGAAGATCCTGTTCCGGACGGTCCGGACGGCCCTCGCCGGCGAGGGGCAGTAGGCCCGCCTCGGGGCGGAGGGCGGGGTAGCTTTCGGCCCCCCTCTCCGGACCGATGCCCGTCGCCCCGTCTGCCGCCATGCCCCGTCCTCTCACCGAGGCCGACCGACTCGCGCGGTACCGCGCCCTCCGCGTGCCGCGCGCGGTCGAGGACAAGATGCTCCGGCTGATCCGCCAGAACCGGCTCTCGAAGTGGTTCAGCGGCTACGGACAGGAGGCCATCGCGGTCGGGTGCGCCCTGGCGGCCGAGGAGCGCGACTGGCTCCTCCCCATGCACCGGAACCTCGGCCTGTGGACGACGCGTGGCGTGCCGCTCCGGCCGCTCTTCTGCCAGCTTATGGGACGGGAGGGCGGCTTCACCAAGGGCCGCGACCGGACCTTCCACTTTGGCCTGCCTGAGAAGCGGATCGTCGGGATGATCTCGCACCTCGCGGCGATGCTCCCAGTCGCCGACGGCCTCGGGCTGGCCGCGCAGCTTCGCGGCGACGACGCCGTCGCGATCGCGTTCACGGGCGAGGGGGCGACGCGGGAGGGCGACTTCCACGAGGCGCTGAACCTCGCGGCCGTCTGGACGCTTCCCGTCGTGTTCGTGGTCGAGAACAACGGCTATGGGCTCTCGACGCCGACCGCCGACGCGCTCCCGGTCGAAGACATCGCCGACGCTGCGGCGGGGTACGGGATGCCTGGGGAGGTCGTGGATGGGAACGATCTGGACACCGTTATTGCAGTCGTCGACGACGCCATCCGCCGCGCCAGGAGAGGGGAGGGGCCGACCCTCCTCGAGATGAAGACGTTCCGCGTCCGCGGCCACGAGGAGGCCTCGGGCACGCGGTACGTCCCGGACGGCCTCATCACGGAGTGGAGCCGCCGCGATCCCATCGACCGCTACCGCGAGCGACTCGTCGAGTCGGGCGTCGACCCCGCCGGCCTCGACCGGATTGACGCCGAGGTGGCCGCGGAGATCGAGGAGGTGGCCGAGTGGGCCCTGACCCAACCCGAGGTCACGTCGACTCCGGAGCGCGAGGCGGCCGACGTGTTCGCTCCCTCGAAGCCGGCGCCCTCGCCGGCCGGGCGAACGCTGGTCGAGGACGACGTCCGCTTTATCGACGCCCTCAGCGCGGGCCTCGCCGACGCCCTTGACGCCGATGACACCACGCTCCTCATGGGCCAGGACGTGGCCGACTACGGCGGCGTGTTCAAGGTCACGGCCGGCTTCGCCGAGCGGTTCGGCGCCGACCGGGTCCGGAACACCCCCATCATCGAGAGCGGCGCGCTCGGGTGCGCCCTCGGCCTCGCCGTCGACGGCTACCGGCCCGTGGTCGAGATGCAGTACGCCGACTTCATCACATGCGGGTTCAACCAGATCGTCAACAACCTCGCGACGACGCACTACCGGTGGGGCGTGCCGGTGCCGGTCACGATCCGCGCGCCGTTCGGCGGCGGCATCGGCGCCGGGCCGTTCCACAGCCAGAGCCCGGAGGCGTGGTTCTGCCACGTGCCCGGCCTCAAGGTCGTCGTCCCGGCCACGCCGGCCGACGCGAAGGGCCTCATCCGGAGCGCGATCGAGGACGACAACCCGGTCCTCGTGTTCGAGCACAAGGCGCTCTACCGCTCGCTCCGCGGCCCCGTGCCGACCGGCGAGCACTGGGTCGAGCTCGGGCACGCACGCGTCGTCCGGGAGGGTGCCGACCTGACGCTCGTGACGTGGGGCGTCGGCGTCCAATGGGCCCTCGACCTGGCCGGCGTCCTCGCCGACGAGGGAGCCGAGGTCGAGGTGGTCGACCTCCGCACGCTCGTGCCGTGGGACCGCGAGAGGGTGCTCGCGTCGGTCCGCAAGACGAACCGGCTCCTCGTGCTCCACGAGGCCGGGCGGACGGGCGGGTTCGGGGGCGAGGTCGCCGCCGAGGTCGCGGAGGCCGCCTTCGTCCACCTCGACGCCCCGCCGGTCCGGGTCGGCGGCGCGGACCTGCCGATCCCCTTTTCGAAGGCGATCGAGGCGGACGTGTACTCGGCCCAGGCGCGTCTGCTGGGCGCCGCGCGCCGGGTGCTCGCGTTCTAGACCGTCGAGGTCGTGTCGGCCGGCGTCTCCGTGGGCACGGCGCCCGGCGGCTGCTCGTCCCACACCTCGATCGTGAGGTCGAAGTCTCCGGTCTCTCCGGGCTCGTAGGTCGTCACGACGACGGTCCACTCGCCCCCCTCGGCGACCGCGAGGACCGCTTCCGTCATCGACGTGTTGCCCTCGACGGAGTCGTCCACGTCGGTCTGCTCGCCGGACGGGCTGAGGATGAGGAGGTACGGGTCGAAGTCGCCGGAGACGACCTCGGCGCGGATCCACTGGCCCGCGCGGGCGACGACCTCGAACCGCTCGAGGTATTCGCCCGTCTGGAGGGTCTCGTCACCGTCCTCGAGCGATCCACCGTGGCGTGTGGTCTCGGGGCCGGCGGTGTCAGCGGGTGCGATGGCGTCGGCTGGCGGGGCGTCGTCGGAGGCGCCGCCGCAGGCAGCGAGTAGCACGGCAGCGAAGAGGAGGGAGGGGCGGCGCATAGCGGCGAGAGGGGGATGGCCGGGAAGCTATCGCGGCGGCCTCAATCGTCGGACGTCACGACGGCCACGACGGCGCCCGCCGCTCGGCCGAGGTCGGCGTACCAGGCGAGCGCGGCCTCGAGTCGACCTGACAGCTGGTCGGGTGCCCAGATCACGGAGAGCGCCTGCGTGGTGCCGTCGTGCGTTTTGGTCCGCTGGCTGTCGCGCACCGGGTTGGCGCAGAACCCGTCGGCGTCGCGGAGGCCCAGGAGGCCGGCCAGTCGGATCTCCTGCCCACTCGTGTTGAACACGTACGCATCATCCGGCCCACCGACGCCAACCGAGAGCGGCAGGCGGACACGGTCGAGATCCACGACCGAGATCGGGAGGCCGCTGTGGAGGGACACCACGTTGCAGGCGTCGACGGCCGCGTTGATCGGGCGTAGAAATCCGCCCTCAGCGGCCTTCACGAGGTACTCCGACGCGGGCTTGCCGCGGCCGGTCGGCTTGTAGCCGTCGCGGCGGAGGAGGTCGCGGACGGCTGCCCGCACGGCCTCGTCCCGTTCGAGGGGGACCGCCTCGGCGTCGAGGCGGAGGGAGTCCGTGATCGAGGGCGTCGTCGGCGTTTCCGCCAGCGGCCGTTCGAACCTCGCTGCGAGAAGGCCTACGGCGAGCCCGGGGATCGAGCGGGCCGAGTCGAGGATCGGGTCGAAGAGCGAATTGGTCACGGGGCGGCGTCGACGGTCGAATCCTCACGATCGGCCTCCTCGTCGTCGCGCGGGCCGAAGACGCCCGTCTCGTCGAACGCGCCGCCGAACAGGTCGCCCTCTGCGCCCATCGCGGCCGCGTCGAGCACGAGCGACGAGAGGTCGCCGCGAAGCCGCGTCAGCACGAGGTCCTCGTCGGTCAGGGCGATCGCCAGCAGGTCGGTGAGCGCGAGCCGTCGGGCGTCCTCCCGGTAGAGGACCCAGACGGCCTGTTCGGGGTCTCGGACCGTCACGAGCGACACCCACCCGTCGGCCTCGTACCGGTCGAGCGCCGACGGACGACCGACGTCGCGGCCGTCGAACGACCCGGTCACGTCGTACCGCGCCACCTTCACCTGGCGGACGTGGCGCGAGAGCGCGCGGTACGGCTCCGTCGCGCTCGGGGCGAACAGCCGGGTGAGGAACCGGCTCGACCCGATGGTCCCGCGGCCGAGTGCGACGGCGAAGCCGCGGCCGACCTCGGCGGTCCCGGCGGCCTCAACGTCTCGCTCGATCTCCCGCTTCATCCGGCCCATCTCGAGCGAGACGCAGCCCGGGAGCACGAGCACCGCCGCGAGGCCGAGGGCAAGGACTCGGCTACTCATCGTCGATGTCGACGTCCCGGTCGATGTCCGCGTCGACGTCGATGTCCACGTCGCCGAAGCGGCGGGTGAGCGAGCCGATGTCGGAGGGGCTGATGGTCCCGTCGATGTGGACGAACACGGCGTTCTCCTCGTCCTCGTCGACGGCGAGGACGGCCAGCCCGTCGAAGAGGTCACCGGCCTCGCGGACGTAGACCCAGACGTCGCCCTCGTTGTCGGGGTCGTCGGGGAGCGAGCGGACGCGGACGAGCGTGAGCCAACCGTCCGCCTCGAACTGGCGACCGATGTCGGAGAGTCGGGAAACGATTGCGATCCGATCGGCCGGGGGGGCCGGGTAGATGCGGACGGTGACGCCGCGGAGCCCGTCGATGAGCGCGGCCGTCTCCGGCTCGTCGGAGCGCGTGGCCTCGGCGGCGAGGCGGAGGAGCGCGCCGCGGAGGTTGACTTCCACGCGGGGCTCCGAGTCGAACAGGGCGTCCAGGTCGGCCACCACGAAGGGGCGCGGTTGGGCCTGGACGGCCAGGGGGAGGGCGAGCGCGGCGAGCGCGCTCAGAATCAGCGATCTCATGGTCGTGGGGGACTAGAAGGGGAGAGCTCGGTCGATGGTGTGCGACAGGGGGGTCGCCTCGGCGCGGACGGCGGCGCGGGCCTGCGTCTGCGCGTCGGCGACGAGATGGAAGGCGAGCGCGAGGTCGTCCCGCGCGGCTTCGATCTCGGCGGGTGTGGGCTCGGCCTCTGCAGGCTCGGCCTCTGCGGGCTCGGGCGTAGGGTCGGCCTGCGCAACGAGGTCGTCCGAGGGCAGAGCGGTGGGCTCGGGCGCCGGGGGGGGCGCGGAGCGGCGCGGAGCCGGCGTCGCCGGTTGCGGCGTCGGGATGAGGGGCTCCGCCTCGACCGTTGTGTCCGAGGCGGACACCGCTGGGTCGGAGGGGGCGACCTCGGCCGGCAGCGCGTCCGGCTCGTCGGCGGGAACGACGGCCTCGGCGATCGGTGCGACCGGGCCGTCTTCTCCGCGGTCCCAGGTTACCCCGATGGCGATCGCGACGGCCGCGACGAGGGCGAGCGGGACCACCGAGAACCGACGGCGCGCCCGTTGACGGATGGCGGGCGCCCGGTCGGGGGCGAGCGTTGGCGCCCGCCGAGCGGTGCGGAGCGCGGCCTCGACGACCTCGGGCGGGCACGCCACGGCACCCAGTGCCGAAAGGTCGAGCGCGGCCTCGTCGAGCGCGGCGTCGCAGGTGGAGCAGGAGAGGGTATGGGTCTCGAAGGCCTCGGCGTCAGCGTCGGAGAGCCGGCCGTCGAGGTAGTCGTCGAGACGGGAGCACGGGGCAGTCATGGGACCAGCTCGGGGGCCGAGGCGGTGAGAGCGGCGCGGGCGCGGCGCCGGGCGCGGTGGAGGTAGACCTTGAGCGTGTTGAGCGGGAGGTCGAGCGCGTCGGCGATCTCGGCGTAGGCGAGGCCTTCGACGTCGCGGAGGAGGAGGATCGTGCGGTAGGGGTCGTCGAGCGTCCCGACGGCGCGAGCGAGCTCGGCGCGGAGGTCGCCCGCCTCGGCGTGGTCGTCGGGGAGCGGGGACGCGCAGGCCGGCTCGAGGACCGGCTCGCCGCGGCCGGGCTCCGGGCGGACCTTCCGTCGGCGGATCAGGTCGAGCGCGGCGTTGCGGGCCACGCGGGCGGCCCAGGCGCGCCGGCGCTCGGCGTCGATCTCGGCGATCCCCTTCCACACCTTCACGAGCGCGTCCTGCGCCGCGTCGGCCGCGTCGTCGGGCGTCCCGGTCACCCGGAGGGCGACGCGGTAGACGAGGTCGGCGTGTTGACGGACGAGGGCGTCGGGAGACATGGTCGGGGGCGATTCATCCCGACGACGCGGGCGATCCCCCAAAGGTTACAGGCGCCCGAACCGGCCTCCATTCATCTCGTTGGCCGACTCCCTTCTTCTCCACCCCTCCCATGACGACCGGCCCGCGCGACTACCCCGACGACCTCCCCGCGCAGCATCAAGACGAGCACCCGGGCGACGAGCACGAGATGACGCCGGAGCCCGACTTCGACGCCCCGGACTACCGCGGCAGCGGCAAGCTCGACGGGCAGGCGGCTCTCATCACGGGCGGCGACAGCGGCATCGGCCGCGCCGTGGCCGTCCTCTACGCCCGCGAAGGCGCCGACGTCGCCATCGTCTACCTCGACGAGGACGAGGACGCCCAGACGACCGTCGAGGCGGTCGAGGCCGAGGGCCAGCGCTGCCTCGCCATCCGCGCCGACGTCCGAGACGAGTCGGCCTGCCACGACGCCGTACAGCGGACCGTCGACGCGTTCGGCCGCCTCGACGTGCTCGTGAACAACGCGGCCGTCCAGGTCCCCCAGGAGCGGATCGGCGACATCACCGCGGAGCAACTCGACCGGACGTTCCGGACCAACATCTACAGCCAGTTCTTCATGACGAAGGCGGCGCTGGGGCGCCTTTCGGAGGGCGGCGCCATCATCAACACGACGTCCGTGACCGCGTTTCGGGGCAGCCCGGGTCTCCTGGACTACGCCTCGACGAAGGGGGCCATCCTGGCGTTCACCCGGTCGCTCGCTCAGAACGAGGAGGTTCTCGACAAGAAGATCCGCGTCAACTGCGTCGCCCCCGGCCCGATCTGGACACCCTTCATCCCGTCGTCCTTCGATGAGGAGAAGGTGAGTCAGTTCGGGAAGGACGTTCCGCTCGAGCGCCCCGGCCAGCCCGAGGAGGTCGCGCCGGCCTACGTCTACCTCGCCTCCGCGGCCGACTCGTCGTACGTGCTCGGCCAGACGATCCACGTCAACGGTGGCGAGGTCGTCGGCGGGTAGCGGGTCTCAGCAGGCGACGTCGACACCGGCCGCCGCGACCGTCAGCGGTTCCACCTCATCCTCGGTTGACCGCGTGTTGCGGAGCCTTAGAGACCCGACGCGCCCCGCCACGGTCTGCTCGTGTCAGATCGAGCCGGCCGAGCGGATCGCCGAGTCGGCGAGCGACGATGCGAGCCGCTCGGCTGCGTCCCGGGCCGCCTCGGCGAAGTCGTCGCCCGACGAGGCGTACAGGATCCCGCGGCTCGAGTTGACCAGGATGGGGCCGCCCGCATTCGCACGGAGCGTGTCGTTTACAGAGCCGCCCTGCGCGCCGACGCCCGGCACGAGGAACGGCACCTCCGGGTGTTCCTCCCTGAGATCGGCGAGCAACTGAGGACGCGTAGCGCCGACGACGAACCCGGCCTCGCCTGGGAGGTCGCGCGCGGCGTCGGCCGCCAGTCGAGCGGCGTGGCGATACAGTGGCATCCCGCCGACGTCGAGGTGTTGGAGGTCGGCCGCGCCGGGGTTCGAGGTGGACACGAGGACGAACGCGCAGCGCCTGGCGTGCTCGAGGAACGGGGCGACGCTGTCGGTGCCCATGTACGGGGCCACCGTGGCCGCGTCGCCGCCGAGGCGGTCGTAGAGGGCGGCGGCGTAGCGCCGGCCCGTGTTGCCGATGTCGCCGCGCTTCCCGTCGAGCACGAGGAGCCGGCCCGACCGACGGACGGCGTCGCAGACGGTCGCCAGCGCGTCCCAGCCGTCCGGCCCGTACGCCTCGAAGAAGGCGAGGTTGGGCTTGTAGGCCGCGGTGACGGCTTGGGTCGAATCCGTTATTGCAAGGCAAAACGCAACAGCGCCAGCCGCTCCACCTCGGGCGAACCGGGGGGGGAGACGGTCCGGGTCCGGGTCGAGGCCGACGCACAGGGGCGCGCCGGCCTCGGCGACCGCGTCGCGGAGGCGAACGGAAAACGGGGCGGGCGCGTTCAGGTCGGGCATGGCGGGAATCTCGCCCCGCCTTCGCACGCACGCCAACCGAGACCGACGGCCCGGGACCTACCTTGAGCTGTCAGAAAAGCGCTTCCAACCCACCCTTCCCCCATGTCCCTCCTTTCTTCGATGAAGGGCGTTTCCGCCCGAGACCAGCAGATGATCCGCGAGACCGAAACGATGTTCGGTCCGGAGCCCGACGAGATGGGGTTCATCAAGAACCTCTTCTGGGGGCGCATCCGTGAGGAGCTCGTCTTCCCGTACCCAGAGGCCTCGCCCGACGAGAAGGCCAAGGCCGACGCGCTCCTCGAGGAGCTCGAGACGTACCTCGACACCGAGCACCCCTCGATCCAGATCGATCAGGAGCAGGTGATCCCGGACTGGGTCATCCAGCGCCTGTTCGACATGGGCGTGATGGGGATGACGGTCCCCGAGGAGTACGGCGGCCTCGGCCTCGGCGTGGCGTCCTACAACCGCGTGCTGGAGGCGATCGGCCGGCGGTGCGGGTCGACCGCCGTGATGGTCTCGGCCCACCAGTCGATCGGGTGCAAGGCGCTCATGCTGTTCGGCACGGACGACCAGAAGGCCCGCTTCCTCCACATGGTGGCCCGGGAGAAGCTCTCCGGCTTCTGCCTGAGCGAGCCCCAGGTCGGGTCCGACGCCGCCGGCCAGGAGACCACCTGCGAGTGGAATGAGGACGAGGGCGTCTACATCCTCAACGGGGAGAAAAAGTGGATCACCTCGGGCGCGCTCTCCGGCCTCCTCACGGTGATGGCCAACCAGGAGGTGACGGACCCGAAGACGGGGAAGGTCAAGAAGGGCGTCTCCGCACTCATCGTGACGCCGGACATGGAGGGCGTCTCGTTCTTCCAGAAGAACCGCTCGAAGGCCGGCATCCGCGGGACGTGGCAGGCCCGCATTCGGTTCGAGAACGTGAAGGTGCCGAAGGAGAACTTGCTCCACCGCGAGGGCCAGGGACTCAAGGTGGCCCTTACGTGCCTGAACTACGGGCGGTGCACGCTCTCGGCCGGCGTCACCGGCGCGGCCAAGCAGGCCGCCGAGCAGGCCACGAAGTGGGTCCAGACGCGGTACCAGTTCCAGCGCCCTCTGGCCGACTTCGAACTCGTCCAGAAGCGGGTCGCGGAGATGCACGCGTTCTGCTTCGCCATGGACTCGATGCTCTACGCCGTCTGCGGCATGCTCGACCGGCACGACCCGGACATCATGGTCGAGACGGCGGCCTGCAAGTACTTCTGCTCGGAGGAGGGCTGGAACGTCATCGACTCGGCCATGCAGATCTATGGGGGCGAGGGCTACGTGACCGAGAACGAGTTCGAGCGGCTCTGGCGCGACAACCGGATCCACCGGATCGTCGAGGGCTCGAACGAGGTGATGCAGTCGTTCATCTTCGCCTACGGCGGCAAGCAACTCGCGGAGTACATGCTCGGCGTGCTCAATACGGTCGAGTGGAGCGACGACGAGACGGTCGGGGAGAACGTCTCCCGCATCCTCAAGGGCGCCTTCACGCCGTCGACGATCCGCCAGGGCACGCCCCTCGCGACGGAGATTTTCCTCGGCGTCAAGAAGGCGAAGCCGGACGTCACGCGGGTCCACCCGTCGCTCCGGTCGTTCGCCGAGCGGCTCGCGTCGCACGTCCAGACGCACACGCGCGAATTCAAGCTGGCCTCGAAGGAACTGGAGGAGGCCATCGTGTCGCGGCAGGCCGTCCAGGCCCGCCTCGCCGACAACGCGGTGCTGATGTTCGCTTGGAGCTGCGTCCTCTCGAAGCTCGACCAGCAGCTGGCGCGCGGCGCCCACGACGCCGAGTGGGAGCGCGACAAGCTCGCCGGGCTCCACTTCATGCACCTCGCCCACGAGCGGATCGAGGCCAACGTCCGCGGGCTCCACAAGAACTCGGACGACTCGATGCTCCGGGCCGCCGAGGCCGCGCTCAACTGGGTCGAGACGCTCCCGAACGAGGACTACTACATCCACGAGTCGTCGCCGATCGCGAAGGGGACGGGCCACCCGATCCAAGAGGCCTACATCAAGCAGTTCCCAGAGGACGGCGCGCCGTACACCCCGCGCCCCGACGGCGCCGCACCGACGGGCGACGGCGCCGTGAAGGCGGCCAAGCCGGTGAAGGCCTAGGCTCCGAGGGACCCCCGAGCGCCCCCGCCCGCCTCGACGCCGAGGCGGGCGGGGGCGCGGCACGTTCGGGCCGGGCGGGCGTGGGAGGCGGTATTCCGCGCGGATCCATGTCATCGGCTGGCGTCGGCGGCACGGCCGTAGCACCTTCCGAGACCGCCAGCCCCCGCCGCCATGCGCACGCTCGTCCTGCTCCTCCTCGTCGCCGTCGTGCCGGTCGCGGCGCAGGACCTCGGCGAGACCGAGTTCGCCAATACCGGAGCCGAAGAGGCCCAGGAGCCGTTTCTCCGCGGGCTCCTCCTGCTCCACTCGTTCGAGTACGACGACGCCCGCGAGGCCTTCCAGGAAGCCCGCCGGATCGACCCCGACTTCGCGATGGCGGCCTGGGGCGAGGCGATGACCCACAACCACCCGGTGTGGATGCAGCAGGACCGCGACGCCGCGCTCGAAGCGCTCGACGGTGTCGACGCCATGCCGGCCTCGGCACGCGAGCGGGCCTACCTGGCGACGCTCGACGCCCTCTACCGGGGCGACGCGTCGAAGGAGGACCGCGACGACGCATACGCCGAGGCCATGCGCCAGCTGGCCGCGGCCTATCCCGACGACCTCGACGCCCGCGCCTTCCACGCGCTCTCGGTCTTGGGGACGGCCCACGAGGGGCGCGACTTCACGACCTACATGACGGCGGCGGCCGTCGCCGAGGAGGTGTTCGACGAGAACCCCCAGCACCCGGGCGCGGCCCACTACCTCATCCACGCCTATGACGACCCGGTCCACGCCCCGCTCGGGCTCCGCCCGGCCCGCGTGTACGCCGAGGTGGCCCCGGCCGCCAGCCACGCGCTCCACATGCCGTCGCACATCTACCTCGCGCTCGGGATGTGGGAGGACGTGGAGCGGATGAACCGGCGGAGCTACGCCGCCGCCAAGGCCGGCACCGACCGCCGCGGCGAGCCGCTCAACGGCCACGGATGGCACGCCCTCTGGTGGTGGCACTACGCCGCGGACCAGCTTCAGGACCAGCCGCTCGCCGACAGCCTCTACGCCCTCGCCGAGGCGCACTACGCCGAGGACTCGGCTTCCTACACCCCGCTCGCGCACGTCGTCCGCATCCGGGCCCAGCAGCAGCCGTCAAACGAGGCCGACCCCATCCTCAGCCACGAGCCGCCGGACACCCAGAGCTTGAGCACGCTCGCCATCGACGCGCTCGCCCGCGGGGAGCGGCTGGCGGACACGGAGGGGAGCGCTGCCGCCCGGCCCGTCCTCGCCGCGCTCCAGGCGGCCATCGCAGCCGACGACGACCCCGGCTGGCAGGCCCGCGCGTCCGCGCTCCAACTCGAGGCCTACCTCGACCTCCTCGACGGCGACCCCGACCGCGCGCTCGACCTCGTCCGCGAGGCCGCCGCGCTCGAGGCGGCGGCACCGCTCACCTTCGGCCCGCCGACGCCGACGACGCCCGCGCACGAGTTCCTCGGCCTGCTCCTCCTCGAGTACGGCGACGACCCCGCCGAGGCGGCCGAGGCCTATCGCACGTCGCTGTCGCGCGCGCCCAATCGGCGCCAGTCGGCGTACGGTCTGGAGCGGGCGCAGCGTGCGGTGGAGCGCGCGGCGCAGGAGGCCGGGGACAGCCGGTAGCGGAGACGTGGCGAATCGCACGACCAGGCGGAACCGTCTCCGCGGCTCGGGATACGGGCCGCCGGTTATCAACGATCAGATCTCTTTGACTCCTTCCATCGATCGCACCGACCTCGACTCGGGCGTCCGCGTTCTGTCCGAGACCATCCCGTCCGTCGGCTCCGTCGCCGTCGGGGCGTGGGTGGACGCCGGGAGCCGCGACGAGACGCCCGCCGAGGGCGGCATCACGCACTTCATCGAGCACATGGTGTTCAAGGGGACCCGCCGCCGCCGCGGGTACCTCATCAACCAGCGGATGGAATCCGTCGGCGGCTACCTCAACGCGTTCACCTCGAAGGAGCACACGTGCTTCTACGCGCGTGGACTGAGCGAGCACCTCGGCCGCGGCCTCGAGTCGGTTCTCGACCTCGTCACCCAACCGACGCTGCCGCCGCGGGAGATCGAGAAGGAGAAGGACGTCGTGGTCGAGGAGATCAAGATGTACGAGGACGCCCCCGAGGACCACGTCTTCGACCACTACGAGGCCGCGCTCTACCCCGACCACCCGCTCGGGCGGCCGGTGATCGGGACGCCCGAGTCGGTCCGCTCGTTCACGCGCGACGACCTGGAACGGTACATCGGCCGGCACTACGTGCCGAACCGGCTCGTCATCTCCGTGGCCGGCAACGTGCAGCACGCCGACGTGGTCCGCCACGTCGACCGGCTGCTGGCCGGGTTCGAGCGCGCGCCGCAGCCGGCTGAGCGGGTCCCCTCGGAGGCCTACTCACCGGTCGACTTCACGGTCGAGCGCCCGATCCAGCAGGCCCACCTCGTCCTCGGCACGCGGGCCTTCGGGGCGAACGACCCGAGGCGGACGACCCTGTCGGTCCTCAACACGATCCTCGGTGGGGGGATGTCGAGCCGGCTCAACCAGAACATCCGCGAGAAGTACGGGTGGTGCTACTCGGTCTACTCGTTCGTCAACGTCCAGACCGACTCTGGCGACCTCGGCGTGTACATCGGCACGGACGCCTCGCGGGTGGACCGCTCCCGCACGCTCATCGAGCGCGAGCTCGGCAAGCTGGCGGAGAGCTCGGTGAGCGACCGGATGTTGTCGCGGGCCAAGCATCAGCTGAAGGGCTCCATCGTCCTCGGTCTGGAGAGCACGACGAACCGGATGCAGCGCCTCGGTCGCGTCGAGCTGACGACGGGGCGGATCGTGCCGGTCGACGAGGTGGTGGCCGAGATCGACGCCGTCACGGCCGACGGCGTCCGAGACCTGGCCGCCGAGCTCTTCGCGCCCGGCCGCTTCTCGTCCGCGCTGATTCTCCCGTCCGACGCGTAGCTGATTCAGCGTCGGATCTCACCGTCTGTTCGCAGCGTCGGCCCGATCTTCCGATCCCACTGGCCATCGCTGGCCTCCTTCCGACCGTCCTCTCGACTCCCGCCTTCATGGCTTTCCCGTTCGCTGGCCGTCCCGTCCTCGTCACCGGCGGCGCCGGGTTCATCGGCTCCCACGTCGCGGATCGGCTGCTCGCGGAGGGCTGCGAGGTCCACGTCATGGACGACCTCACCGGCGGGGTGCGGGAGAACGTGCCGGACGGCGCCGTCTTCCACGAAGTCGACATCCGGTCGCCGGAGGCCGCCGCGCTGTTCGCCGAGCACGAGTTCGCCGCCCTGTGCCACCTCGCGGCCCAGATGGACGTTCGTAGGTCCGTGGCCGACCCGCGGTTCGACGCCGACGTCAATGTCCTCGGGTTCCTGAACCTCCTCGAGGCCGGGCGCCAGACGGGCCTTGAGAAGGTTGCGTTCGCCTCCACGGGCGGCGCGATCTACGGCGAGCCGGACCCGACCGTCAACGACGGCGGCCCCCAGCCGGAGAGCCACCCCACGCGGCCGATGTCGCCCTACGGGATCACGAAGCTCGTCAGCGAGCACTACCTCCGGTTCTACAGCCAGACCTACGGGCTCGACTACGCCGCGCTCCGGTTCGGCAACGTGTACGGCCCGCGGCAGAACCCGCACGGCGAGGCCGGCGTGGTCGCCATCTTCGCGCAGCGGCTCCTCCGCGGCGAGCCGGTCACGATCAACGGCGAGGGCACGCAGACCCGAGACTACGTCTTCGTAGGCGACGTCGTCCGCGCGTTCGTGGCCGCGCTCGCCCGCGAGGGCTCGGGCGTCTACAACGTGGGCACGGGTGTCGAGACCGACGTGAACGCGCTGTTCCGTCACATCAACCGCTTCACCGGCGCCGACGCCGAGGAGGTCCACGGGCCGGCCAAGCCGGGCGAGCAGCAGCGGAGCGTCCTCGACATCTCCCACACATCCGAGTCGCTCGACTGGCGGCCCGAGGTGGACGTGGAGGCCGGCCTCGGGCGGACCGTCGAGTGGTTCAAGGAGCGCGAGGCCGCGGCGTAGGGACACGGGAAAAACCCGCGGCCAGCGCGCGAGGCGGGGCGGGACGGCCGTAGCTTTGGCAAAGCCGTCCCCCCGCATGCACCGCGTCCAGCTCGACCAGTTCGAAGGGCCGCTCGACCTCCTGCTCTTCTTTATCCGGCGGGACGAGATCGACGTCCACGACATCCCGATCGCGCGGATCGCGGACGAGTACCTCGAGGCGGTCCGTGTGCTGGAGCACGTCGACCTCGACGCCGCGGCCGACTTCATCTACACGGCCGCGCTGCTGATCCAGATCAAGGCCCGGATGCTGATGCCGCGGCCCGAGCTGGACGACGAGGGCGAGCCCATCGACCCACGGAAGGAGCTCGTCGAGCGGCTGATCGAGTACGTCCGTTACAAGGAGGCCGCCGGGAACCTGGAGGGGAGATTCGAGGCGCGTCAGCGTCTCCGCACCCGGGGCCAGGCGGCGGATCAACGCGACGAGCTGGCACCACCGGTCGAACAGACGTACCGCGCGACCATCTTCGACCTCGTCGCGGCTCTGGGAGCGGCTGTGGAGCGGGCCGCGGCCGAGTCCGAGATCATCCGGCACGAGGTGGCCCGCGAGTCGTTCGCCATCGACGTGCAGAGGTCCTGGGTGCTGAGTCGGGTGGAGGGGGGAGGCGCCTCGTTTCAGGCGCTGGTCGCCCGCCGTAGCAAGTCATTTGTGATCGTCACGTTCCTTGCTGTGCTCGACCTCGCGCAGCGTCAGGCGATCCGCCTCGTCTTCGGGCTCGACCCGCAGGACTTCGCCGTCGAGCCCGTCGAGGCCGTTACGTCCGTCGACGACACGCGGTCCGACGAATCGCTTTCTGCCGCCGCGTGATGGAGCCCGTCCTCACCGCCGACCCGTTCGATCAGGCCGTGGAGGCGCTGATCTTCGCGAGCGACGTGCCGCTCCGGCCCGAGGACGTGGCGCGCGCCTACGGCGAGGTGACCGGCACGGAGCACACGGTTGCTGAGGTGGAGGAGGCCGTCGGCCGGCTGAACGCGGCCTACCGGACGGGGGGGCGGGCCTTCCGGATCCAGCGCTGGGCGGGCGGGCTGCGGATGGCGACCGTCGAGGAGGTCCACCCGTTCGTGAGCGCCCTGTATGAAGACGACGAGGCCAAGCGGCTGTCGCGCTCGCTCCTGGAAACGTTGGCCGTTATTGCATACAAGCAACCCGTCACCCGGCCCGAAGTCGACCACGTCCGCGGCGTCAGCTCGGACTACGCGCTCCGCCAGTTGTTGGAGCGCGACTTCGTGACGATCGCGGGCAGGGGAGAGGGGATCGGCCGGCCGCTGCTCTACGCCACGACCGACCGTTTCTTGGAGCAGTTCGGCCTCGACGCGCTCGACGCGCTGCCCACTCCGCGCGAGATCGAGGACCTCCTCGCCGATCCCGCGTTCAATCGGGAGCGGGCGAAGCTCCTCGCCGAGATGACCGCCCCTTCCCTCGTCACGCCCGCAACCGATCCCGACGATGTCGAAACGGACCAAGAATGACTCGGTCCGCCGGCGCCACCAGGCCGAGCGGAAGCAGCGCCAGTCGGACTCGCTGGAGACGGCGTCCCGGCCGGACGACGCGGGGCCGATGCGGCTCAACCGCTACCTGGCGCGGGCCGGCGTCGCCTCGCGTCGCGACGCCGACGAGATCATCGCCGCGGGCCGCGTCAAGGTCAACGGCGCGGTCACAACCGAGATGGGCGTCAAGGTGTCCGACCACGACGCGGTCGAGGTCGACGGCCAGCCGATCCAGCCGACCGACCTCGCCTACGTCCTCCTCAACAAGCCGGTCGACACGCTCACGACCGTCTCCGACGACCGCGGGCGGAAGACCGTCCTCGACCTCGTCACGATTCCGAAGCGCCTCAAGGACGCCCTCTTCCCGGTCGGCCGCCTGGACAAAGACACCACAGGCGCGCTCCTCCTGACGACCGACGGGGAGTTGGCCCATCGGCTGATGCACCCGAGCCACGGCGCGGTCAAGCTCTACCTCGTCGAGGCTGACCAGCCGCTCACCGAGGCGGACATCGAGCGACTCAAAAGGGGCGTGGATCTCGACGACGGTCGGGCCTCGGCCGACAACGCGTCCTTCGTCGACGACGACCACCGCCGGTTCGGGCTCCAACTCCACGAGGGCCGCAACCGTCAGGTCCGCCGGATGGTCGAGGCGCTCGGTCGACGCGTCGTCTCCCTCGACCGCGTCGGCTACGCGGGCCTCGACCTCGATGGGCTCCGTCGCGGCCGTTGGCGCCGCCTCGAACCGCACGAGGTCAACACCCTCCGCCGTTCCGTCAAGCTCAAGCCCGTGGTCTTTTGAATCGGAGTTCAGAGCTCGCCGGCCTGACGGGAGCCCCGACCCAGCGACCCCAGCACCCTGAACTGCGAACCCCGAACCCCATGAACAAAATCGCCTACGAGGGCCTCACATACGACGACGTGCTGCTGGTCCCAGCCCGCAGCAACGTCATGCCGCGGGAGGTCCGGACGCAGACGCGGCTGACGCGGAACCTCACGATCAACATCCCGCTCGTGGCCGCGGCCATGGACACCGTCACCGAGGCCGACCTGGCGATCGCGATCGCGCGGGAGGGGGGCGTCGGCGTGCTCCACAAGAACATGCCGGCCGAGTTGCAGGCGCGGGAGGCCCGGCGGGTCAAGCGGAGCGAGTCCGGAATGATCCTCGACCCGATCGTGCTTCGGCCCGGCGACACGGTCGGCGACGCGCGGGAGCGGATGGCGCGCTACTCGATCGGCGGGATCCCCGTTGTCGACCACGAGCGTCGGTTGGTGGGGATCGTCACGAACCGCGACCTCCGGTTCCAACCCGACAACGCCGTCTTCCTGCAGGACATCATGACGACCGAGGGCCTCATCACGGCGCCGGTCGGAACGACGCTCGAGCAAGCCGAGGCGACGCTCCAAGAGCACAAGATCGAGAAGCTCCCCGTGACCGACGAGGCCGGCTTTCTCAAGGGACTCATCACGTTCAAGGACATCCAGAAAAAGAAGCGGCATCCGGACGCCGCCAAGGACGAGTTCGGGCGGCTGCTCGTCGGGGCGGCCGTCGGCGTGACGCCGGACACGCACGACCGGGTGTCAGCGCTGGCCGAGGCCGGGACTGACTTCGTCGTGGTCGATACGGCGCACGGGCACTCGGAGGGCGTGCTCCGGATGGTCGAGCGGATCAAGGCCGACTTCGACGGCCTCGAGGTCGTCGCGGGCAACGTCGCGACGCCGCAGGGGACCGAGGACCTCATCCTCGCGGGCGCAGACGCCGTCAAGATCGGGATCGGGCCGGGCTCGATCTGCACGACCCGCGTCGTCGCCGGCGTCGGCGTGCCCCAACTCACGGCGATCCTTCAGTGCGCCGAGGCCGCCCGCCGCTACGACGTGCCCCTGATCGCAGATGGCGGGATCAAACAGACAGGCGACATCCCGAAGGCGCTTGCGGCCGGGGCCTCGACCGTCATGATCGGCAGCTTGTTCGCGGGCGTGGACGAGAGCCCGGGCGAGACGGTGCTCTACGAGGGCCGCCGCTACAAGAACTACCGCGGCATGGGCTCGCTCGGCGCCATGGAGGCCGGCTCCAAGGACCGCTATTTCCAGGACGCGGAGGACGACCTCAAGAAGCTCGTGCCGGAGGGCATCGAGGGCCGCGTCCCGTACAAGGGCACGCTCTCCGAGATCACCTACCAGATGGTCGGCGGCCTCCGCGCGGCGATGGGCTACTGCGGCTGTGACTCGGTCGAGGCGCTCCAACAGCGCGGCCAGTTCGTCCGGATCACCGGCGCCGGCCTCCGCGAGAGCCACCCCCACGACGTGACGATCACGCAGGAGTCGCCCAACTACTCGACGCGCTCGTGATCTCGCGCGTCGACACGCTCCGCGAACTGGCCGCCACGTGCGGCGCCGATGCCGCGATCCTGGCGCACCCCCCCAACCTCCGGTGGGCGGTCGGCTTCACGGGCTCGAACGGGCTGCTGCTGGTGACGGAATCGGCGGCGCACTTCGTCACGGACGGCCGCTACACGTCGCAGGCCCGCGCCGAGGTCGACGGGGCCGACGTCCACGTGGCTGATGGCGCCCTCGCGGCGTGGGCCGGCGAGCACGGCCTGTTCGAGGACGCCTCGCGAGCGGTCGTTCAGGCCGAGCACGTGACCCTGGCCGCCTCGGACGACCTGCGGAAGGCGTTTCATGTCGACCTGGTGGCGGTCCGGGACCTGTTGTCCGAGGCCGTGGCGTCGAAGACTGAAGCGGAGATCGAGGCGGTCCGCCGAGCGCAGGCGCTGACGTGCGAGGTGTTCGACGCCATCCTGCCCTACCTCGCGCCGGGGATGTCGGAGCAGGACATCGCGGCCGAGATCGTCTACCAGCACCTCAAGCGGGGCGCCTCGGCGATGTCGTTCGAGCCCATCGTCGCGGCTGGGCCGCACGGGGCCCTCCCGCACGCGCGCCCCTCGTCGCGGACGCTCAACCCGGGCGACCTCGTGGTGATCGACATGGGCGGCGTGCTCGACGGGTTCTGCTCCGACCTCACCCGGACGGTCGCGATCGGTGAGCCGGGGGAGGTCGAGCGAGCGGCCTACGAAACCGTCCGCACGGCGCAGCGGACGGCGATCGACGCCGCCGAGGCCGGCATGACCGGGCGGAACCTCGACGCCGCGGCCCGATCCGTGATCGAAGCGGACGGGCTGGGCGAGTACTTCACCCACAGCCTCGGGCACGGCGTCGGGATCGAGGTCCACGAGTGGCCCCGTCTCTCGCAGCAGGTCGCGCACGTGCTTCCGCCCGGGGCGACGGTCACCATCGAGCCGGGCGTGTACCTCCCCGAGCGGTTCGGCATCCGGATCGAGGACGTGATCGTGCTTCGCGAAGGGGGCTGCGAGAACCTGACGCCGCTGCTGACGGAACTCGTGGTGCTGTAGTGCGCATCGCGTTCGTGCTCCCGGCGCCGGCCCGCGTGCCGATGGGCGGCGTGTCGGTGGTCATGCGGCACGCTGAGGGGCTGGTCAACCGCGGGCACGACGTGTCGGTGATCGCCCCGCGGCGGGCGCCGGGACTGTGGCCGCGTGTTCGCGAGTGGGCGGTCTTCGCACGCGACGCCGTCCACGGGGTTCTCGGGCACGGCCCCGAGGCGGGTAGGCTTGTCGAGACCCTGGAGCCCCCGACCCTCCAGTCGATTGACCTCTCTTTTTTCGATGCCGTTATTGCAACTGGCCATCAAACTGCCCCCTGGGTCCACCACGGTAGCCATCCGAACCCGTTCTACTTTATCCAGGGCGATGAGCGCTCCCTCAGCGAACGGGCGGAGGCGACCTGGGCGCTCCCCCTCCGTCGGTTCACGGTCGCCGGATGGCTCGCAGAACTCTTGGCCTCGGCGGGGCACCCTGTCGAGGGCGTCGTCCCCAATGCCGTCGACCCGTCGGAGCTGTTCGCGACCACGCCGCCGAGGGACCGGCCTGCGCGAGTCGTCGCGCTCTACCATCGCCATCCGGTCAAGGGACCGGAGGTGCTGATCGACGCGCTGAGTCGGCTCCGCAAGCGGATCCCCACGCTCGAGGCGTCCGTCTTCGCCGCTCGCCCGCCCAGCCACCGGCTGCCGGACTGGGTGGAGGTCTCGATCCGGCCCTCCCGCGAGACGCTCCGGGCGCTCTACGACGGGGCAGCGGTTTGCCTCCACACGAGCCGGGTCGAGGGGTGGGGGCTCGTCCCGATGGAGGCCGCCGCCTGCGGGGCCGTGGTCGTCGCGACGGCGAGCCGCGGGCCCCGGGAGTTTCTCGAGCCAGAGCGATCGATGATGGAAGTCGCCGTTGGAGACGCCGCCGCGCTTGCCGATGCCGCAGAGTCGGTGCTCCGGGACGTCGAACGCCGCGCTCGTCTCGCCGAGGCGGCCCAAGTCGACGTCGCTCGGTTCTCGTGGGACGAGTCGACGGCCCGCCTCGAATCGATCCTCACGAGTCAGCGACCGGTGTGACCTCCGTCATCATCCCGGTCTACAACGGCGCCGCGATCCTGCCGACGACGATCCCGGCGGTCCTCGCGCTGGACGCGGACGAGATCTTGTGGGTCGACGACGGTTCCCGCGATGCCACGCCGCGGCTGCTGGCGGACGCCACGGCTGGCCAGGAGCGCGCCAGGGTCATCACTCTCGGCGAGAACGCCGGCCGGGCAGCCGCACGGAACGCCGGTGTCGCCACCGCGACGGGCGACGTCCTCGCGTTCTTCGACGCCGACGTCGAGCCTCCGCCCGGCGCTGCCCGAGCGCTTGCGGCTGGGCTCGGAGCGCCCGGCGCGGTCGCCAGCGTCGCCCGCCTCAAGCCGGTCGTGACCGACCCTGGGGACCCGTACCAGGACTACGTGGCGAACCACCCCCGGGGCCCGGCGGCGGCCGTCGAGCCTGGCGAGCCGATCGACTGGCGGTACTTCCTGTCTGGCGCGAGCGCCGTACGGCGCGAGGCGTTCGAACGGGTCGGCGGGTTCCCCGAGGCGGTGCCCTACGGCGAGGACGTGGCGTTCGGGTGCCGGCTCGCGCGTGTTGCACCCGACGGCTTGCGACTCGCCCGGACCGTGGTCCGGCTGCATGACCTCGGAGACCTCGCCCGGGCAGTCGGCCACGCCCGACAGTTCGGCGCCGCGGCAGCGTCGTTCGACGAACCGTGCCCGGGCGGCGCCGTCGACCGCGTCCGAGCACCGACGTGGGTGGGGCGGGCCGCGGCGGCGGCTCCATGGGTTCTGGCATCGGCGATTTCGGTCCTGCCCCGTGGAGCCCTTCGCCGTCGAGCCGTACGGTACCTTCTGGCTGCCACCGCCCTCCGAGCCGCACACCGTGCCTGAGCTTCGCCGCCCCCGGCACATCGAGTCCGTGGCCGACCTGTGTGAGGCCGCGGTCGAGCTCGTCCGCGAGGCGGGGTGGGCGGAGCACGACGTCACGCGGGTGGCGCTGGCGATCGGGGAGGCGGTCGCCAACGCCGTCGAACACGGCGGGGGGGACGAGGTCCTCGTCGAGTTCGACGCCGACGCGCGACGGTTGGCGGTTCGGGTCGCCGACGGCGGCCCTGGGCTTGCCCCCGAGCGACTCGACCGCGCGGCGCTCCCCGATGATCCGGCGGCGACGTGTGGCCGGGGCCTGTTCATCCTCCAGCACGTCACCGATGACGTCGACGTGGACGCGTCGGGGGCCCTGCGTTTCATCATCCGGCCAACGGGGTGATCCGCCGCGCCTTCCCGATCGTCGTCGGGATCGGGGTGGTCGTCGCGATGGTCTGGGCGGCGCGTCCGGCAGGCAGCGGGCTGGAGTGGCGCCTCGCGTTTGTCGGTGCCTACGGGCTCGGCTTCGTCCTCCTCATCGCCTACCTCCGTCGCGCCCAGGTCTCCACGCGCCGTCTCTTACTCGGCGCCGTTCTGTTTCGTCTCGCCGCGCTGCCGATGCTTCCGTCCCTCTCGGACGACGGGTACCGGTACATCTGGGACGGGGTGATCGCAGCCGAGGCCAGCGTGTCCCCCTACGCGCTCCGCCCAAACGATCCAGCCCTGCGTGCGTGGCAGGACGAGAGGGTGTACGCGCGAATGAACTCTCCGGGCTACTACTCGGTGTATCCCCCGGCCTCCCAGTCGGTGTTCCGGGTGGCGGCGTCGGTCTACCGCGAGCTCGGGTGGACGGGTAGCTGGTGGCTTCTAAAGACCCTGCTCGTCATCGTCGAACTCGGGGGCGTGATCCTGCTGGCCCGCGTGGTAGGGGCGCACGGGGCGGCGCTTTACGCGTGGAGCCCACTCGCCGTGGTGGAGGTCGCCGGCCAGGGACACACCGAGGCGCTGGTGGTCGGGGGGATCGGGCTCGTCATCGCGACCGCTGGGTCCCGGTTTCCGCTGCGATCGATCGGCGCGACGGTGGCAGGGCTGGCCAAGCTCTACCCGCTCGCGCTTCTGCCGGCGACGTGGCGGCGGGAGGGGTGGGCAGGGGTGGCGGCCTCGGTGCTTCTGGGGGGAGCGCTGTCCGCTCTGGTCTGGACGCCCGGCGCTGCGGCGAACGCCGGGGAGTCTCTGGAGTTGTTCTTCGGCACGTTTGATGTCTACGCTGGACCGTATCGCCTGCTCAAAGCGGTCGCATACCCGGTTCTCGGGGAGGAGGCCGGGCAGGCGGCCAGCGTTACCCTGACCGTCGGGTACGGTGCCGCGGTCGCACGGGCCTTCTCAGTGGACGACGGGACACCCCGTGGGCTCCACCGGGTGGTGCTGGTCGTGGTGGTTGGGTTCGGTCTCGTCACTGCGACCTTCCACCCGTGGTACGGGCTCCCGCTCCTGTTTTTGATTCCGTTATTGGATTCTCCCAATTGGCTCCTGTGGTTGGCAGCACTCTGCACAACCACGTACCTCGGGTACGAGTGGCATGCGTTCTTCGACGTCGCCACCCTGATCGGATGGGGGGGAGCTGCCCTCCTCCTGTTTCGCCATTCGAGGAACCGCCACGCCTCGCATCACGGCCAGGGAGCGACGCCTCCAAGCAGGTCATCGAGATCCGTCGAGGCAGCCGGCAGCCAGAGCGCGTCGTCATAGCGTCGGTACCACGTGAGTTGTCGCTTGGCGTAGCGGCGCGTGTTCCGTTTGATGAGCCGAATGCCCTCCTCGAGGGATCGGTCGCCGGCGAGGACCGGGAGCAGCTCCCGGTAGCCGATGGTCGCCTCTAGCGTCCTCTTAGCCTCGGCACTACGCGCCGCGAGGCCAGCCGCCTCGTCGAGCAGGCCCTCCGCCATCATCTGGTCGACCCGGGCCTCGATTCGCGAGTAAAGCTCAGGCCTGGGCCGCTCGAGCACCACTAGGCAGGTCAGGGGTAGAGCCGAGGGGCGGTCGGTCCAGACCTCAGACGGGCGACGCCCCGTGTGGCGCAACACACCGACCCAGCGCACGAGCCGATGCGTCTTCGTTGGGTCCAGCGTCGCGGCCGCCTCAGGGTCTACGGCTGTCAGCTCTCGGAACAGGCGCGCCGCGCCGTCTGGAGTCCTGGCCTCACGCAGGAGCTCCCCTTCGAGCTCCTCAGGGATCGGAGGCACATCGGGCATCCCCTCGACGAGAGCGTGGACGTAGAGCGTTGACCCGCCCACGACGATGGCAGGTGCTCCTCGCGACTGGATGTCCGTTATCGCGTTTAAGGCCCATCGGAAAAATCGCCCGGCAGAACAACGAGCCCCAAGGTCCAGCCGATCCAACAGGTGGTAGCGAACTTCCCCCCGTTCCTTCTCCGTCGGTTTCGCCGTCCCGATGTCGAGGCCGCGGTAGACTTGACGGCTATCGGCAGAAACGATCTCGCCCCCAACTCGCTGGGCCAGCCGGTGAGCCAGCGAGGACTTGCCGACGGCAGTGGGGCCGGCGATGACGAGACTCCTTGCCTGAGTCACGAGAGGGCGTTCCACGCCTCCATACCGCCACGGAGCGATCGTGCACGAAGGCCGCGCTCCCTGAGCATCCGGGCCCCGACCGCAGAGCGCCCCCCGGAGGCGCAGTACACCACGATGTCGCTGTCACGTACGTCGTCGAGCTCAAATGCGCGGACGTCGAGCTGACCGAGTGGGATCAGTCGGCCGCCGATGTTGCCTGCGTGGTGTTCGGTTGCCTCGCGCACATCAACGAGGACGGGGGGCGCCGAGTCGAGAAGGGACCGAAGTTCTGGGACCGTGATCTCTGCAGGGCCCGGATCTGCTGCCACCGACGTGCGGCGGTGCTGCGGGGAGCCACAAGCGGAGCACTCGGGATCGCGGTCTACCACGATCTCTCGGACCTCCATCGCCAGAGCGTCGATCATGAGCAGGCGGCCCACCAGCGGGTCCCCAATTCCAAGGATCCACTTTAGCGCCTCCGCCGCCTGAAGCGTCCCGAAAAGAGACGGCACGACGCCCAAGACCCCGCCTTCTTCGCAGTTGGGGATCAGGTCTGGAGGGGGCGGCTCCGGAAACAGGCACCGGTAGCACGGCCCGGTTTCCGTCCCGAAGACGGAGATCTGCCCCGAAAACTGGCTGACCGAGGCGAACACGTTGGGCGTCTGCGTCCGCACCGAGGCGTCGTTCACGACGTAGCGTGTCGCGAACGTGTCCGAGCCGTCGAGGACGAGGTCGTACCCCGCGAGGAGCGCCTCGGCGTTGTCGGTGCCGAGGCGGAGGGAGTGGGCCTCGATGGTGACCTCCGGGTTGATGGCCTCCAACCGCTCCCGGGCCGCGTCCGCTTTCGCACGGCCCACGTCGCTCGTCGAGTAGAGCGTCTGTCGGTGGAGGTTCGTGACGTCGACGTGGTCGAACTCGGCGAACCCCACACGCCCGACGCCGGATGCCGCCAGTTGGTGCAACGCCGGCGCGCCCAGCCCGCCGGCGCCGACGACGAGGACGGCGGCCTTGGCGAGCCGTTTCTGACCCTCGAGGCCTACGTCCGGGAGGCGGATCTGTCGCGAGTAGCGCAGGGAGTCTGTGGAACTCATCGCTTCGACTCGAGAAAGTTAAGAACCACCCGGGCGGCATTCCGTCCAGATGCCCCCATTATGCCACCTCCCGGGTGCATGCTGGCCCCGGTGAGGAAGAGCCCGTCGACGGGGCCCCGATAGTCGCTAAGATTCATCGAGGGGCGCAGCGCAAACATCTGGTCGATCGTCATCTCGAGGTGCATCACGTTCCCGCGGAACAGCCCGAGCTCGCGCTCCAGCCAGAGGGGGTGCTGGAAGAGGGAACCGACCACCGACGCCTTGGTGCCGGGTGCGTAGGGTTCGAACGTGTCCAGGATCCGATCGGCCACCTCCTCCTCGATGGCGTCCCACGTCCGACCGCCGGTCATTTCATAAGGGAAGTACTGGGCCCAGAGCCACAACACCTCCCCGCCCGGCGGCGCCAGCGTCGGGTCGACTGCGGAGAAGCTCATCCCGACGATCGGAGGATCCTCGGCCGGCTGGCCCTTGAGGTAATCGGCGTAGGCGTCATGGATCTGCTGGCGGTCTCGGCAGATGAGTTGGAGCGCCGTCCGCGACTCGATACCCGGCGCCGCCGCGTACTCCACAGGTTTGTCGAGCGCGAGGCGAAGGATGGCCCCGAACCCGTTTCCAACCCGCATCTGGTCGGCCTCGGCGGGACGGTGCTCGCTCGGCAGGAGCCGGTCGAGCGTCTCGAGGATGTGGGTCCCCGATAGAACGGCACGAGCGGTAATGCATTCGCCAGCGACCTCCACGCCCTCGGCACGCCCGTTGCGAACGAGAAGACGGTCCACTGGGGACGACGTACGGACCTCACCCCCGTGAGCACGGATCATCGCCGCCAGCGCTTTCGTGAGCCCTCCAGATCCGCCCCGAGGCCGGGCGATCCCGCTCTCGTGATACAAGGGGTGCCACAAGAGGAAGGGCGCACTCATGGCCTCGGTAGGAGGGGGGCCGCTCTGCGCAGCCATCCACACGAGCGGCGCCTTCACCTTCTCCTCCGTGAAGTACTGATCGACGACTTCACCGTATGGCCGCATGATCACAGACAACGCGTTCTGCCAGTCGACTTGGGCCGAACTCCCGAACGCGAACCGCTTCCCAAGCTCGAGTGGGCTGGGCGTCGACAGAAAAACGTCTCGCACGGTTTGGGAAAACGGCGCCCACGTCTCGACGAACCGCCGGTAGCGATCGCCTTCTCCGGGGAACTGCGCCTCGATGTGCTCGCAGGTCCGGTCGACGTCTCGATAGATGAAGAGTGACGACCCGTCTTCGTACGGAGCGAAGAACAGCGGGTCGAGCTCGAGGTACTCGAGTCCGTACTCGTCGAGGCCCAGCTCCTCGACGATCGGGGTCAGGCGAATGAGGATGTGAGCAGAACCGCCGAGGTCGAACTGGTACCCAGGCACCTGCTCGACGGTCGAGACGGCGCCGCCGACGATGTACCGCCGTTCGAAGACGCCGACCCGGTAGCCCGCCTTCGCCGCATAGGCTGCGGAGATGAGCGCGTTGTGGCCGGCGCCAACGACGATCAGGTCGTAGTCCATCTAAAGGTCGATGAAGTCCGCGGCGCTGTTCGCCAGCCGGTCCCGTTGATGAACGTAGCGCATGGTGGTCTCTATGTTTTTGTGGCGAGCGTGAGCCTGAACTTGCTGCAGAGATGCGCCGCCCTCAATGGCGAGCGTGCAGCCCGTGTGACGGAGGGTGTGAGCACCGACTCGTTCCTGGATCCCAGCCTGCCGGCCGAGCGACCGGACAATCTTATAGATGGCAGATCCAGACAGGCGTTTGCCGTGACTATGGTTTGTTGACAACGAGCGCCACACCGGTCCACTGTGGTATCCACTTGACCGTATAAAGTCACGCAGCACTCCGGCTACGTGGTCCGGAACCTTGACCGTCTGGTTCGCGCCGCCCTTGGCACGCTTGAGCCGAAGAATTGTGTGCTCGCCAGCCATGCCGATATCCTCAACATCCATGTCCGAGGCCTCCGAACGACGCAGTACGCAGTGAAGCAGCGTCGTCACGAGAGCGAAATTGCGGGCACCCGAAGGCTTCGTCATGTCGATCGCACCGAGCATTCGCGCCGCCTGTTCGCGCGTCAGCACCGTCACGAGCTGGTCCGCATCGGACGTTTTGGGAATGCGGCGGACCAGGTGCCGGTCGGCCGGATTCAAGTCGATGAATCCCAGCGCGGCCAGCCAGCCAAAGAACCCCCGGAGCGACGCGAGGAATCGCCTCTGTGTCGCGGGGCTCTTGCCGTCAGATTCTAGAGTCTGCAGCGCTTCGTTTACGTCCGTAAACGTGACGGACGCCGCCATCTCCAGCGTGACCGTTTCGCACCCGAAGAAAGTCTCTAGGTCTTTGGCATACGCGCGCCGGGTGTTCTCCCGGTCGTAGCGCAACAGGTACAGCGGAACGAGGTCGGACTGGGCCGTGAAGGCGCGGCCCAGCTTAGCGTGGGTTCCGGCGTCGACGCTCGCCGGGAGGGCGCGATCGTGAGAGTCCATCGTCAGGTCCGGGGGAATGGCACGTTACGAACGGCCGGCCTCGGGCGTCGACGGATCGAGGCGACAGAGCTCGCTCCAGGTCGGTTCGATAATTACTGTTATCGTGAGTGAGACCCTCGGACGGACGCTGCGGCCAGGCCGCAGCCGCCTCCGATCGAGCTCAGCCATCCCCATCTCGGGCGTTCTCTCCGACGTCGACGTTCTGATCGATCGTCTCGGCGGCGTCCGAGGCCGCGTCTTCGATGGCCTCGCCGGCAGCCTCCACATTGTCACGCGCCCGGTCGACGGCCTCACCGTCGACCGTCACGCGCACGGACTTGTCTCCGTCGGCCTCGGTCTCGTGGTCGACCTCGCATCCGGACAGGACGAGTTGACCAGAGAACAGAACGGCGAGCGCGAGGAGAACGGCAAGGAGACGGGCTGGCGTCGAGGCGTTGGCCATGACAGTCGCAGGCGGTGAGCGCCTTCTACGCCGAGAGTGCCTGCCCGGTCTCCGGGTCGAAGAGGTGAATCTTGTCGAGGTCCATCCGGAGTTCAGCCGCGCGATCTCCGCCCGGTAGTTGCTGGGGCTCTAGCCTGGCGACCAAGCGATTATCGGGATCGAGCCGCACATACGCGACCACCTCGTTGCCCATTGGCTCCTCGACCTCGACGGTCCCCCTGAACGGGTCCGACAGGCGCTTCGCCGCGGGCGAGACCTCGGGTGTGTAGAGGTCTTCGGGCCGGATTCCGAGCGTCACGGGTCCCTGAATGGGCGGGTTGGGGCCGACATCAACAATAACGGTCCCTGAGTCGGACGTGAAACGCGAGCCATCGAGTGCCCCGGAGACGAAGTTCATCGCGGGGCTCCCGATGAAACCCGCGACGAACATGTTGGCCGGGTGGTTGTACAGCTCCAACGGCGGCGCGACCTGCTGCACGAACCCGTCGTGGAGCACGACGATCCGGTCGCCCATCGTCATCGCCTCGACCTGGTCGTGCGTGACGTACAGCATGGTCGCGCCGAGGTCACGGTGGAGCTTCGAGATCTCCGTCCGCGTTTGGACCCGGAGCTTGGCGTCCAGGTTCGACAGCGGCTCGTCGAACAGGAAGACCGCCGGGTCACGGACGATGGCGCGGCCGAGGGCGACGCGCTGGCGCTGACCGCCCGAGAGGGCTTTCGGCTTCCGGTCGAGGACGCCCTCGAGACCGAGCGTCGCCGCTGCGGACTCCACGCGCTGGCGGATCTCTGGCTTCGGGAGCTTCCGAAGCTTCAGCCCGAACGCCATGTTGTCGAATACGTCCATGTGCGGGTAGAGCGCGTAGTTCTGGAAGACCATCGCGATGTCCCGGTCCTTCGGCGCGACGTCGTTCACGACGCGGTCCCCGATCTGGAGCGTGCCCGATGAGATCGACTCAAGGCCGGCCACCATCCGGAGGGTGGTGCTCTTGCCGCAGCCCGAGGGGCCGACGAGGACGACGAACTCGCCATCGTCGATGTCGAGACTCACGTCGTGGACGGCCTCGTAGCCGTTGTCGTAGACCTTTCGGAGCTTGTCGAGCGTGACGCGGGCCATCGGCGGGGATGAAGGGTTGGCGGAAGATAGACGGATCGCTGCCCGACCTCCCGGTAGCTTTCGGCCTCCCCCTTCCGAGCTCATGCCCCTCTCCCCCGTCGCCGTCGTCGGCGCCACCTACACCGTCAGCGAACGCGGCCTCGCGGCCGACGTGCTCGCCGCCCGGGCGCTCGGTCTCGCTCCCCTCCCGATCTGCACGTCGATCGTCGTCGCCAGCGGGGGACGGGTGACCGACGTCACGGACGTCCCGGTCGACACCGTGATCGCGCAACTCGAACACCTCGAGGCGGCCGGCCCGGTGCGGGGCGTCAAGATCGGCGTGCTCGGCAGCGACAAAACAGCGGCCGCGGTCCTCGACCGGGTCCGGAGCATGGACGTGCCGGTCGTTCTGGACGTGGTCGCCTCGGGGCCGAGTGGGGAGACCGTCCTGGAAGCGCGCGGAATCGACGCCGTCGCCGACCGCCTCGGTGCGGCGACGCTCGTGACGCTCTCGAAGGCGGACGCCGAGCTGGTCACGAACACGCAGATCGAGTCGCTGGACGACGCTCAAGTCGCGGCCCAGCGGCTCCACAACCGCGGCGCGGCGGCCGTCGTGATCCGGTGTGGGAGTCTTCCCTATCGCTTTTACGACGCCGCCGACGACCCCGGCTCCGACGCCGGGCGTCCGTTCTTCGCCGACCTCTACTACGACGGCGAGGACTTCGCGCTCTTCGAGGCACCGTTGCTCGACGCCCACCCCGACGGCGCGTCCAGCGCGTTCGCGCTCGCGGCGCTGTCAGGCCTCGTCTCCGGCCGACCGGTCGAGGAGGCGCTCCAACTCGCGAAGCGGTTCGCGACCGACGCGGTCCGGCACGCGACCGAGGTGGAGGGACACGCGCCTCGGCTGCACGTCGGGCCCTCTTCACATTCGTAATACCAGTCCGGGCGCGCTCCCGTAGTTTTAGGGTTCCCAGCGCCCCCCGCCATGCCCGATCGTTCCCCGAACACGCGGCCCACGATCTACGACGTCGCCGACGAGGCCGGCGTCGCCATCTCCACGGTCTCCCGGGTTCTCAACGGGTCCAACGAGGTCTCCGACGCGACCCGGAGCCGCGTCCAGGCCGCCATCCGCAAGCTCCAGTTCCAGCCCCAGCGGATCGCCCGGAAGCTCGCCCAGCAGTCGACGACCTCGATCGCCGTCGCGCTGCCCTCGGCCACCTCGATGTTCTTCGTGGAGATGCTGAAGGGCGTCAAGGACGCGCTCCGGGACGAGGACATCGACCTCCTCCTGTGCAACCTCGGTTCGGGCCAGCCCTACCCGACGCTCCAGCGGTTCCTCAACCGCGGGGCCGTCGACGGGCTCCTACTGATGTCGCTTCCCGTCGAGGGCGACATCGCCGAGCAGCTCCTCTCGTTCCAGGCGCCGGTCGTCCTCTTGGGGAGCCGCTGCACGGGGCTCGACGCCTACTGGTGGGACGACCGCGAGGGATCCCAGATGGCGACGACGTACCTCATCGAACAGGGGCACCGACGGATCGGTCTCGTCACGGCGCAGGCCTGGAGCTACAACGCGAGCCCCCGCCTCGACGGCTACAAGGCCGCGCTCGAAGAGGCCGGCATCCCGTACGATCCGGACCTCGTCGTCACCGGCCAGACGACCAAGCACGCTGGCTATTCGGAGGAATCCGGCTCCGAAGCGATGGAAGAGCTCATGGGCTTGGACGACCGGCCCACGGCCGTCTTCGCGTCGGCCGACGTCCAGGCCTATGGCGCCTGGTCGTGGGCGCGTGACCACGGCCTCGTCGTCCCTCGCGACGTCTCGATCGTGGGCTACGACGACCTCAAGCTCAGCCGCTTCCTCGACCTCACGACCGTCACGCAGGGGATGCAGCAGGCCGGATTCGACGCCACGAAGCGCCTCCTGACGCGGCTCCGTTCTCGCGACGTTGCCGACCGGATCGACATCCAGCTCCCGCTGTCGCTCGCCGTCCGCGGCTCCACCGGCGCCGTGCCCTCGACGTGACGCTCCCGCCGCCGCTCGCGACGACCGACCTCGACCTCGGTCCGAAGTACCAGGGCAAGGTCCGCGACACCTACGACCTCGGCGATGGCCGGCTCGTGCTCGTCACGACCGATCGGATCTCGGCGTTCGACCACGTCCTCCGTCAGGCGATCCCACTCAAGGGCCAGGTGCTCAACCGACTCGCCGCGCACTGGTTCGAGCGGACGGGCGATGTCGCGCCGAACCACGTCCTGAGCGTCCCCGACCCGAACGTGACGGTTGGGGTGAAGTGCGAGGCCCTGCCGATCGAGTTCGTCGTCCGCGGCTACCTCGCCGGACACGCCTGGCGCGTCTACCGAGGCGGAGGGCGTGAGCTCTGTGGCGAGGCGCTGCCCGACGGCCTCCGCGAGTCCGAACGGCTCCCGGCGCCGATCCTGACGCCGGCGACGAAGGCCGAGGAGGGCCATGACGAGGACATCCGCCGAGCCGACATCGTCGCTCGCGGGCTCCTCGATCAGGAGACCCTGGACGAGGCAGCGGCTCTCGCACTGGCGCTGTTCCAGCGGGGAACCGAGATCGCGACCGAGCGAGGCCTGCTTCTCGTCGACACCAAGTACGAGTTCGGTCGCGCCCCGGACGGTCGCCTCCACGTGATCGACGAGGTCCACACCCCCGACTCGTCCCGGTATTACTACGCCGAGGGGTACGAAGAGCGCCTGTCAGCTGGTGAGCCGCAGCGTCAGCTCTCGAAAGAGTTCGTGCGCGAGTGGCTGATGGACCACGGCTTCCAAGGACGAAGCGGCGAGGCGCTCCCTGATCTGCCCCCCTCGTTCGTCGAAGAGGTCAGCGCGCGCTATGTCGAACTCTACGAGACGGTTACGGGAGAGAGCTTCGAGCCGGACCTCAGCCCGGAGCCGGAAGCGCGCATCCGGTACGCGCTGGAGGCGTTGAGTTGACGGGTTGCATTAGCGGACGTACAGCTGTGGCCGGCGGTCCCGGTGCCGGTCGTTGTAGGGGTTGAGCGCCGTCTCCCGCGCTGCGTGCGGGTCGATCTCCGCCCGGATCACGGCCTCCTCCGCCTCGGGCGCCGAGGCGAGCACGTCGGCCGACGGCGAGCAGATCACACTGCGGCCGATGAACGTCAGCGACTCCGCGCCGTTCGACTCGGTCCCGACGCGGTTGGCCGTGGCCGTGAACACGCCGTTCTCGAGGGCGCGGATCGGCATGGCGGTTGGGCAGTGCGGCAGGACGAGGTTCGACGGGTGCGCGATGACGTCCGCGCCGTTCAGCGCGAGCGTCCGCGCCGACTCCGGGAAGAACCAGTCGAAGCAGATCATGACGCCGAGCCGGTAGCTCCGGCGGTTCCGGTCCGTGACGGTCCACACCTTGAAGCCGTCCGCCCCAGGCTCGAAGTGCAGGGTCTCCTCGTAGAACAGGTGCGTCTTTCGGTACGTCCCGAGCCAGCCGTTCGGGGTCACGACGACGGCGCTGTTGTAGAGGGCGTCGCCATCGCGTTCCGGGAGCCCAGCCACGATCGTCGCGCCCGTCGCTCGCGCCCACGAGTGGAGCCGATGCGTCGTCGGCCCGTCCGGGACCGACTCGGCGAGTGCGGCGGCCTGCTCCGTCGAGTCGAAGAAATATCCGCTCGCGAACAGCTCGGGCAGGACGACGAGGTCAGCGTCGGCAGCGAGGACCCTCTCCTCCACAGCATCCTTGTTGGCCTGCGTGTGGCCTTTTGTTGGCCCGGTCTGAATGCAAGAGATGATCATTGCAATAACAGCTATACGGCTCCGGCCTGAATCGCCGTGATCGTCGCCACGTTCGCGATGTCCTCCCAGTCGGCCCCTCGCGACAGGTCGTTCGCCGGCAACCGGAGCCCCTGGAGCACAGGCCCGAACGCCTCGGCCCCGCCGACGCGCTGGGTGATCTTGTAGCCGATGTTGCCCGCGCCGAGATCGGGGAAGACGTACACGTTGGCCTTCCCGGCGACCGGACTTCCTGGCGCCTTCCGTTCGCCCACGCCCGCGTCGAAGGCCGCGTCGAACTGGAACTCGCCGTCGAGGGCGAGGTCCGGCTTCTTCCTCCGCGCGATCTCGACGGCCTCCCGGACCTTGTCGACATCCGGGTGATCGGCCGAGCCCTTCGTCGAGAAGGACAGGAACGCGACGACTGGCTCCTGTCCGGTCAGAAACCGATGGTTCGCCGCCGCGTCGAGGCCGATGGATGCGAGTTGCTCCGCCGACGGGTCGGCGTTGACCCCGCAGTCGGCGTACGTGAGCGGGCGACCGTCGGGGAGCACCATCAGGAAGAACGACGAGACGAGCGCCGAGCCCTCGGCCACGCCCAGCACGTGGATCGCCGCGCGGATCACGTCGGGCGACGGGTGGGCCGCGCCGGCCACGCAGCCGTCGGCGTCGCCCGCGTCGACCATGAGGTCGCCGAAGTAGAGGACGTCCTGCGTCCACTCGCCGGCCTGCTCGTACGTCAGCCCCTTGTGCTTCCTCTTCTGGAAGAGGGCCTGCGCATAGGTCTGAGACCGCTCGCTCTGGGCCGGGTCGACGATCGGGACGGAGTGGGGCAGCGAGACGCCGAGGCGGTCGGCCTCGGCGCGGATCTGAGCCTCCCGGCCGATCAGGAGGGGGCGGACGACCTCGTGCTCGGCTAGCCACGCCGCCGCGCGGATCGTGCGGGGGTCCTCGCCTTCGGGCAGCGCGATCCGCTTCTTGAGCGCGCGCGCACGGTCATGGAGGTCGGAAAACGAAAAGCGGTCAGGCATCACGGTCGGCGTGTTCGGTCTTCCAGATGGGGACGGACTCCTTGAGGGTGTCGATGAGCCAGCGCGCGGCCTCGAACGCCTCGGCCCGATGCGGGCACGCGACGCCGACGGCGACGCTGGCCTCGGGGGGCGGCACGGCGCCCGTCCGGTGCAGGACGGCGACCTTCACGGCGTCCCACCGCTCGGCTGCGACGACGGCGAGCCGGGCGAGCTCCGCCTCGGCCATATCGGGGTACGCCTCGTACGTCAGAAGGTCCGTCTCGGCGCCATCGGTCCACCGCCGGCTGGTGCCGACGAACACGCAGGTCCCACCCGCACGCTCGTCGGCCAGAAACGCGTGGACGGCGCCGACGTCGAGGGGCTCCTCGGTCAGCGCCGACCACCAATCGCGGTCACTCGGAGGCTCCATGGAGGGCGTTGAGGATCGCGTCGAAGTCGGGCTGCTCGCCGGCGTTCTCGAGGACTTCGGTGTAGGCGAGCGTCCCGTCGGGCCGGACCACGAACGCCGCGCGCTTCGAGATCCGGTCGAGGCCCATCGGGGTAAAATCGTTGTCATACTTCGCGCCGTAGGCGGCCGAGACCTCGCCGTCGTGGTCGGAGAGGAGCCGGAACGGGAAGCCGTTGACGCTTTTGAACTCGGCGAGGGCGAACGGCGAGTCCGTCGAGATGCCGACGACCTGCGCGCCGAGGTCGGTGTACCGGTCGTAGTCGTTGCCGACGGTGTTGAGCTCGGTCGTGCAGACGCTGGTGAACGCGCCAGGGAAGAACAGGAGGACGACCGGGCCGTCCTCACGCGCCTCGGCGAGAGAGAATTCGTCAGTGGCGTCGTCGTAGAGCGAGAAATCGGGGGCGGCGTCGCCGGCGGAGAGGGCCATGGGAAGGTTTGGGGGGACGGAGGGCTTCGGGCTACGACCGTGCCCGTGCGCGGTTCGCGGGACCCGGACGGAAGACCGACGACCCGCGGGGCGGAGCCGCTCGAATCCGCTGAATTCCCCTCGTCTCGAGAACGCGTGGAAGGGTGCCCCTCCCCTCCTCCTACCCCCCGAACCGGATCGTACGGACGGGCTCGACGCTCGCTGCGGCGCGGGCGGGGAGGTAAGCAGCCAGGGTGCAGATAAGTACAGTTGCAATAACGGTCGCTATGATGTCGACCCCGCTCATCTCCACCGGCGCCCGGTCGAGGTAGTACGCGTCCTGCGGCAACCGGATGATCGCGAACCGCGCCTGGATCGCGCCAAACGCGACCGCCACGGCCGTCCCGATCGCAGCGCCGATCACGCCCACCATCAACCCGAACACCAAGAACAGCCGCCGCACGGACGCCCGGCTGGCGCCCATCGCCAGCACCGTTCCGATCTCGCGGGCCTTCTCGAGCACCACCATCAGCAGGGCCCCGACGATGTTGAACGCCGCGACGACCACGAGGATCGAGATCACGAGGGGGACGATGCTCTGCTGGAGCTCGACCCAGGCGAAGAGCCCGCGGTACACCTCCTCGATCGACCGCGCGAAGAGCGGCGGCCCGATCTTGTCGGTCACCGCGTCCGACACGGCCCGAGCGTTCATCCGGTCGTCGAGCGTGACGTCGAGGCGGGAGACCTGACCGGGTGGGTACGCAAACAACTGCGCCGCCGCGTCGAGGCCGACGAATGCGAACCGCTCGTCGAAGTCGCCGAGTCCGGTCTCGAAGACGCCAGCCACGTGGTACTGACGGACCCGCGGGCGCGACTGGATCTGACCGGCGCCGAGGCCCCGGGTCGAGTACGCCGTGATTCGGTCGCCGACCGACAGCCCGAGCCGCTCCGCCAGCCGGAGCCCGAGGACGACCCCGGGCCGCCCCTCGGCGTCCTCCCCGAGGTCGAAGGCGCCGGCCTCGGTACGCTCCGCGACGAACGGCTGGTCCTCCGCCTCGGTGCCCCACAGCAGCACGCCCTCCACCGACTCGTTGCCCGACCCGCGGCTGCTGAGGAGGGCGAAGTCGACGATGGCGGGCGCGACGTTCTCGACATGCTCGAGGCCGGCCACGGCTGCCGCCACGCTGTCGACGTTCTGGATCGGCTCGCCGAGGTACGTCTCGACCTGCACGTGCTGGCCGAACCCGACGATCTTGGCCTCGATCTCGCGGCTGAACCCGCGGACGATCATCAGCGCGAGCAGCAGCGCGCCCGTGCCGACCGCCACGCCTCCGATGGCCGCGACGACGACGAACCGCAGGAACCCGCGCCGCTCGTCGCGGCCCTCGGCCCCACGGAGGTAGCGGAGCGCGAGCGTGCGTTCGAAGGGGCCGATCATCGAGAGCGGGGAAAGGGGATCCAGGAGCCGGCCTCCTCCGCCTCGGTGCCGAGGCGGGCGGGCCGACGCCTACGCCGGAGGCCGAAAGGTCGCTCCGTTCGTGGCGAGCCATCGGGAAGTTGACCGGAAGCCCTTCGAACGCTCGCCGCCGGCTCCCTAGCTTTCGGCAGGCACCCCTCTCTGCCCGTCCCCAGTTTCTCGGATCCGACCCCGCCATGCACAACGCGATCGCCACCCCGCCACCGCCCCGAAACGAGCCCGTCCGTGACTACGCTCCCGGCAGCCCCGAGCGCGCGTCGCTCCGCGAGACGCTTACCGCGATGCGCGGCGAGGAGATGATGGTCCTGCCCGTCGTCAACGGCGAGCGCGTTGAGACCGGGCGAACCGAGACGATTCGCCCGCCGCACGACCTGGGCCACACCCTCGGCACGTTCCACAAGGCCCGGACGGAGGACGTCGAGCGGGCCATCCGGGGCGCCCTCGACGCGCGCCACGACTGGAGCCGGATGGACTGGTCGGACCGCGCGGCCATCTTCCTGAAGGCCGCCGAGCTGCTGGCCGGCCCGTTCCGCGACCGGATGAACGCGGCCACGATGCTCGGCCAGTCGAAGAACCCGTACCAGGCCGAGATCGACGCGGCCTGCGAGATGGTCGACTTTTTCCGGTTCAACGTCGCGTTCTACCGCGAGATGATGGAGGAGCAGCCTCAAAGCCCGGCCGGCGTCTGGAACCGGACCGAGTACCGGCCACTCGAGGGCTTCGTGTTCGCCGTCTCGCCGTTCAACTTCACGTCGATCGCCGCGAACCTCCCCACGGCGCCGGCACTCCTCGGCAACACGGTCCTCTGGAAGCCCGCGCCGACGCAGACGTACTCGGCGCAGGTCATCGTCGAGCTGCTGCAAGCCGCCGGCCTCCCGCCGGGCGTGATCCAGTTCCTCCCAGGCGACGGGCCGGACGTGGGGGACCCGGTCCTCGCCAGCGAGCACCTCGCCGGGCTCCACTTCACCGGCTCGACGCAGACCTTCAACCACCTCTGGCGCGAGATCGGCAACAACCTGGACCACTACAACGCCTACCCGCGGATCGTCGGGGAGACGGGCGGGAAGGATTTCATCGTCGCCCACGAGAGCGCCGACCCGGAGGCGGTCGCGACGGCCATCGTGCGCGGGTCGTTCGAGTACCAGGGGCAGAAGTGCTCGGCCGCGAGCCGGATCTACGTCGAGGAGGCGCTCTGGCCGGCCGTCCGCGAGTCCCTCGAGGCCCAGCTGGCCGAGATCACGGTCGGGCCGGTCGAGGACTTCTCGCACTTCGTCAACGCCGTCATCGACGAGAAGGCGTACGACAAGATCACCGGCTACGTCGACCGCGCCGCCCAAGCCGACAACGTGGAGGTAGTCCACGGCGGGACTCACTCGAAGGAGGACGGCTACTTCGTCGACCCGACAGTCCTCCTCACGGACGACCCGAGCTACGAGACGATGGAGCAGGAGATCTTCGGCCCCGTCGCCTCGGTGTTCGTCTCGGACCGGTCGTTCGACGACCTCCTCGACCTCGTGGACTCGACCAGCCCGTACGCGCTGACCGGCGCCGTCTTCGCCCGCGACCGGGCCGTCCTCGCCCACGCCACCGACCGCCTCGCCGACGCCGCCGGCAACTTCTACCTCAACGACAAGCCGACCGGCGCCGTCGTCGGGCAGCAGCCGTTCGGCGGGGCCCGCGGGTCCGGCACGAACGACAAGGCCGGCTCGAAGCTGAACCTCCTCCGCTGGGCCAGCCTCCGCTCGCTCAAGGAGACGTTCGTCCCGGCCACGCACTTCACGTACCCGTTCCTGGGTTCAGACGACGAGGCGTAACCTGAGGCGTCCCCCCGACTGCCGATGACGTTCAAGAGCGTCCATCACCCCGGCGACACGTCACGCCCGTGGCTGGCCCTCCAGGCGCAGGCGCGGCCGGTCGCCCTCGCCCTGCTCGCCGTGATGACGGTCGGGCTGGCGGCGGCGATGCAGGGGGAGGACATCCTGTGGCCGTTCGTCGGCGGCACGGCCGTGGCCTACGGCGTGGCCGTGATCGTGGGGCAGGGCCGGCTGCTCTCGACCCAGGCGCAGGTCGACGTCCGCGGTCCGTTCGCGGCCGTCCACTCCGTGTGGCAGGCCGCGGCGACGCCGCCCGAGGGCGCGCTCGCGCCCGTGTCGTCGGCCCGGCTCCAGCACGGCGAGCTGACGGTCGGCCTCGGTGACACCGTCGTCACCTTCGAGCCGGCCGACTGGCCCGACTTCGACGCGCTCGTCGCCGCGTTCCGGGCGTCCGCCGCAGAGGGCCACCGGTTGTTGGAGATCTCGGAGCCATGAACCCGTCGCGCCGCCCCAAGCTGACGGAGCCCTCCCTCCCCTTCCCGGAGGCCCAGGGAGTTGGGAACCCTGTGTGCAATAACGGCACCAGAGAGACCAAGCAGGCCGCCGACCACTGGAACTACTGCCCGAACTGCGGCTGTCGGCTCTACAACCATCGCTGCAAGCGCCGGTGCCCGGACCCGCGGTGCGGCTATTTCATGTCCTGCAGCGACTTCGACTGAGTCAGGAGTCCGGCAGCCCGAACAGCCGGCGGGCGTTGGCCGTGGTCGCCTCGGCGACCTCCCCGACTGTCAGCCCGCGAACTCTGGCGAGCGTCTGGGCGACGAGCGCGACGTAGGCGGGCTCGTTCCGGGAGCCGCGGTGCGGTGTGGGCGCGAGGTAGGGGCCGTCGGTTTCGAGCACGATCCGATCGAGCGGGACGTCCGCGATGGCGTCGGGCACACCCGCGTTCTTGAACGTCAGCGTGCCGCCTAGTCCGACGAAGAACCCGAGGTCGAGGACCTCGTGGGCCAGCCACGTCGGCCCGCCGAAGCAGTGGAACACGCCCGTCAGCGCGTCCCCGGCCTCGGCCTTGACCTCGCGAAGGATGGCGACGAGGTCGCGCGAAGCGTCGTCGCTGTCCTTCTTGTCGCGGTTGTGGAGCGAGAGCGGCAGGCGGTGGGCAGCGGCCAGGCGGGCGTGCGCGGCGAGCGAGGCACGCTGTCGCTCCTCGTGCTCGCGGCTCCAGTAATAGTCGAGGCCGGTCTCGCCCACGGCGATGATGTGTCGGTCTTGCAATAACGGACCGATCCGTTCGGCCGCTTCCTCCGGCGCGTCGCCGAGGTAGGTCGGGTGGAGACCCGCCATCCCGAACACGCCGACGTGACGATCGCACAGCGCGAGCACGTCGTCGACCGAGGCGAGGTCGACGGCGGGCAGGATCATCTGGGCGACGCCCGCGGCGCGGGCGCGGGCCACGACGGCGTCGCGGTCGGCGTCGTAGGCGTCGGCGTAGAGGTGGACGTGGGTGTCGACGAGGGCAGGAGTCATGCCCCTGCCACGCTTCGGCGCCGCTCTAGATTCCGAACATGACCCGACCGTCGCGCCAGTGGCTCGCCCGCGGGCTGGCCCTGGCCCTCGCCGGGCTGGCCCTCCTCCCGCTCGCGTCGCTCGCCCTCAGTTGGGCCGAATACCTCCGCGACGTCGGCCTTCCGCTCACCCAGACGACCGCGCCCGGCTACGACGGGGTCCGCTGGGCTGACGCCGACGGAGGGGTCGTGGCCGCCTACGTTCTGCCCCGCGCCTCGGCCAGTCGCGCCGGCATCCGCGAGGGCGACCGGCTCGAGGCGATCGACTACCTGGAGGTCCGGACTTCGGCCGAGGCGCGGACGCAGATCGAGAGGGCGACCGGCGCGGTGCTGACCTACGTGCTGGACCGCGGCGGCGTCGAGGAGACGACGGAGGTCCGCATCGAGCGGTACCCGACGTTTCTCTACCCGCTCAGCACGTCGATCTGGCTGGCGACCGGGTGGGGGTTCGGGGTCGTCGCCTTCTTCCACCTCCTGGCGTACCTGACGGTCGCCCCGCTCGCGCCCCGAAGCCCCCGGGCCCGGCGGTCCCGCCGGCTCATCGGCGCCGCGTTCACGTGGGTCGGGGTCAACCTCGTGCGGTGGGTGTGGGCGTCGCTCTTCGGCGCCCCGCCCGCCGACGCGACGCTCGAACGCGTGGCCTTCGACATCCTCACGCTGGCCGCGCTCGCGGGGTGGATCACGTACCCCGCGCTCCTCCTCGACCAAAGCCTCCGCACCCGGGACGCCATCGTCGCGCTCGGACGGAGCCGGTGGCTGTTGGCCGTCCCGGCCGTCGTCCTCGGCCTCGGCGTCCTCACGGCCACCCTCACCGGCCACGCCGGCCCACTCCCCGCGGACGGATTCGCCGTCCCGATCCTGTTCTACGTCTGCGTGTACGTCGCGGCGGCGACGGGCCTCGTGGCGGCACAGCCCCCCGAGGCCCTCGCCGAACCAGGGGCGGCGCCCCAGCGATGGAGCCGCGTCGGTAGCGCGCTCGTCTGCGGGGTCGCGGTCCTCGGCGCCGGGCTCGTCCTGACGCGCCTCGGGCCGGGGCCGCGTGAGGCGGAGGTGGTCACTGCGTGGTTCGTAGTCGCGTTCCAGCTCCTCTCGTTGCTCCCCGTCGCCCTCGTCTCGTACGCCACGCTCCGGTACGGGCCGTTCGACGCGCTCCTGCTCAAGGGCCTCACGACGGTATCGATGCTCGCGCTGGCGTTTGCCGTCATCGTCCTCGGGTCGGCGCTGCTCGACGCGGTTCTCCCAGGCGGGTCGCACCCGCTCGCGCTCGGCCTCCTGGTCGTCACCCTTCTCCTGCTGGCGGAGCGCGCGGCGCCGGCGCTCCGCGACAGCGTCCAGCGCGCGTTCCGAACGCGCCGCCAGCGCGCCCGCCAGCGGCTCGACCGGTTCGGGGACGAGCTCGGGTCGTTCCTCGACGTCGACACGCTCGCCGAGGGGGCGGCGGCGGCGATCGGCGAGGCGCTCGGGGTCCGCTCGGCCGTCGTCTTTCTCCACGCGGCCCACGGCACGCCCGACGAGCGGTGGGCCCGGGCGACGTTCCGCCCGGAGCCGCCGTCGTTCACCCAGGTCGAGCTCGACCGCGTGTGGGACCGGCTCCGGACTGAAGGCCGGGTGTGGTCGCGGAACGAGGAGCTCAACGAGGCCGACCTGCCGCGCGGCGTGTCGGACCGGCTCGCCCGCCTCGGCGCCGCGCTGGCGGTCCCGGTGACGACGGGCCGGGGGACGCCGGTCGGCCTCCTCGTGCTCGGGCGGAAGGCACGGCGGCTCGCCGTCTACAACACGGAGGACGTGGCCGAGCTGCGGGCCCTCGCCGGCCAGCTCGCGCTCGCGGTCGAGCGGCTGCGGCTGATCGACCGCGAGCGGGCCCTCATCCGCCAGACGTCGGAGGCGGAGATGGCCGCCCTCCGGGCGCAGATCAACCCGCACTTCCTGTTCAACGCGCTCAACACGGTCGCCGCGCTGATTCGCGACACGCCGGACCGGGCCGAGGCGACGGTCGAACACCTCGCGGCCCTCTTCCGCGACGTCCTCAACGCGAGCGGCGAGGCCCTCGTCCCGCTCCGCGACGAGCTCCGCCTCGTCCGCCGCTACCTCCACGTCGAGGAGGCCCGGTTCGGCGACGCGCTCGGGGTCGAACTCGAGGTGGAGGACGGCGTCGAGGACACGCCTGTGCCCGCGTTCGCCGTTCAAACGCTCGTCGAGAACGCCGTCAAACACGGGGTCGAGCGCAAACGCGGCGGCGGCACCGTGACGGTCCGCGCCCGACGCGCGGCCGACGGGGTCGAGATCGCCGTCGAAGACACGGGCGCCGGCCTCCCACCCGGCGGCGCGGTCTACGGCGTCGGCCTCAGCAACGTCGCCGACCGCCTCCGGCTCCTCTACGGCCCCTCGGCCTCGCTGACGGTCAAACCGACCCCCGACGGCGCGCGCGCCACCCTTCTCCTCCCCCCTCCCGCTCCATGAGCTCCCTCCGCGTCCTCATCGTCGACGACGAATCGCCCGCCCGCTCCCGCCTCCGCCGTCTGCTCGACCCCTTCGTCGAGGCCGGCCGCCTCGGACCCGTGGACGAGGCCGCCGACGGCGTCGAGGCCGTCGAGACCCTCAGCGAGACCGACTACGACCTCGCGTTCCTCGACGTCCGGATGCCCGAGCTCGACGGGTTCGGTGTGATCGAGCGGATCCCCCCCGGCCGCCGACCCGACGTCGTGTTCACGACGGCCTACGACGAGTACGCCATCCAGGCGTTCGAGGCCAACGCGACCGACTACCTCCTCAAGCCGATCAACGCGGAGCGACTCGAAAAAGCCGTCTCGCGGGTCGAGGACCGCCGGGATGAGGACCCGGACGCCCGCCTCGCCGACCTTCTCGACACGCTCGACGAGGTCGTCCCGACACCCGCCGCCGACGGGCCGCCGATCGAACGGTTCACGGTCCAGGGCCGCGACCGGCTCCTCGTCGTCGAGGCGGCCGAGGTCATCGCCGCTGAGGTCCACGACGGGATCACGAGCCTCTACGTCGTCAGCGAGGGGAAGACGGCGCAGCGGCACATCGTAAGCTTCACGCTCGACGCGCTGGAGAGCCGGCTGGACCCCGACCTGTTCATGCGGGTTCACAGGAACGCGCTCGTCAACCTCTCGGCCATCCGCGAGATGATCCCCTGGTTCTCCGGCCGCTACAAGCTGGTCCTGACGACGGGGCACGAAGTGACGGCCAGCCGGGCGCGTTCTCGGGAGCTCCGCAGCCGGCTGGCCCTGTAACGATTGGTAGCCATTCTGGGGATCCGTTTGACGAGTGGGCACCGGAGACCCGATGCAGCCCTGACTCTCCCGTCCCACCACATGACGACCCTTCGCTACGGTCTGCTTGCCGTTCTGTTTGCGGCTCCAGTCCTCGCACAGCCCGTCGACTCCGACGTACGGATCCGGATTCTGAATCGTGAGAGCCCCGCCGAGGTTCGCATCGAGGCGACCGACGGGCCGGTCCGAATCGTGCTGGACGGGGTCGAATCGGGCGCGCTGCAGACGGGTGAGAGCATGACGCTGACGCGCATCGGCGCCGATGTCCGCGCCCGTTTCGGCGGGGCCGACGTTTCGGCCCGGTCCCTCCGCCTCGACGGCGCCGAGTTCCGTCTCCGCGCCGGCCGCATCGACCGGGTGTACCCCGGCGACCTCTCCGCCCGCATCGCAGGGGGGCAGATGGAACTCGTCAATCACGCCCCGCTAGAGCCGTACGTCGCGAGCGTCGTCCAGGCGGAATTCGGGTTCGCCTCGCCAGAGGGCGCCAAGGCGCAGGCGATTCTTGCCCGCACGTACGCCCTCCGTCGAGTCGGGTCACACGCCACCTACGACCTCGACGACGACACGAGTGCGCAGGTCTACAAGGGTTCCGGCGTCACCCGTGACGTGAGCCTTCGGGCCGCGCTCGACACGCAGGGCGAAGTGCTCATGTACCGAGGCGAGTTGGCCGACGCGTACTACTTCTCGTCGTCGGGCGGCCACACGGCGGACAACGACCTGGTGTGGGATGGCGACCCGGTCCCCTACCTGCGTGGCGTGCCGGACCCGTACGACAGTGCCGCTCCGGACCACTCGTGGCGCACCTCAGCGTCCCGCACGGCCGTGCTCGACGCCCTCTCGCGCCAGTACGGCGGACGCGTCGAGGGCATCGAGATCCTGCGCCGGTCACGCTCCGGCCGCGTCCTCGACATCGAGTTGATCGGCGGATCGCGGAGGATCACGGGCGTCCAGTTCAGGAATGCCGTTAACGCCGTCGCAGGGGCGCGGACCGTGCGGAGCACGCGGTTCGACGTCTCCGTCGAGGGCGACCAGTACGTGTTCCGCGGGAGCGGCTACGGGCACGGCGTCGGGATGAGCCAGTACGGCGCGCTCGGACAGGCCCGCGCCGGGCGGACCTACCGCGAGATCCTGGCCTACTACTTCGTCGGGACCGAGGTGCGGACCTCGAACGGCGGGCTTGTAGCCCCGGTCCTCGTAGCGTCCCACGCACCGCCTCAGGCCGGCACCCGTGCCGCCGCGGTACCGCGCGAGCCCTCGGCCCTGCGGACCCGCTACCACCCGGCCACCGCCCGCCGCTGGCCCACGCCGCGCCACATCGCCCGCGAAGCGGACGTCCGCGCCGAGCGCCCGGCGACGTTCCCTCCGCCGTCGGGTTCGACGGTGATGCCTACCCCGGCACCCACCCCGGACACGCCGGCCGCGGGGCGGACATCGGCTCGTCGCACCGCTTGGTAGGCTAGCGGTCGAGCGTCGCGACCCGTTCCTCCCCGGGCCGCCACCAGCCCCGGGCCATCCGCGGCGTCGAGAAGGCCCACCCGGCTGTCCCGTCGGCGCCCACGAGGATGAGGCCGGCGGTCGCACGCGACGCCTCCGCCCACCTCACGCGGGCCCCGAGGTCGAGGACCGCCGCCTCGGCGGCTCGGTCGGGGGACTCCCCCCGCTCGACGGCGGCGACGGCCCGCGCGGCGAGCTGCGTCGTGAGGATCGCCTCTCCCCAGCCCGTCGCCGACGCCGCACCGTAGGCGTCCGCGAAAAACCCCGCCCCGGGGATCGGCGAGTCGCCCACGCGGCCGGCGCGCGTGTAGGGCGCCCCGCCGGTCGACGTCGCGGCCGCCAGACGACCGGCCCCGTCGCGGACGACGCAGCCGACGGTCCCGCGCGGCACGTCCATCGCTCCCGCGAACGCCGCGCTCGTATGAAACGCCGCGTGCTCCGCGATTCGCCGGTGGCGCGCGACCTCCCGCTCCACCACGAGCGACGAGGGCGACACCGCTGCGTGGCCGAGTTCCGCCGCGAACCGCTCGGCGCCGTCGGCCACCAGAAGCCGCGCCTGGCCGTCCTCGTCGACGAGCGCGCGGGCCGTGCGGATGGGGTTCTTCAACCGTCGGACGTTGGCGACGGCACCCCAGGTCAGGTCCCCCCCGTCCATCACCCCGGCGTCCAGCTGCGGCTGCCCGTCGCGGTCGAGGACGGCGCCGCGTCCGGCGTCGAATGCCGGGTGGTCCTCGAGCGCCGCGACCACCTCCACGACCACGTCGAGGCTGGCGAGGCCGCGCTCGAGGGCCCGCTGGCCGATGCGGAGCGCGCGGTCCAGCCCGTCGAGGTGCGCCTCGGTCTCGTCCTGGGGGATGTCCCACGCGCCACCGTGGACGAGAACGAGCGGGCCGTCGCCCGGGACGCGGCCGGCGACGACGCTAGACGAAATAGCCAAACGCGTTCTCGAAGTGGGTCAGCTCGGCCTCGCCGCCATCGAACTGGACCGCGACCACGTCGAACCGGGTCGGCGACGGGATGAGGCGGCGCTCGTGGAGGTAGGCCTCCGCGACGCGCAGGATGGCCTGCTGCTTCGGCTTGTCGACCGCGGCCTCCGGCGGGCCGAAGCCGGCGCCGCTGCGGGCCTTGACCTCGACGAACACGATCATCCCACCGTCGTCCTTCGGCGTCGGTTGGAAGGCGACAATGTCGACCTCCTCGCGCCCGAACCGGTAGTTCCGCTCGAGGACGCGGTAGCCCTTCGCTTCGAGGTGTTCGACGGCGAGATCCTCGCCGCGGCGCCCGATCTCGGCCGGCGACGCCATCAGGAGTTCCCCTCGCCCCGCTGCCGGCGGAGCTTCGACGCAAACGTGGCGACCCGGCGGACCTTCTCGGTGCTCCGACCCCGGACGAGCGGGAGGAGCGCCTGGGTGAACGCGTCGAACACCTCCATGATTTCGACCAAAGCCTCGACGCGGTCCGCGAGGGCGGCGTCCTCCCCGTATTCGCCGCCCTCGCGGAGGCCGCTGGCGACGCCGTCGAGCGCCCGCTGGACCGGCTTGATCTCGCGCCGCTGGCGCTCCTCGATGATCGTGGTCGTGATGGTCCAGACGTCCTCCTCGGCGACGAAGAAGTCCTTCCGCGAGCCGATCTGGTGGGTCTTGCGGACGAGGTTCCAGTCCACGAGGGCCCGGAGGTTCATGTTGGCGTTGCCGCGGCTGATCTGGAGCTGCTCCATGATCTCGTCCGTGTCGAGCGGCCGGGCCGTCGCGTAGAGCAGCGCGTGGATCTGCGCCATCGTCCGGTTGATGCCCCAGTGCGAGGCCATCTCGCCCCAGAGGAGGACGAACTCGTCGAGCGCGCGTCGGCCGCGGTCGCTCAGCGCGTCGTCGGAATGGGGGGAGTCGTTCGGTGGCACGGGCGGACGGTCGGGATCGGCGAAGATAGCGGAGAGGGCGGGCGAAGCGGGCCGCCGTACCTTGCACATGTCGCCTCCCCCCGCCGTGATCGTCACGCTCACCACCGACTTCGGCCTCCGCGATGGCTACGTCGCGGCCATGAAAGGCGCGATGCTGCGCGCCGAGCCCGCGGTGCGCCTGATCGACGTGACCCACGAGATCCCGGCGCAGGACGTGATGACGGCCGCGTTCACGCTCCGCCAGGTCGTCCCACACTTTCCCGCCGAGACGGTCCACCTCGTCGTGGTCGACCCGACGGTCGGGACTGAGCGCCAAGCCCTTGCCGCGCGGTTCGACGTGGACGGGGCGCCCCACATGTTCGTCGGCGCCGACAACGGGCTCCTGCCGCTCGTGGTCGGGTCCGAGGCCGTCGTAGAGGCCGTCGCGCTTCCGACCGACGACGCGGCCAGCGCCACGTTCCACGGCCGCGACGTGTTCGGGCCCGCCGCCGCGCGCCTCGCCGCCGGCGCCGACCTCGCCGACCTCGGCGAGCCGGTCCACAAGCTCACACCGCTCCACTGGCCGCTCCCGCGCGTCGACGAGCAGGGCGTGTTCGGGATGGTCCTCCACGTCGACCACTTCGGCAACTGCGTGACGAACATCACGCGGGACGACGTCGAGGGCCAGCGCGCCGGCCGGGCCTTCAAGTGCTTCGCCGGCTCGACCGTCTTCCGCAACCACGCCCGGACGTACGCCGAGGTCGGCGCGGGCGACCCGCTCACGCTCTTCGGCAGCGCCGGGCTGCTGGAGATCGCCGTGAATCGCGGCCACGCCTCCGAGCTCCTGTCCGTGGAGCGCGGCGACACTGTCCACCTCGTCTTCGACGCGCTGGCCCGCACGCCGTCGCGCGACGCGACGGTCGCCACCAACGCCTGATGGCCGAGCTCTCTGCCGAGGCGGAGCGGGTCACCGATCTCCCCGCCTTCGACCGCGTCCAGGACCGGCCGGGCCCGACGCCCGAGCCGCCGCGCCGCCTCCGCCCCGGCCTCCTGGCGGTCATCCTCGCTGTGATCGCCGGCGTCGCGTTCCTGGTGTGGGGCGTGCTGCCCGACGAGTCCGACCCCGACAGCGTGCTCCAGCACCTCGTCACGACAGCCGACGCCTTCGTGCCGGACCTCGGGACGACGCAGCCCGAGGAGGCCCAGGCGCTCGTCCTCGACGCGCTCGGCTGGCACGTCGCCCCGCCGGACCTGCCGGCCCTCGCGATCGTCGGCGTCGGCATCCCGACGATCGGGACCGTCCAGCCCTCGGCCAACACGTCGCCGTCGGAGGTCCAGGTGCCCGCGTTCCGGTTCGAGGGGACCGACGGCGAGCGCGCGACGGTCTTTGCGTACGACTACATCCTGCTCGACCGGGTCCGGTCCTCCTTCGACCTTCCCGAAGGGTCCTACGCCGCGCTCAGCGAGCCCACGCCGGTCGACTCCCGCGTGGTCGACGGCCAGTTCGTGGTCACGTGGCGCCAGCGGGCCATGATCTTCTCGGCGGTGACGCCCAGCGAGGAGGTTGCCGAGCGGATCCGCCAGGCCGTCTCGAGTTGAGGAGCGTCGGCGGAGACGGCCGACACGGTGGCGTCCGTAGCCCCCGCGATGGGTTACAATGCGGGCCAGGTAAGCGCTTACGCCCCATGAGCTCCCGCACCTGCTCCCGCCCCACCCTCCCGCACCCGTTCGCTCCTCCGCGCTCGCCGCAGACAGTGACACGGAGCTCGTCGTGTCAAACCCGATGATGCTCCGCGCGCGCCAGAGCCCCGCCGACCGCGACCTGGACGCCACGGCGACGGTCCGCCGCGGGGGGTCGCACGGCGTGCCGCACCATCGTCTTGAATGCAGATCCCCGTCGTCGGGCTCGGCTAACCCCCACACCGTTGTGGTCGACGGCACGGAGATCCCGCTCTCCGGCGACCCCGGCAAGGCCGAGACCGCTGCGCCCGGAGGCGGCGCGTGGTCGTGGTCCGGGCCCGCGCAGACGTGGAGCGCCTTGAGGTCCGCCAGCATACCCGATCGTTCATGTCGTCCCCCCTCCCCGACGCGCCGGCCATCACGGCCGGCGTGCTGACGTTTCCGACCCACGCCGGCACCCTCCGCCTCGACGCGCTCGCCGACGAGGTCGTCCGCGTCCGGCTCCTTCGCGATGGCGAGGCGCCGCGCGAGCGCCCGTCGTACGCCCTCGACCCCGACGCCCGGTGGGGCGGCCCGTCGCACTGGCGCGTCCGTGACGCCGACGAGGTCGTCGAGGTCGAGACGGCGGCGCTCCGGATCCGCGTCACGGTCGCGACGGGCGCGTTCGTCGTCACCGACCGCCGGCACGGCCGCGTGCTCGCCGAGGCGGAGGCCCTCCCTACGAAGGGCGTCGCCCACGCCGTCGCGCTCGAGCCCGAGGACCGGCTGTTCGGGCTAGGCGACAAGGCGCTCGCGCTCGACCGCCGCGGCCACGCCGTCGAGCTCTGGAACACCGACGCCTTCAAGTACGGCCGGGGAACAGACCCGCTCTACAAGTCGGTCCCGTTCGTGCTCAAGCAGGGCACCGACGGCGCCGTCGGGCTGTTCTACGACAACACGTTCCGAAGCCGCTTCGACCTCGGCGCCGCCGAGAGCGACCGGATGACGTGGTCGGCCGACGGCGGCGTGCTCGACCTCTACGTCCTCCACAGCCTTACGCCCCTCGGCGTGGTCGAGACCTACGCCCGGCTCACGGGGCGGACGCCGATGCTGCCGCGGTGGGCGCTCGGCTACCACCAGTGCCGGTACTCGTACATGGACGAGGGCGAGATCCGCGACGTCGCCGCCGGCTTCCGCGACCGCGGCATCCCGTGCGACGCGTTGTACTTCGACATCCACTACATGGACGGGTACCGGGTCTTTACGTGGGACCGCGAGCGGTTCCCCGATCCACCCGGCCTGCTCGCCGACCTGAAACGCGACGGGTTCAAGTCGGTCGTCATCATCGACCCCGGCGTCAAGGCCGACGACCCGGACTACGACGTCTACCGTCAGGGCGAAGAGCGCGACGCCTACGTCCTGTACCCGGACGGCTCCGAAGTCCACGGCGACGTCTGGCCCGGCCCGTGCGCCTTCCCCGACTTCACCGACGCCGACGTCCGCGCGTGGTGGGGATCGCTCCACGACGAGTTAGTCCGCGACGGCATCGACGGGGTGTGGAACGACATGAACGAGCCGGCCATCTTCGAGGTCAAGCACGTCGAGGGCTCGATGGAGGCCGAGGAGGGCGTCGGGACGATCCCCGACGAGGCGCGGCACGCGTTCGAGGGCGAGGGCGGCTCGCACGCCGAGGCGCACAACGTCTACGGGATGCAGATGCAGCGCGCGACGTTCGAGGGCCTGCGTGAGATCGCGCCCGGACGACGGCCGTTCACCATCACGCGGGCCTCGTACGCCGGGGCGCAGCGGTTCGGGACGAGTTGGACCGGCGACAACTCGGCGACGTGGGACCACCTCACGCTGGCCGTCCAGACGTGCCTCTCGCTCGGCGTCTCGGGCATGACGTTCACGGGGTCCGATGTGGGCGGGTTCGTCGGGGAGCCGACGGGCGAGTTGCTCGCGCGGTGGACCCAGGTCGGCGCGCTCACGCCGCTCTTCCGTAACCACTCGGCCGTCGACACGCCGCGCCAGGAGCCGTGGCTGTTCGGTGACGAGGTCGAGCGCGTGTGCCGCGAAGCCATCGAGCTCCGGTACCGCCTTCTCCCGGTCCTCTACACGGCGCTCTGGCAGGCCGCCACGCACGGCACGCCGATCCTCCGCCCGCTCCCACTCGTCCACCCCGGCGACCAGACGGTCCGCCGGGCGAGCCCGCTCGGGTTCTATGTCGGCGACACGCTCCTCGCGCAGCCCGTCCTCGAGGAGGGCCAGACCGAGCGCGAGGTGTACCTCCCGGACGCCGAGGCGGGCTGGTTCGATTTCTGGACGGGCGAGCCCTTCGAGGGGCGGCAGACGATCCGGACGAAGACCCCGCTCGACCACGTCCCGCTCTACGTCCGCGGCGGCTCCGTGCTGCCGCTCGGACCGGTCCGCCAGCACACCGGCGAGCCGGTCGACCGGCTGACGCTCCACGTGTACCCCGCGCCCGGGCGCCACACGTCGTGGCTCTACGAGGACGCGGGCGACGGCGATGGCGACGCCTGGCTCGGCCGCCTCGACCTCGAGGACGACGGGGAGGCGGTCCACATCGGGTGTGCCGTATCGGGCGCCCACACGCCCGAATGGACCGCCTGGGACGTCGAGGTCCACGGCCTCGGTGCCGCGCCCGCCCGGGTCGCGGCCGTCGGCGAGGAGATCGAGGTGGTGTGGGACGGATCCGCGCGGTTCCGCGTCCCGGTGGGCGCCTCGATCGAAATCCTCCGGTGAGACGGCGGCCGAGGGAACGCGGGTCAGGCCCTCGCGCGTTGGGCCTGGCGTGACGTCTCTCCGCCTCCCGCTCGCCCTCCTCTCCGCGCTCGCCCTCCTCTGGGCTTGCGGGACGCCCCAGCCCGTTGGCCAGCGGGTCCCGGACTACGAGGCCCTCGCGTCCGGCGAGCCCGCCCCGTTCGACTCGACCGCGCTCAACTACCTCATCGTCGGCGACTGGGGGCGGAACGGGTTCTTCAACCAAGCCGAGGTCGCCGAGTCGATGGGCGTCATCGGCGAGCGGGTCCGGAGCAAGTTCACCATCTCGACCGGCGACAACTTCTACCTCTCGGGCGTCACCGGCGTGGACGACGTCAAGTGGGACCGGTCGTTCGAGCGGATCTACACCGCCCCGGCGCTCCAGAGCCGCTGGTACGTCACGCTCGGCAACCACGACTGGCAGGGCAACGTGCCGGCCCAGATCGCCTACACCGAGACGAGCGACCGGTGGTACCTGCCGGCCCAGTACTACGCCGAGACGCTGGCCGTCGACGACGAGACCCGGGCCCTCTTCGTGTTCCTCGACACGAACCCCCTCGCCTACCCCGAGGACTACCGCCGCCGCTTTTCCGACACGGGGGACTGGGACCACGACGGTCAACTCGAGTGGCTCGAGCGGACGCTGGAGAACTCGGACGCGGCGTGGAAAATCGTCGTGGGCCACCACCCGATCTACGTCGGCTCGACGGCCTACTCAGACAACGAGCGCCTCGTCGAGCGCCTCGTGCCGCTCTTCGAGCAGTACGGCGTCCAGGCCTACTTCGCCGGCCACGACCACAACCTCCAGCACCACCGCCCCGAGGGATCGACGGTCGACTACTTCGTCTCCGGCGCCGGATCGCTCACGCGCGAGGTCGTCGAGACGCCGAATACGCTGTTCGCCCTCCGCGTGCCCGGGTTCATGGCCGTCTCCATGACGCGGAGCCGGATGACGGTCCAGGGCTACGACGAGGACCGGCGGCTCGTCTACGAGGCCGACGTCCCGCTCCGCCGCGGGGCCCGCCTCGACCTCCCCTTCGGCCTCGGGGAATAGACCGAGGCGGGCGGGGTCAGCGCGTGCCCGAGCGCCTGGAGGCCCGGCGCCCACGCGTCTTGCGGACCATCGTGTCGTACGCCTGCTGGCTGAGCCAATCCGTCCCGTCCGTGTAGGCGGGGCGGACGTAGTAGGTGCCGCGCCGGTGGATCGGCGTGCCGTACGCGGCACACACGGCCCCCTCGGGCGGGACGTCGGGCGACCGCGAGCGGCGCCAGCGGACGCGCCGCCAGTCCCGATCTGCGAGGGCCTCCCAGAACGCGTCGTCGTGCTCCGGTCGGACGGAGGCCACTACTCGCGCGTCCGGCGCCGGGCCCCCGCGGGGGCGTCCGCCTCGGCGTCGTGATCGAGCGCGTCGGCCAGGACGGCCGGGTCGATCCGGTCCATCGCGGCCTCCTCCTGCGTGACGATGGCCTCGAGCGTCTCGACGCGGCGGATGAGCGGCGCGGTCGCGTCCTCCACGGCCGTTCCGATGATCGCCTCCAGCTCGCTCTTGCGGAGGCTCGCCCCCTCGCGGCTCCCCCCGCCGCCGTGGCTGGCGGCCTTGATCTTGGCGATCCCCGAGAACACGGCCCAGGGCATGCCCACGAAGAGAGCGAGTGCGGCGATGACCTCTCCGGGTCCCATGGCGGTAAGGTGTCGGGTGGTGAGGGCTCGAATACGCGTGACGGCGTCGGACGTTGCGCCTACGAGAACGCGTTGATGCCGGTCGCCTCCTGCCCGAGAACGAGCGTGTGGACCTCGTCGGTCCCCTCGTAGGTGACCACCGACTCGAGGTTGGCCATGTGGCGCATCACGGGGTAGATGCCGAGGACGCCGTTGCCCCCGAGCAGCTGGCGGCTCTGGCGCGCGACGGCCAGCGCCGTGCGGACGTTGTCGCGCTTGGCGAGCGAGACGTGCTGGGGCCGCATCGTGCCCTCGTCCTTCATCCGGCCGAGCCGCCATGCCACGAGCTGCGCCTTCGTGATGTCGGCCAGCATGTCGGCGATGTGGTTCTGGACGAGCTGGAAGCCGGCGACGGGCCGGCCGAACTGCTCGCGCGAGGTCGTGTGCTGGATGGCGGCGTCGTAGCACGCGAGGGCGGCGCCGAGGACGCCCCACGCGATCCCGTAGCGCGCCTGGGTGAGACAGGACAGTGGCCCCTTGAGCCCCTTCACGTTCGGCAGCATCGCCGAGGCCGGCACGCGCACCTCGTCGAGGACGACCTCGCTGGTCACGGCCGCCCGGAGCGACCACTTGTCCATGATCCGCGGCGTCGAGACGCCCTCCCGGTCGGTCTCGACGAGGAAGCCCCGGACGTCGCCATCGTCGTCCTTGGCCCACACCACGGCGACGTCGGCGATCGAGGCGTTCGTGCTCCACCGCTTGTGACCCGTGATCACGAACCCGTCGCCGTCGCGGGTCGCGAGCGTCTGCATCGACCCCGGATCCGAGCCGACGTTGGGCTCCGTGAGCGCAAAGCACCCGATGGCCTCGGCCGTGGCCAGCTTCGGGAGCCAGCGGCGCTTCTGCTCCTCGGAACCGTACGTGTGGATGGGGTACATCACGAGTGAGCCCATCACGGAGCAGAACGACCTGAGCCCACTGTCGGCCCGCTCGACCTCCTGCATCATCAGGCCGTAGGTCACCGAGGAGGCGCCGAGGCCGCCGTACTCGGTCGGGATCGTCGGCCCGATGACGCCGAGCGCGGCCAGCTCGCGCCCGACCTCGACCGGGAACGTCAGCGCCTGTGCGTGCTGCTCGATGACCGGCAAGACCTCGGCCGTGACGTACGCGCGAACGCGGTCGCGGTGGGCCTTCTCGTCGTCCGTGAGGAGGTCGTCGATGCGGTAGAAGTCCAGCGCCGAGAACGCGGCGGGGTCGTAGCGCCCGTTGTCGATGCCGGCCGGCGTGTGGCCGAGCGGGCGGAACGCGGCGGGGTCGCCGGACTGACCCGCATCCTGGCGATCGTGGGTCGGCGCGCCGTCACCGGCGGCGGCGAGCTCGGGGGTACGGATGACGTCGGGGGACTGGGACATGACGGACGCTACTTTGGCGGCGCTCGGGGCGGCTGACTCGTGTCCGCCCAAGCTACGCCCCTCTCTCCTCCCCCCATGCGCGTTCTTCTCCTCGCCCTGCTCCTCGCGCCCGCCGCCCTCGCCCAGCGCTACGACGTCGTCGAGCCGCGGATCGGCGCCAGCTTCGACGTCGCGACGGCCGTCCTCGACCAGAACGTGATCCCGAATGGGCCCTCGCTGGGCGTCCGCGGCCGCGTCGCGCTCCCGGTCAACGCCGACGTGTCGGTCGCCGCCAGCCTCGGCATCGGCGCGCACCTGTTCGAGGGGGCCGACCAGGCGCGCTACGTGCTCAACCCACAGGCGTCGGTCATCGTCACGCTCCCGTCGCGGCACTCGGCGCGGTACGTGCTGGGCGGGTTCGGCGGGTTCATCCCGCTCTCGGACGGCGGCGGCGGCCCCTCGCTCCACGCCGGCTACGGCTGGGCGATCCCGCTGACGGAGACGTCGCTGTTCGTGGAGATCAACCCGTCGCTGGTGGTCGGAGAGCGGGAGGCCGTTCCCGTGATCGCGCTTCGCAGTGGGGTGATTTTCTAGGTTGCAATAACGGGCCATCCGACTCTTACCCCCGCCTCGGTGCCGAGGCGGAGGGGGCCGCGGTCATCGGACGCGCCGGAGGATCGACTGGAGCCGCTCGTGGTCGTCGTCGAGCAGCCGGGCGAGCGCGCGGCCGGCCTCGACGAGGATGGTCTCCCCGTCGTCCCCTCCCCCGTGCGCGGCGTGGAGGTTGCGGAGCACGGCGGCGAGGAGGTCGTCGGCGGGCACCGCGGGGTCGGGGTGCCGCGCGAGCGTCCGGAGCACGTCGAAGGGCGCTGCCAGCGCGGCCACGGCGTCGGGGCCGCACGGGCGGACGCGGTCGTGGAGCGCCGCCGGCCGCGGCGGGAGCGTCTGCCGCACGTGGGGCCGGCCGTCGACCCGCGCTTGGCCGTCCCAATACGCGAGGACCTGGGCGCGCACCGTCGTGCGGACGAGCTCCAGGATCTGGGGCATCTCGCGGCGGATCCGGTCGCGGTCGTAGTCGGCGCCGAGGGCGACGGCCTGGCGGCCGGGCTCGACGCTGCCCGTCTCGGCGTGGCTGACGAGGCCGTACAGCACCGTCCCGTCGTCGGTCTCGATCTCGACCCACGACCCGAACGCGGGCGTCTCCGCCTCGGCGTAGACCTCGGCCACGATCTCGCGCGTGCTGGACGCGATGACTTCGGCGACGGGAACGGACATGGGGCGGGAGGTGGAGGACAGAACTGGACGCCCGAGGCGCACGCCCTCAGAAGATCGGGACGTACGGACGGTCAGACGCGCGGCGCGCGCTTCGAGGCCGCCTTGCCGGAGTACGTCCCCGCCTCGGCGCCCGCGCCCCGAGCCTGCCGCGCGAGGATCCGGTAGAACACGTCCTTTTCGCGGGCCCGCACGACGGCCCGCTCGTGGGCTTCCTGCAGGATGATCGGGTACCCTCCCCCCTTCTCGCACTGGTCGAGCACGACGGCATGGATCAGGTCCAGCCAGCCGGGCACGTCGGCCACCCATTCCGGCATCTCGACCCGGCCCACCTCGGCGCACCCGTGGACGTAGAACGCGACGATCCGGTGATCGCCGTACTGCTTGAGCACCTCGCTCCGCGAGAGGAACACCGCGGACCGCTCGCCGACCTCGAGCCGTGACGCGAACACGTGCCGGTCCTGCACCCCGCGGATCGAGTCCGGTGAGACGTCCCAGTCGGGCTCGTCGCGGTGGAGGCGGAGGAGGTTGACGACCTCGGCGTTGGCCGGGCGCGAGACGTACGAGCACACGGGGATGCCGGCCCCGCGGAAGCGGTCCAGCTCGGCCACGTAGCGGCTCAGGAGCTGGGTCTCGAGGCGGCGGTTCTTCATCCCGCGGAGCATCCACCGGATCAGCGTCCCGTCGGCCATCGCGACGACGTCGCGGCCGCTGCGGCGCTCTTCGTCGGCCGTGTCGAAGAGCCAGCGGAGTTCGAGCTCGTCGCGGAGCGCGGACACGACTTCGGACGTGAGGTCGAGCGGGGACGCCTCGGCGTCATCGTCCGCAAGATCGGCCAGGTCCTGCTGGCGGTAGCGGAGCGTCGGCTCGGCGCGGATGAGCGGCGGGTCGAGCGTGCCGTAGTGGATCGCGACGCGCCCGACGTTGAGGAGGTAGCACGCCGGGTCGACGTGGCGGTCCGGGAAGATCTGGGAGCCATCCGTCGCGACCACGGTCACGGTCGCCGGACGGGGGCCGCAGGCATGGCTCTCGTCGGGGCGGGTCCGGGGGAGCGCCCGGAGCGGGCCGCCCGTCGCGTGCGTGGCGCGGTCGCGAAGGGCTTCCCACGTCGGCGCGCAGTCGTCGAGGGCGGCGAGCGCACGGTCGAGGCGGCCGGCGTGGGCGCGGTCCTCTTGCACGCGGTACGTCGCGAAGTCGGAGATCTGACCGGCGAGGCGGGCGAAGTCGAGCACGAGATCGGTCGGGGGGACGCCTCAGGGTAAGGACTCCGCGCCCCGCAATCCGCCCGATTCGCGCGCCCTCACTCCATCTCGATCGTCACCAGTGAACACGCCAAGGACTGGCCGAGCCCTCGCTTGAGGACTGGGAACAGCTGGCAGGTGGCGACGGCCATCGCTAGCTCGACGTGGGCTTCGTGGCCGAACAGGGCCTCCACCTCGGCGACCCGGTCGGCCACGTCGTCGGCCTGGGAGGAGATGGAGAAGCCGAACGCGTACGCGGCACGCGCGTCGTCGTACAGCGCGCCGGGGTCATCGAGGGCCTGGCGGAGCGTCGTCACCGACATGCCGTCCCGCTGGGCGACCGTCACGACGATCTGGACGCACGTCCCGCAGTCTTGGGCGACGGTCGCGCCGAGGCGGGCGAGGTGCCAGGCGTCGCGGGGCGCCCGCTGGCGGAACTGGGCCGCGGGCATGGCCAGCATCCACCGGGCGAAGGCGCCGCCGGAGGCGTCCGCGAGCGTGCGGAGGTACGGCATCTCGCAGCCGGTCTGACGTTCGGCGGCGACGATGACTCGGTCGGCGAGGGCACCCATGGTGGGGGTCGGCGGTACAGGGGGCCCTGAATATCGAGCATGCCTTGGCTGGCCTTTACATCCACGTCCCTTTCTGCTCGCAGCGCTGCGTCTACTGCGACTTCTACTTTACCACGACGCGCCGCGACGAGGGGCCGTTCACTCGGGCGATCGAAGTCGAGGCCGAGCGCCTCGGCCATGAGTACCAGGGGAAGGCACCGCTACGGACGCTCTACCTCGGCGGCGGGACGCCGTCGCTCCTCACGCCCGACGCGCTGGCGGCCGTCGTCGGCGCGGCGCACGGCCACTTCGACACGAAGGCCCTCGAGGAGGTGACCGTCGAGGCCAACCCGGAAGACCTGGTCGGACCGGAGGGCGCCGACTGGCTCCGTGCGGCTCGCGCCCTCGGCGTGACGCGGCTCTCGCTCGGGGTCCAGTCGTTCTTCGACGACGACCTCGTGTTCATGAACCGGGCCCACGACGCCGCGCAGGCCGAGGCCGGCGTCGAGGCGGCCGTGGCCGCGATCGGGGAGGTCTCCGTCGACCTCATCTTCGGCGTGCCCGATCAGCCGTTCGAGCACTGGGGCGCCAACCTCCAGAAGGCCGTCCGCCTCGGCGCGGCTCACGTCTCGACCTACAGCCTCACGGTCGAAGAGCGGACCCCCCTCCACAAGATGGTGGCGCTCGGCCGCGTCGTCCCCGAGGGCGACGAGACGCTCCGTGAGCGCTACCTGTTCACGCACGAGTACCTCCTCGGCCAGGGCTTCGAGCACTACGAGATCTCCTCGTTCGCCCGACCCGGCCACCGGAGCCAGCACAACCAGAGCTACTGGGCGCACGAGACGGTCCTCGGGCTCGGGCCGAGCGCGCACTCGTTCTGGCGCGAGACGCGAAGCCGCGGCTGGCGCTGGGCCGACGTCGCCCACCTCGGGCGCTGGCAGGGTCTCCTCCTCGGGGGCGAGAGCCCCATCGAGTGGCGCGAGCAGATCGGCCCCGACGAACTCGCCGACGAGGCCGTCCTCCTCGGCCTCCGCCGCCTCGTGGACGGGCTCGACCTCGACGTCCTCGAACGAGACTACGGCGTCGACCTCCTCACCGACCGCCGCGCGGAACTGGCGGCGCTCGAAGGCGCAGGCCTCGTCGACGTCCGCCCCGGGCGGGTCCGCCTCACCGTCGAGGGCGCCGCGGTCGCCGACGCCGTGGCCTTGCGGCTCGTGGGCTAGTTTTCGGGTGTCCCCCCCTGAGTCCATGCGCGCCATCCCGTTTCTCGTATTGGCCTTCGTCCTGTGTGGCTGTCCCGAGCCCGACGAGCCGCAGCCAGCGCCCAGCTCTCGGGCCTCGATTCCGTTCGACATCGAGGGCACCCTGAGCTTCGTTCGCGGCACCGACACGCTCCGTACGATCGACATCGAGATCGCCGACACCGACTCGACCCGGAGCCGAGGGCTGATGCAGCGGAGCGAGATTCCTGACGACACGGGGATGCTGTTCGTCTTCCCCGCCGCGGAGGACCAGGCGTTTTACATGGCGAACACGCCGCGGTCGCTCGACATCCAGTTCTACGGGGCCGATTCGACGCTCCTCAACGTGGTGGAGAACACGACACCGTACTCCTTCGACAACGTGCTCTCCGAGGGTCCCGCCCAGTTCGTCGTCGAGGTCCCGGCGGGCTACTCCCGTCGGATCGGACTCGTCCCCGGCGACAGGATCACGTGGACCACTCGATGAATGAACGACCCGGCGATGCCTGGTTAGGGCCGAGAGGATACCGAGCCCGCCCAGTTCACACTATCTCCAGATAGTGACCGAAGCCGTTCACTGCGCCGTTGTTTTAGTGGTTCACGACACCCCCTGATCAGGGATTCCCTACACGTGTCGTGAAGACGGTCCAAAGCGTGACAGACGGGGCACACGTTTCCCGTATCTGCCGTTCATTGGGCACAGGTGATGACGTGCCGTCCCACGTCCCACCCTTGAGCCCGCTGGCCCCGTAAGGCCAGCGGGCTTCTTTGTAGCGACGGCTTCTAGGGCCGGACGGCCTCGACGCGATCGATGTGCCACCGGAGCGACCACGGCTCCGCACCGGGTATGTCGTTGACTCTGCGGAGTGTGTACGCCAGACGGACCGTCTCCGTCGCCCCCTCCTCGGTGCGGACGACGAGCGTCGCGGGCACCGTCACGTAGACCGATCCCGCTGCGCCCTCCGGCCGGCTCGGCTCGTCGACGGTCGCTCCCGCCACGCGCTGACCCGACTGGCGGAAGGGTTCGGTCGAGACGTCGGCGCCCGTTGGGAGCCCCTCGGGCGCCCAGAAGGTGTCCGCCTCGGCAGAGCCCTCGGCGTGGGCGCCGATGTAGGCGAGGAGCCGGTCGGTCGCCGCGTCGGCGCTCGTCGGGTCGGAGGCCTGGACGGCCGGCGCCATCGCGTCGGCCTCGAGGCCGGGTGCGGGGTTGACCGTCTCGGAAGCCGTCGGGTTCGGGACGGTCGGGGCCGACGCACCGGGGTCATCGGCGCAGGCACCGAGGCCGACGAGGACGACGACGACGAGCGGTCCTCTCACAGCGAGAACGACTCGCCGCAAGCGCACGTCCGAACAGCCTGGGGGTTGTCGAAGTGGAAGCCCTTGCCCTCGAGGCCATCCGTGAAGTCGAGCGTCGTGCCCTCGACGGTCACAAGCGAACGCGGGTCGAGCACGAGGCGGAGCCCGTCGACCTCGACGGTCTCGTCGGCCGGGCCGGCGACGGTGTCCCAGCCGAGGTCGTAGGTCAGGCCCGAGCAGCCGCCGGGTACCACGGCGACCCGGAGGAACGTTTCACCAAGGTCGACGCCCTCGGCGACGGCGACGGATGCCAGCCGCTGGCGGGCGCGCTCGGTGATGGCGAACGGGAGAGACTCGGTCATAGTGAAGGGGGGCTGTGACACCAGGCCTTCGGGGACGTTTCACCCCTCAGCCGGGCAGGAGACGGCGAGTGACCCGAACTTCGTACCTCCCCCCCCGATCCGACTTCGGACGGGGTTCATCGGGACCGACGTGCGACTGGCCCGGTTCGCCCCGTCTTGGTGGAACAGCCCCCTCTACGCCCGGTTCGCTCCGGACACGATCTACCGCCCATGCCGACCTACACAGAGCACGATTTCTTCGAGGACGTCGCCGAGCAGGGCTACAAGTACGGCTTCACCACGAACGTCGAGTCCGAGAAGGCCCCGAAGGGCCTCTCGGAGGACATCGTCCGGTTCATCTCGATGAAGAAGGAGGAGCCCGAGTGGCTCCTGGAGTTCCGGCTGAAGGCGCTCCGGCACTTCTTCAAGCTCCTCGACGAGGGCAAGGAGCCCAACTGGGCCCACCTCAACGTCCCGGAGATCGACTACCAGAACGCGTACTACTACGCCGCGCCGGGCTCGAAGGCCAAGTACGACTCGCTCGACGATGTGCCGGAGGAGATCCTGGCGGACTTCGAGAAGCTCGGCATCCCGCTCCGGGAGCAGGCCGCCCTCGCCGGCGTCGCCGTCGACGCCGTGATGGACTCCGTCTCGGTCGGGACCACGTTCAAGAAGGAGCTCGCCGAGCAGGGCATCATCTTCTGCTCCTTCTCCGAGGCCGTCCAGGAGCACCCCGAGCTGGTCAAGGCCAACATGGGCAAGGTGGTCCCCTACACGGACAACCTCTACGCCGCGCTCAACTCGGCCGTGTTTTCCGACGGGAGCTTCTGCTACATCCCGAAGGGCGTCCGTTGCCCGATGGAGCTCTCGACCTACTTCCGGATCAACGAGGCCAACACGGGCCAGTTCGAGCGGACGCTGATCGTCTGCGAGGACGGCGGCTACGTCTCGTACATGGAGGGCTGCACGGCCCCGATGCGCGAGGAGTACCAGCTCCACGCGGCCATCGTCGAGATCATCGCCCACGACGACGCCGAGGTGAAGTACTCGACGGTCCAGAACTGGTACCCCGGCTCGGCCGAGGGCAAGGGCGGCGTCTACAACTTCGTGACCAAGCGGGCCCTCTGCTCCGGCCGCAACTCGAAGGTCACCTGGACCCAGCTCGAGACCGGCTCGGCCATCACCTGGAAGTACCCGTCCTGCATCCTCAAGGGCGACGGGTCCGTCGGCGAGTTCTACTCGGTCGCCTTCACGAAGGACTTCCAGCAGGCCGACACCGGCACCAAGATGATCCACCTGGGCAAGAACACCCGGAGCACGATCATCTCGAAGGGCATCTCGGCGGGCCGGTCCAACAACTCGTATCGCGGGCTCGTCCGCGTGAACAAGAAGGCGGCGAACGCGCGGAACTTCAGCCAGTGCGACTCGCTCCTCATCGGCGACCAGTGCGGGGCCCACACGTTCCCGTACATCGAGATCCACAACGAGACGGCCCAGGTCGAACACGAGGCGACCACCTCGAAGGTCGGCGAGGACCAGATGTTCTACTGCCAGGCCCGCGGGATCTCGGAGCAGGACGCCCTGAACCTCATCGTCAACGGCTACGCCAAGGAGATCCTGGCCAAGCTGCCGATGGAGTTCGCCGTCGAGGCCCAGAAGCTGCTCTCGGTCCAGCTCGAAGGCTCCGTCGGCTAGCCGACCCCGTCCGCCTCGACGCCGAGGCGGACCGACTCAACGACTCTCCCGAACGAGCGCCCGACGCGGGCGCCGCACTCCGAACGACGCATGTCTCTCCTCTCCGTCCACAACCTCCACGTCTCCGTCGAGGACCACGAGATCCTCAAGGGGCTCTCGCTCGACGTCAACTCGGGCGAGGTCCACGCCATCATGGGCCCGAACGGGTCCGGCAAGTCGACGCTCGCCAGCGTCCTCGCCGGCCGCGACGACTACGAGATCACCGAGGGCTCCGTCGAGTTCGACGGCGAGGACCTCCTCGAGATGGACCCGGAGGAGCGGACCCGCGAGGGCCTCTTCCTGGCGTTCCAGTACCCGGTCGAGCTCCCCGGCGTGAGCACGCACCAGTTTCTCCGGACGGCCGTCAACTCGGTCCGCGAGCACCGGAAGCAGGAGCCGCTGCCGGTCGGCGACTTCATCAAGCTGATGCGCGAGAAGGCCGCATTCGTCAACCTCGACCCGAAGCTCACGCAGCGGTCGGTGAACGAGGGGTTCTCGGGCGGCGAGAAGAAGCGGGCCGAGATCTTCCAGATGGCCATGCTCGACCCGCGCCTCGCGATCCTCGACGAGACCGACTCCGGCCTCGACATCGACGCGCTCCGGGTCGTCTCCGACGGCGTCAACAAGCTCCGCTCGGAGGACCGCGCGTTCGTGCTCATCACGCACTACCAGCGCCTCCTCGACTACATCACGCCGGACAAGGTGCACGTCCTCGTCGACGGCCGCATCGTCCGGTCCGGCGGTCCGGAGCTGGCCGAGGAGCTCGAAGTGAAGGGCTACGACTGGCTCATCGAGGAAGCTGCCCCCGCGGCGTAACGAGTGACGCGTGGGGGGCGACGAGCCCCTCGCTCTTCACCCTTACCCCATCCCCCACCCCATGATCGACCTCGAAAAGGCCCCCGCCCTGCTCCGCCACGCGACGGAGGCGCTGGAGGGCGCGTTCTCCGGCGACGGCGCGCCCGACCCGTTCGCCGTCCGCCGCACCGCCGCGAAGAACGCGTTCGAGGCCGCCGGCCTGCCGTCGACGCGCGACGAGGCGTGGAAGTACACCGACCTCCGCCCGGCCCTCAAGCCCGACTACGCCCCCGCCCCCCCCGCCTCGGCGACCGAGGCGGACCTGGCCGCGGCCCGGATCGACGGGCTCGACGCGGTCCGAGTCGTGATCGTCAACGGCCGGTTCGACGCGGAGGCCTCGGACCTCGGCGGGCTGCCGGAGGGCGTGACGGTCGCGTCGCTGGCCCAGACGGCTCGCCAGTCGCCCGACGCCCTCGCCGACACGTTCGGCGCCCACGTCCGCGTCGAGCGCGACGCGTTCGCGGCCCTCAACGCCGCGCTCTCGCTGGACGGCGTCTACCTCCACGTCCCACGCGGCGTCGCCGTCGAGCGGCCGATCCACGTGGTGAACGTCCTCACGGCCGACGGGCCGACGTTCGTGCAGGGCCGCAACCTCCTCGTGGTCGGCGAGACCGCCGAGGTCAAGGTGATCGAGACCTACGTCGTCCGCGGCGACGCGCCGACGTTCCGCAACGACCTCACGGAGATCGTGGCCGGCCCTGCGTCGAACGTCACGCACGTCCGGATCCAGGACGAGGGCGACGACGCCAACGCGGTCACCCACGTCCAGAGCTACCAGGAGCGCGACTCGACGGTCTCCACGCTGACGTTCACGTTCGCGGCCGGGACGGTCCGGAACAACTCCGTGATGGTGCCGGCCGGCCAGGGCGGCAACGCGACGATCGGCGGACTCTACATCTGCCACGGCGCCGAGCACGTCGACACGAACACGCTGATCGACCACGTGGCCCCGGGCTGCGAGTCGAACGAGCTGTTCAAGGGCATCATCTACGACCAGGGCACGGGCGTCTTCAACGGCAAGGTGTTCGTCCAGCGCGAGGGCCAGCAGACGAACGCCTACCAGCAGAGCCAGGGCGTCGTCCTCAGCCCCGACGCGCACCACTACTCGAAACCGGAGCTCGAGATCTACGCCGACGACGTCAAGTGCTCGCACGGCTCGACGACCGGCGCCATCGAGCCCGAGCACATCTTCTACCTCCGCAGCCGCGGCGTCTCCGAGGCCGACGCGCGGGCGATGCTCCTCTACGCCTTCGCCCACGACGTGGTCGAGATGGTGCCGATCGAGGCCGTCCGCGACCACCTCGACGCCCGCATCGCCGAGCGGCTGAAGTAGACACGTGGAACGTGCGGCGTCGAACGCTCCACGTTTCACCCCGCACGTCCAACGACCCATGGAACGCGACTTCCTCCGCGACGGCCGCGAGGCCGACGACCTCTCCGAGCTCGAAGACGGCATGGTCCAGGTCATGCGGACCATCTACGACCCGGAGATCCCCGTCCCGATCTGGGACCTCGGCCTGATCTACGGCTGGACCATCGAGGACGCGCCCGAGGCCGACGGCAAGGACGTCACGGTCAAGATGACGCTGACGGCGCCGAACTGCCCGGCCGCCGAGACGCTGCCGGCCGAGGTCGAGCAGGGCGTCAACGCGCTGGAGGGCGTGGCGCACGCGAAGATCGACCTCGTGTTCGTGCCGTCGTACTCGATGGAGATGCTGAGTGACGAGGCCCGGCTGACGCTGGGGTTCATGTAGCCCCGCCCGCCTCGGCGGCGAGGCGGAGCGGGGTGGGCTCCCCTGCGGAGGGGACGCCGGTCGGAGACCCGAGGGCGAGCGTTGGACGGTCTCACCGCCCCTAAATGAGTGCCGCTCTCGTTCGGGTCTGCTCTCTCGTACTCACCGCGTGCAGCCTGACCGGGCCCAGCTCCCTGGACGCGACGGGCCTCGACGCACCGGGCGTCACGGGTGGGCCCCACGCCCTCGGGATCGACGCCGACTGTCGTCGCTGGATCGGGACGATGACGGGCCCCGACCGCTCTCCGGAGCCTAGGCAGGCATCCGTCGACGGAGGCACCGTGTTTTAGGCCAGAGGATCTGGGCGGGATCGTTCCACCAGCGCGCGGTGAACGGGTCGGAGAAACGCTGGCATAACCGGTGGAGGAGACTGTGCGTCGATCACTCTCTTTCCCCGGCACGCCCGCCACATGTCTCCCACCTCCGCCACGCTCGACTCCGCGTATCGCCAAGCCGAGCGCGCCCTCCGCAAGCCGAGCTCCGCGATCTGGCTCCGCAGCGTCTGCGTCCGCACGACGCGGTTCGACGAGGCGCTCGACTTCTACGTCACCGCCCTGGGGCTGACGCTCGGCGGGCTGGGCGTCCACCCGATGACGGCGCAGCCGCGGGCCCAGATGCTCGACGCCGAGGGCCACCAGGTCTTCGAGCTCGTCGAGTCCGACGACGAGACGGCCCGCGGCGTGCACGAGCTCGCCTTCGGGATGCCGCGGCGGACCGTCACGCTCCTCCGCGCCCGCCTCGACCTCCAGGGCATCCGGTACACCGAAACGCCGGCCGCGATCTACCTCCGCGACGTCGACGGCACGCTCCTCCGCATCGAGGCGCTGTAGCTCCGGCCAGTCTGCCTCGGTCACATACCGACCGAGACGGCCGTCACCAGCTCCCCGAGGCGCCGCCGCCACCGGACGAGCCCCCACCGCCGCTGAACCCGCCCGACGACGACGAGGTCGGGACGGAGTACGGCCGACCATCGACGACGACCGTCGTGGCCCCACGGGAGCGCGCCCGTTTGAACGCGGCCTGTTTTTTCTGCCAGTGCTCCCGCCAAGCACGGAGCTTCGGGTTCGCCTCCAGAATGCGGTCCGCGAGGAAGCACAGGAGCAGAAGCACGAGGAGAACGCCGATCGAGATGCTGAGCGTCAGCAGGGCGGAGTCCGTGGCGACGAAGAGCGGCATCCCCAGCATGAACAGGACGAAGACCGAGCCGGTGATGGTCTGCACGCGGGCCGTCTCCCACGTGAACCCGTGGAGGACCGCCGGGACGAGAAAGAAGGGCGCGAAGAGGAGCGTCATGCCGCCGAAGAGGATCAGTTCTTTCCATTGACCGTCGCGGAGACCCGCGAGCGGCCGGGGCGCGTAGCTACCGTCGATAGCTCCCAGGATCGCGTCGACCCCGGCCACGACGCCCGCGTCGAAGTCGCCGTCGCGGAACCGCGGGACGATCTCGGCCCGGATGATCGACCCGGACGTGGCGTCGGTGAGCGAGCCCTCCAACCCGTAGCCGACCTCGATCCGGAGCTCGCGGTCGGCGACGGCGACGAGGAGCAAGATGCCGTTGTCGCGGTCGGCCTGGCCGAGCTCCCACGTCCGGAACACGCGCGTCGCGTACGGCTCCAGAATCTCACCCTCGAGCGACGGGATCGTGAGGACGACGACCTGATTCGACGTGCTGTCCTCGTGCGCCGCCAACCGCGCGACCAGGGCCGCCTCGGTGGCCGGGTCGAGAACGTCGGCCAGGTCGACGACGCGACCGGTGAGCGGGGGGACGTCGAGCGCTGCGGCCCCAGGCACCGCGAGCAGGAGGACTGCGAGGAGGCCCCCCGCCCTCATTCGTCCCGCACGCGGACGTCGTCCGGAAGCTCATCGGTGTCGTCGGGGCGGACGGCGACGCCGCGACGATGAAGGAGGTCGCCGCACTTCTCGATCGCCGCCACGAGCCCGTCCGCCAACGACTGCCCGCGGATGCCAGTGCGGATGAGGTCGACGACCTCCTCCCACTCGTGCTGCTCCACCTTCGCATTGATGCCCGCGTCCCCGACGACCTCGATCCGGTGCTCGAAGAGCGACACGAACAGGAGGATGCCGGTCCGGTCGCGGGTGTCGAACACCTCCTCCTCGAGAAACGCGACGGCCGAGCGTCGGTGCACGGCGGTGTCGAGCCGCTCGGCCCCCGCGAGGGCCCGGCGGACCGGGTCGAGGAGCGTCAGGAACGCGCCGAGGACGCCCCCCCCAGCCATCACGAGTGCGAGCGCCCAGGCCGAGTAGAGCCAGCCCCAGCCCCACCCGTCGTTGAGCCACGCGACGGCGAGGGCGAGGGTCCCTGCGAGGAGCGCCCCAGCAGAGGCGGCCCGCCACGTCGCGACGTCGTAGTCCCCGCTCTGGCGCACCACGTAGGGGACGATCTCGCCCGCCGTCCGGGTCTCGGCTTCGGCCACGGCCAGCCGGATGCGCTCGCGTTCGTCGTCTGTGAAAAGCGGGTCCACGGTCACTCGGGGAGAGATGGGAGGGGCGGCGGGGCCGTGACGACGGCCGCCTGGGCGAGGCGACCGAGAAGGTCGACGACACGGGCGGGCGGCGTACGCTCGATCCGGTCGGAGAGCGTCAGCGCGTCCGACGGCGGGCGGGCCGGGCGGACGTTGCCGGGCACCTCGTAGAGGATCGCGAGCGCGAGGATCCGCCCCTCCGGAGAGGCCGCCGCACGAGCGCTCTCGGTCCGGGCCACGCGGATCGCGTCGTCCGAGGCGGGGCGAAAGACGTCGGCCCCTGCCCCCGAGGGGTCGACGAGCGCGTGCGCCACTCGCCGTGGGGCGTCGAAGTCGAGGCGAACGGCGTCTCCCCTCCCGCTCCGATCGGCCAGGAGGTGGCTCAGCAAGACGATGGCGGGGAGGTCGTCCCATCCGGCGTTGATCTCGGCGACGAGACTCGCCGACGCGATCGGCTCCGGAGTCTCGAGGAGGGGCCCAAACTCGGAGTCGCGCCCGCGGAGGGGTGCGAGGGCAGTTGCAATAACGGGCTCGACCCATTCCCGCTCGACCGGGCCCGACAGCACGACGACGAAATCAGACGGCCGGTCGAAGGCGCTCGCGATCGCCTCCGACACGGGCGGGTCCGAGGGGCGCGTAAAGAGCGCCTCGACCGATCCGACGAGCTCCGCCAGCGTCTCAGCCTCGGCCACGGCGACCCGCCGCCGCGGCTCGACTGAGGCCAGGAGTCCGCCCCACGTCGCGGCGCCGCCCTCCTCGAACACGCTGCGCATCGACGCTGGGAGCGACACCCAACCCGTCGGCGCCTGGACGCGAGCGCGGTACACGTCGGCGTTGGGCTCGTGCAGATACACGACCGTGAGCCCGTTCGCGAGGGTCCACTCGGTCACCCCCGCCTGCTCGTAGACCGACCGCCGCTCGATGCGGCGCTCGGGGACGGGCGGCGGGACGAGCGGGGCGAGTTCGACCACCTCGGGACGCTCGGCGACCGGGACCGGCGGCGGCGCGGGGGGCTCGACGGCGACCACCACCGCGGGGCTCGGCGCGACCACCGAGGCGGGGGCGGTCGCAGCGCACCCGCTGGCGACGGCGATCAGCAGGACGACGGCGGCAATGCGCATGGGGAGGGCGGCAGACGCGCCAAGCTACGGTGCAGCCCCGATCGTCCACCGACGGAGCAACACGCGGGAGAGGCCCAGGCTCACCGCCGCGAGGACGATGGCGACGACGGCGAGCCGGATCGACGCGGCCTCGCCGCCGATCTGGTTGAGCCGGCTGAACAGCGCGAGCGGGACCGTCTGCGTCCGCCCCGGGAGGTTGCCGGCCACGACGAGCGTCGCTCCGAACTCGCCGAGGGCCCGGGCGAAGTGGAGCGCGGCGCCGGCCGCGACCGCGGGCGCCGCCAGAGGCGCGACGACGGCGCGGGCCACGGCCCACCGCCCCGCGCCGTCAACCCGGGCGGCGTCCAGCAGGTCGCGGTCGATCGCCTCGAAGCCCGCTCGCGCGAGCTGCACGAACAGCGGGAGACCGACGATCGCTGCCGCGATGACGCCCGCCCCCCACGTAAACGCGACCCCACGCGGGAGGACGAGCAGCAGCGCGTAGCCGGTGACGACGGGGGGAAGGACGAGCGGCAGGAGAACGACGAACTCGACGACGCTCGCCCACGGGCCGCGGCGGTGAGCGAGCCACCACCCGAGCGCGAGGCTCGGCCCGGCCGCCAACACCGTCGCCCCGACGGCGACGCGCACGCTGATCACGACGGCGTCCCAGTCGGCGGGCGTCATGGGCGAGCGGGGTCGAACCCGGCCTCTCGCCACACGTCCCCTGCTCCGACGATCGCGTCGAAGACGGCCCGGCCGCGGCTGGGGTCAAGAAGGGCCGCCTCGTAGCGGATGGGCGGCGTGACCGCCTCCGGCACCTCGGCGAGCACCCGGACGCGGGACGAGGCCTGAGCGTCCGACGCGTACACGACGGCGCAGTCCGCCGTCCCGGTCTCGACGGCCGCGACGGCGGCGCGCACGTCTCCCGCCGCCACGACGCGCGGCGCGACCTCGTCCCAGACGCCGAGGCGTCGGAGGGAGGTCTCCGCGTAGGCCCCTGCAGGCACGTGCGACGGGTCCGCGAGCGCGATCCGCTCGGCCATCGCGAGCGCGTCGGCGACGGAACGGGTCGAGGGTGCGTCTGCGGGGCCGACGACCACGAGCCGTCCACGGGCCACCTCACGACGGTCGATGAGCGCCACCCCCTGGGTGACGAGCCAGTCGATCCAGTCCGGATCTGCGGTCACGAAGACGTCGGCGGGGGCGCCCTGAGCGATCTGGCGGGCCAGCACGGAGGAGGCCGCGACGCTCACCGAGGCGGGCCGCCCCGCGGCCGTCTCCGCCTCGGTGACGTGTCGGACGACGTCGACGGTGGAGGCGGCGGCGAACACGAGCGCGGCGCCGTCGTCGCGCGCGCAGCCCCCGAGAAGCGCGACGGCGAGGCCGAGCGCGGCGCGCGTCACCCGCCGGCGGGGCCCATCGAGGCGAGCGCCGCCTCCGCCCGCTGTCGAACCGGCGCGCCGGGCGGGGCGATCTCCACGATCCGCTCAAACGCCACCCGTGCGCTGTCGACGCGGCCGATCATCAGGCGCCGCTCGGCCAAGAGGAACGTGGCGTCGAGGTTGTCGGGATCCGCGTCGAGGACGGTGCGGAGTTCCTGGATCGGACGCATCGGATCCGCCGGGTCGAAGGTCGCGGCCTCGGCGAGGGCCACGCGGACCTGCGGATCCTCCTCGAGCGCGAGACTCCGCTCGAAGTCCTCGATGGCCCGCCGCGCCCAGCGGACGCTCGACGTGGGGTCGGTCTGGACCGTGTTGAACGCCGCCGTGAGATAGTACCGGCCGGACTCGTACCACCCCTCTGCCGTCCCCAGGTCGGCGAAGCGGTCGGCCGCGGCCTGGAGCGAGTCCGGAAGCGGGGGGGCCCCCTCGGGAATCGGCGCGGCCTCCCCGACCTCTTCGGTGGCCGGCGCCGGCTCGGGGGCGTCGCGGGGCGAGAGCAGCGTCAGCCCGTAGAGCGCGACGACGGCGAGCACGCCGAGGCCGACGACCATCAGCCCGCGCTTCCCGGCGGCCGACGACGGCCGCTCGCCCGCCGTCGGAGCCGCGGGGGCGGGTGTGGCGGTCGGCGCTTCGACGGGGAGGTCGGCGCCACAGGCGTTGCAGAAGCGGCTCCCGGGCGGGTTCACGTGGCCGCATGCGGGGCAGGCCGCTCCGGCCCGCGGCTGGCCCTCCGCCTCGACCGACTCGGCCGGCGGGTCCGCCGAGACCGACGGGGTCGCGGCAACGGGCGTGCCGCACAGGTCACAGACGGTGGCCTCGGGGTCGAGGCTCGCGCCACACGAGTCGCAGGCCGGCATGGGTCGTCTAGGCGTCGTCCTCCGCACCCACCAGCCGCTCGGCCCCCTCCTCCTCGACGCGGCGGCGGAACTCCTGGGCGGGCTTGAAGACGGGGACCATCCGGCGCGGGACCGGCACGGGCTGGTCGGTCCGCGGGTTGCGCGCCGTGCGGGGCGCGCGCTCGACGGACTTGAACGTGCCGAATCCTCGGAGCTCGACCCGGTCGCCCTCCGACACGGCGTCGAGGACGGTGTGCATGAACCCGTCGACCACGGCCTCCGTCTCCAGTTTGGTGAGGCCGGTGGCCTCGGCGATACGGTCGACGATCTGAGCTTTGGTCACGGGTCGGAGGCCGGGCGAGCGACCATGATACGAGCGCCTCGGCGAGCACGGTGGCGGCCCCCCCCCCAACGGAGTTAGTTTTCACGCGCCGAATCGAGGTCCCACCGTCCCCCATCGATGCGAGTACTGTTCGTCGCCGGAGAAGTCGCCCCGTTCTCCGAGACCACCGAGGTCTCCCAGGTTCTCCGGGTCCTCCCGGAAGCGCTCCAGGAGCACAAAGACGTCGAGCCCCGCATCCTGATGCCCCGCTACGGCGTGGTGTCGGAGCGCCGGAACCGGCTCCACGAAGTCATCCGCCTGTCCGGTGCCGAGATCGAGGCCGGCGACGCCAAGGACACCCTCAAGGTGAAGGTGGCCTCGATCCCGGGCATCCGGCTCCAGGTCTACTTCATGGACTCCGTCCACTTCTTCAAGCGGAAGGGGCTCCACCAGGAGCGGAAGTCGGAGAAGGTGTTCGAGGACAACCCGGCCCGCGCCCTCTTCTTCGCGCGCGCGGCGTTCTCGACCGTCGAGAACCTCGGCTGGCGACCCGACGTGGTCCACGCCGCCGGCTGGATCAGCTCGTTCGTGCCACACGTCTTGCAGGAGGAGCTCGGCGACAGCGAGGTCCTGTCGGGCGTCCGGACCGTCTACACGCCGGAGGGCGACGACGGGTACAGCCACACGCTCACGGCCGAGGAGGCCGAGGGCCTCGGCCTGCCGGCCGGCTGGGCCGGGAAGACGATGCGCCAGATCGGCCTCGACACGGCCGACGCCGCGGCCTACGCCGGCTCGGACCGCGCCGCCGACGGCGAGCCCACCGGGCCGACGCTCAGCGAGGACCCCGAGGCCGTCGCCGACACGGCCGCCGAGCTGTACACGTCGCTCGGACCAGCCCTCGCGGCGTAGCCCCCACGCCCCTCCCACACGGCACGCGGCCGGGCAGCGACGCCCGGCCGCGTCGCTTTTTTGCAGGATCCGCCCGGTCGGGCGCCTCGCAGACTCGCTAGGCTGGAGGTCCGTCGTCCCTTTCGGCGCGCCCTCATGCGAATCGCGGCGGGGCGTCGTTGGGAAGGCGCCCCGTCCCCCCGACCGACACCGCCCCCCGTGAGATTCACCGTCGCCGCCGCCGCGGCCGTCCTCCTCCTCTCCGCCTGCCAGGACCCCGCCGGGGTCGGCCTCGGCCTGATCGACGAGGAGCAGCTCGATCCGAACGTCCGGACGGTCCCCGTGACGACCTACACGGAGGTCCCAGACACGACGGTCGCCATCGGCATCGCGTCCACCAGCACGACGACGGCGATCCAGACGCGCGTGCTCGCCGGCCGCGTGGTGGACCCCGTCTTCGGCGACGCCCGCGCCGTCGCCTACGTCGACCTCCTCCAGCCCAGCACCCTCGACGGCGACGCCGAGGCGGGCGACGTGACCGACGCGTGGCTCGAGCTCGACCGCGCCTACGCCTACGGCGACACGACGACGGCCCTCCCGCTCGAGCTCCGCGAGATCCAGGGCAGCTGGGAGGTCGACACGAGCTACCCGGCCGACACGCTGTTCGCGACCGGCGACGTGCTCTCGACTACGACCGTCGTCGCGTCCGACACGCTCCGGCGGTTCGACCTGCCCGACGCGTGGGTGAGCGCGAACGCCGCCCTCCTCCTCAGCGACGACTTCGACGACGACTTCGAGGGTTTCGCGCTTGACGTGCCGGCCTCGTTCGTGGCGGCGCCCGGCGTCGTCTTCGGGTTCAACACGTTCGCCAGCGAGGGCTCCGGGCTCCGCGTCGTCGTGGGCGAGGACACGGTCCGCTTCCCGCTCTCCGAGGTGTTCTCGTCAATCGCCACCGAGGCCCCGACGATGGTGCCCAGCGGCACGCTCGGCGTCCGCGCCAGCCCCGGCGCGGCGGTCCGGTTCGACGCCGACTTCTCGCCGATCGGGTCGACCCCGCTGGCGCGGGCCCGCATCCGGCTGCCACTGGACGCGTCGCTGGCTCGCGACGGGGCGTTCGTCCGCCCGATCGCCAGCCGGTCGTTCCTCTACGGCATCCGCACGGTCGACGGTGAAGAAGAGCTCGTCCGGCTTTCCGACAGCGTCGTGTACGATGGCTCGGGCGAGCTGACCGTCGTCGCGACGACGGGGCTGACACAGCAGGTGCAAGCGCTCCTCCTCGACCCCGCGCAGGCCTTCGAGCGGTACGAGTTGCGATCCGTCACGGGGATCCCCTCGCTCGACATCTTCCCCCTCCTCCTGCCGGAGTCGCAGCCCGACCCCGGCCCGCGGTTCACGCTGACCCTCGTCGGCTCCGCGCCGGAGTAGCAACGTCCGCGCCGCTCGCGTGTCCCCCGCTCTGACCCCTCTCGTGTCCATGCGCCTCTCCGCGCTCCTCCTCGCCCTCGTCGTCTGCGCCGGTGCGCGGGCCCAGGGGCAGAACAACTACGGCTCGATCTACTCGCTGTACGGCCTCGGCGAGCGCGTCGAGTTCGGGTCGTCCCAGTCGGTCGCGCTGGGCCACGCCGCGACGGCGCTCCGGTCCGGGACGTACGTGAACCTGTCGAACCCGGCGCTCTGGTCGGACCAGGCGCTCACGACGTTCTCGGCGGGCGCGAGCCTCGCGACGGTCCGCGGCGAGGACGCGCTCACGGACGAGGCCAGCGTCGGGACCGCGGGCGACCTGTCGTCGCTCCACCTCGGGGTCCCGCTCCTCCCCGGCCGCCTCGGCGTCACGCTCGCCTACCGCCCCTTCTCGCGCGTCAACTACCGGGCCGCCATCCGCGACTCGCTCTCGGTCGAGGGCGACATGGCCCCGTACACCCTCAACCAGGAGGGCGCCGGCGGGCTCCAGCAGCTCTCGGCCGGCGTCGGCGCGAAGGTCGGGTCGTTCCTCCAACTCGGCGCCTCCGCCGACGTCCTGTTCGGCTCGCAGGAGCTTCTCCAGCGGACCGACTTCGACGACAACGTCTTTCTCGAGACCCGCCAGGCGCGCGTGACGCGGCTCCGCGGGATCACCGCCACGCTCGGCGCGGCGGTCACGGCCCGCAACCTCGCCACCGACGACGACGCCCTCACGGTCGCCGCCTCGGTCCGACTCCCCGCGGCCCTCGACGCCTCGCGGACCGTCACGCTCGGCGAGAGCCTCGACCGCGACACGCTCCGCGCCCCCGACGGCAGCCTCTCCGTCGACGGCGACGTGACGATCCCCCTCGCCGTCCGCGGGGGCGTGGCCTACCTCTCGGGGCTCCGTTGGCTCGCCGCGCTCGACGCGTCGTACGAGCCGTGGTCCGGCTTCGACAGCTCGTTGCCCGTCGGCGGCTACGACCCGGGCACCGGGCTCGACCTGCTCAGCGACCGGGTCCGCGTCGGCGGCGGGTTCGAGATCACGCCGGCGGGCCGGGACCGCCGCGCGGGCGTGTTCCAGCGGTCGTCGTACCGGATCGGCGGGTACGCCGAGAACGGGCTCTACGCCCCGGCCGGCGAGGACGTCACGACGCTCGCGCTCACCGGCGGCGTCTCGGTCCCAAACCGCCTGACCGGCGCCCGGTTCGACCTCGGGCTCGAGGTCGGAACCCGCGGTTCTGCCGAGGGCGTACTCGTCCGTGACACGTTCTTCAAGGGGACGCTGACGCTCAACTTCGGCGAGCGCTGGTTCGTCCGCCGCCGCTTCGACTAGGTTCCGCGGGGCTCGCCCCACTCTCACCCCTCTCGACACGACACACCCTCGGCCCATGCGACCGACCCGCCTCGCCCTCTTCCTCCTCGCCTTCGGCGTCTTCGCCGCGTGCAGCGCGCCACCCTCGACCGGCGGGAACGTCTCGCGCGACGACACGCCGTTCGTGCCCGACACGCCGACGGCGTACGGCCCGGGCGACTACTGCGCCGACACGTACGTCCTGATCCAGGAGACGACGCGGGCCAACTTCAGCCTCGGGTCCGAGTACTACCGGAACGGGGACTACTGCGCGGCCTACCCCTACATCACGTGGCTCCTCGAGAACGAGCCGCTGTTCACGGGCGAGGACCCCGACGACCGGAACTACCTCCGGATGGCCTCGATCTACGAGGACTTCGCGGCCCAGGTCGACTCCACCAACCGGACCGAGAAGGTGGCCTACCTCGACTCGGCGCTCGCGTCCCGCGCGGCCGGCGTCGAGGCGATGCGGGCCCAGAACATCGCCTACGACCCGTACCTCCGCGACCTCCGCGAGGGCTTCTTCTTCTTCCAGAACAGCGCCTACTACGACGACGCGGCCGAGCGCCAGTTCGACGCGTTCAACCGGGCGTTCGAGGCCCAGCCGGACAGCCTCGAGGACTGGTACATCGTTCAGCTCTTCAACGCCTCAGCCGACGAGTTCGGGGCCGAGCAGCCGAACCCGGACCGGGCCGAGTTTATCCGCCAGATCGCCGCGGCCCTCGACGACGCGGCGCTGCAGCAGAGCTACACGCAGTACGCCGACTACATCGAGACCGACCCGGCCGAGCAGGGTGGCGTCTCCGTCGGCTCCGACGAGGCCGTCGAGGCGCTGATCGCCGACCTCCGAGGGGGGTCCATCGGGGATCAAGAGGCCTTGCAACTCCTCGGCGTCGTGCTCCAGCAACCCGACCGATTGGAGGCGCTCGGTGAGGACGTGGCCGAGATCCGGAGTCAGATCCTCCGCCTCGACGTCATCACGAGCCAGGTCGACAACCCGCGGACGCTCCTCGCGCTGGCCTTCCAGGCCTACCGCGACGGCGAGTCGGGCAGGGGCAACGACCTCTTCAACCGGGCCATCACGAACGCCCAGTCGAACGCCCAGCGCGCCGACTTCTTCTACTCGCGCGGCGTGAGCGCCTACGGGTCGTCGTCCGACTTCAACCGGGCGCTCGAGTACTTCCCGAACCACGGCCCGAGCCTGTACCGCCGCGCCGGACTGATCGCCCAGTCGGTCGGCCGCCCGTCGTCGCTCCGGGGCCGGTTCGCGTACTGGTGCCTCGCCGACATCTACCGAAACGTGGCCGCCTCAAGCTCGAGCGCGGAGATCGCGGCCAGCGCCCGCCGCGCCGCCGCCGGCTACGAGCGGGCCGGGCCGTCGCGCGACCAGTACTTCCTCGAGGGCTTCAGCCCGGGCCAGTCGGTCTCGGCCAGCCTCGGGGCGTACGGCTCGTGCACGACGCGCGTCCGCTAGCCTGACCCGCTCCGCCTCGACACCGAGGCGGACCGTTTCGCCGGCCGTTCTCTTCGGAGGGCGGCCGGCTTTTTTTGTCACAGCCGCCCCCCACGAGTCCAAGACCGGGACAGCAGGACGCCACACGCTTGCTGGTGCCTCGTCCCGCCCCCCTTGGCGCCTAGGCGGAGGGAGTCGGCCCGCATTCCGCGTATCGAAACGGTGGCTCGTTGGGCACTCCGGCGGGCGTCGCCGGTATCTTGGGGCCCTCCCCTCCCCCGACCCGCCATGTCCGTCATCGCCTCCGTCCACGCCCGCCAGATCCTCGACAGCCGGGGCAACCCCACCGTCGAGGTCGACGTGATCACCGACGACGGGGCCGTGGGACGCGCAGCCGTGCCCTCCGGCGCCTCGACCGGCGAGTACGAGGCCGTCGAGCTCCGCGACGGCGACGACGACGTCTACCTCGGCAAGGGCGTCCTCACGGCCGTCAATAACGTCAACGAGACGCTGGCGGCGGAGGTGATCGGCCTCGACGTGCTCGACCAGCCGGCGCTCGACGCCGCGCTGCTCGAGATCGACGGGACCGACAACAAGTCGAAGCTGGGCGCCAACGCGCTTCTCGGCGTGTCGCTGGCGGCCGCCCGCGCCGGCGCCATCGTGGCCGGGCTCCCGCTCTACGCCTACCTCGGCGGCGCCAACGCCCGGCGCCTCCCGGTGCCCATGATGAACATCATCAATGGCGGCAAGCACGCCGACAACTCGGTCGACCTCCAGGAGTTCATGGTGATGCCCGTCGGCGCCGAGACGTTCTCGGAGGGCCTCCGGATGGGCGTCGAGGTGTTCCACCACCTCAAGGCGGTCCTCAAGAAGAAGGGGTACTCGACGGCCGTCGGCGATGAGGGCGGGTTCGCCCCGAACCTCGGCTCGAACGAGGAGGCCATTGAGGTCATCCTGGAGGCCGTCGAGCAGGCCGGCTACGAGGCCGGCGAGGACCTCTACATCGCGCTCGACCCCGCCGCGTCGGAGATGTACGAGGACGGGAAGTACGTCTTCTACAAGTCCGACCCGGACCGGAAGCTCTCGTCGGAGGAGATGGTCGAGTTCTGGGCCGGCTGGGTCGAGGAGTACCCGATCATCTCGATCGAGGACGCCATGGACGAGAACGACTGGGACGGCTGGTCCGCGCTGACCGAGGCCGTCGGCGAGCAGATCCAGCTCGTCGGCGACGACCTGTTCGTGACGAACACGACGCGGCTCCAGCGGGGGATCGACGAGGACACGGCCAACGCCATCCTCATCAAGCCGAACCAGATTGGGACCCTGACCGAGACGATGGAGGCCGTGGAGCTCGCCCACCGCTACGCCTACGCCTCGGTCATGAGCCACCGCTCGGGCGAGACCGAGGACACGACGATCGCTGACCTCGCGGTCGCCTGCGGGTGCGGCCAGATCAAGACGGGCTCGGCCTCGCGGAGCGACCGCCTCGCCAAGTACAACCAGCTCCTCCGCATCGAGGAGCTCCTCGGCGACGCGGCGATCTACCCGGGCATGGAGGCGTTCCGGTTCTAGACCGGGCGACCGTGGTGGGCGGCCCCGCCGGTCCTCGCTACCTTCAGGGATCCCCCCACCCGTCGCCATGAGCAAGCGCTTTCGCCGGAACGTCCTGATCGCCGGGGTGATCGGGCTCGGACTCTGGGTCGCGTTCTTCGACAGCCACAGCGTGTACCGCCGGGCGAGCTACGCCCACGAGCTCGACCGGCTGACCGTCGAGAACCAGCGGCTCGCCAAAGAGAACGAGACGTTGGAGGCCCGGCTGGACGCCGGCCTCGACGACGTGACGCTCGAACGGGTGGCCCGAGAGGAGTACGGGATGCGCCGCCCCGGCGAGCGCGTCTACCGCGTCGAAGCGTCGGAGTAGATGCCCGAGACCACCCCGGAATACGCCGTCGGCGTCGACCTCGGCGGGACGAACCTCAAGGTCGCGCTCGTCGAGCGGACCGACGGGATCGTCCGACAGGCGACGCTGCCGACCGAGGCCGAGCACGGCCCAGAGCGCGTGCTCGACCGGATCGTGGAGGGCGTCCAGCGGGTCGTGCAGGGGTTCGAGGCCCACGGCCACGTCGAGGGCATCGGCGTCGGCGTGCCGGGCGTCGTGTCGATGGACCGGACGACGGTGACGAAGCCCCCGAACATCCCCGGTTGGGAGCGGGTCCGCCTCGCCGACCACATCGGCCCGCGGATGGCCGAGGCGGGGATCGAGGTGCGGGGCCCGATCATCGCCGAGAACGACGCGAACGCGGCGGCCCTCGGCTCGGCGTTCTACGGGGCCGGCGTCCCGTTCGACTCGTTCATCATGGTCACGCTCGGGACGGGCGTCGGCGGGGCCATCATCGTCGACAACCGGCTGTTCCGCGGGACGACTGGCGCCGCGGGCGAGATCGGCCACATGACCATCGACTACGAGGGGCCCTACGACCGGACCGGCGTGGCGGGCGCGCTGGAGGCCTACCTCGGGCAGAAGTTCCTCTCGCGGCACGCGCGCTATCAGCTCCTCGCCCGGGAAACGAACCTCTACGCGACGTCGGGCCGCGACCTCGAGCACGTGACCCCCCAACGGGTCCACGCGGCCGCGCTGGCGGGCGATGAGGCCGCGCGCGAGGTCCTCACCTGGGCCGGCCACAAGCTGGGCGTCCTCCTCGGCTCGATCGTGAACCTGCTCGACATCCGGAAGGTGGTCGTCGGCGGCGGCGTGTCGCGGGCGGGCGACTTTCTGCTCGACCCGGCGCGCGACGCGATGAAGCGCTGGACCATGCCGTCGCTCTGCGAAGGGATCGAGATCGTGCAGGAGACGCGAGGCAACGACGTGGCGATGCTCGGCGCGGCCCGCCTCGTCTTCGAGCACATCGACGACGCGGCCTAGCGCGGCCATGGGCGCACGAAGCCGCCGCGGCGACCGTTCGGGTCCCGTGGTCCGCCTCCTCCCATTTCTGGCCCTCCTGCTGGCGGCGTCCGCCAGCGCCCAGGTCGTCGTCCCCGACACGGCTCAGGCAGGAACACCCGCCGTCGCGGACACGCTGGCCGCTCCGACCGACTCGCTCACGAGTCCGCCCGCCTCGGTCGTCCCGCGGACCGACACGGGGGCGGCGCCGGACACGGTGGAGACCCCAGCGCCTCCCATCGCACTGCCCGTCCCCCGCGCCCCGGCCGCGGAGGGCGGACTCGACCGGGCCGTCCGCTACATCGCGACCGACTCGCTCCGCGTGACGCTGGCGCCTCGGGGCGGGGCCGAGCCGGACGGTCCGGGCGACGTGGTGTCGCTCTTCGGCAACGTGCAGACAGAGTACGAGGGCGCGCAGATCTCGGCCGGCCGCGTCGACTACGAATCGGCGCGCGAGGTGCTGCGGGCGTCGGGTGTGCCGTCGGACTCCGGCGAGGTCGGCATCCCGCAGTTCCAGGGCGAGGAGGGCCAGTTCTCGGGCCGCGAGGTCGTCTACAACCTCCGCACGCGCCGCGGCCGCGTGACCGGCGCGCGGACGCAGATCGAGGACGGCTACCTCCTCGGCGGCATCCTCAAGCAGCAGGACGCGCACGTCGTGTTCGCCCAGGACGCGGCCTACACCACGTGCGACCTCGACCACCCCCACTACGCCGTCGAGGCGGGCCGGATCAAGGTCGTCGACGGCGAGCGGGTGTTCACGGGGCCCGTCCAGCTCAAGCTGCTGGGCGTGCCGATGCCGCTCATTCTCCCGTTCGGCTACTTCCCGGCGGCGGAGGGCCGGCGCAGCGGGCCCCTCCCCTTCCGCTACGGCCGCGACTCGGCGTACGGGATCTTTCTCGACGACGTCGGCTGGTACTGGGCCATCAGCGACTACCTCGACGCCCAGCTCACGGGCAAGGTGGGCACGCAGGGCTCGTTCCAGCTGGACGGGCAGTTCCGGTACAACAAGCGCTACGCCTACAGCGGGCAGGTCGGGCTCCAGTACGGGCGGATCGTGACGGGCGAGCCGACGGACCCGAACTACGCGCCGCGCACGCCGGTCGGGCTCCGGTGGAGCCACAACCAGTCGTTCCCGGCGGGCCAGCGGCTCACGGCGAGCGTGAACCTCCAGTCGGTCAGCCAGCGGCTGGCGTCGGACAACGTGAGCGACCAGCTCCAGGCGTCGACCTCGTCGTCGGTGTCGTACGCTCAGCAGTGGCCGAGCGTCGGGCGGTCGCTAAACGCGTCGGTCCAGGCGTTCCAGGACTTTGCCAACAACCGGACGACGGCCACGCTCCCGCAGGTGTCGTTCTCGCAGCAGCGCCGCTTCCCGTTCCGCTCCGGCCGCGACGACCGGTGGTACGAGAAGATCAGCTTCAGCTACACCGCCAACGCCCAGAACGCCTTCGCCTACCAGCCGCTCAGCGACTCGACCGGGGTCTCCGCCCTCGACGCGCTGTTCAGCCCCAGCGCGTTCGCCGAGGCGACCTGCGCCGACCCCGACGACCGGGCCTGCGACACGCGGCGGTTCGACTACCAAGTGGTCCAGACCGTCCCGATCAACGCCTCGTTCTCGGTCCCGCGCTACAACCTCACGTTCGGCCCGACGCTCACGTTCACCGAGACCTGGGCCGACGAGGCCGTCGTCCAGACGTTCGAGTCCGAGTTGAACCGCGTGGTGACGACGAGCGACCCGGGGTTCACGCCGGTCCGCCGGTTCGCGCTGAGCGCGTCGGCCTCGACGGAGTTGTACGGGACCTTCCCGATCCGCATCGGCGCGCTCGACGGGATCCGCCACACGGTCACGCCGCAGGCGTCGCTCTCGTTCGAGCCCGACTACGCCGCGTTCGGGTTCGTGAAGGAGGTCCAGGTAGACTCCACGAACCGGACGCGCCGCTACGCGATCCACCCGACGATCCCGACCGACCCGACGCGGGCGCTCAACCTGTCGGTCCAGAACACGTTCGTGGGGCGGACGGTCCGCGTCGACTCGACGGGCGAGGAGCGGAGCCAGACGAACCAGCTCCTCTCGCTGAGCTTGTCGGGCGGGTACAACTTCGCGGCGGAGCAGCAGCCCATCCGGCCCGTCTCCGCGCGGTTCACGACGACGGCCTACGGGTTCAACGCCAGCGGCAGCGCCAACTTCTCAGCCTACGCCGTCGACACCCTGGCGACGGCCTCGCCCGTGACGTACTTCGAGACGAACGGCCGGCCGCTCCGGCTCACGAACTCAAACGTCCAGATCAGCCGGACCTTCCAGTCGGCCCGCCGCTCGGGCGCCACGGACGTCCGTCCGGTGTACAGCCCGCCGCTTCCGGGCGACCCGTACGACCCGAGCTCGATCCTCCCACGGAGCGCGGCTGTGGGCTACGTCGACTACTCAGCGCCCTGGTCGGTCGCCCTCGGGATCACGATCAACCGGACCGCCCCGACGGCGGTCAGCGACGGGCGGACGCTCGCGACGCTCGACGTGTCGCAGTTCAACACGCGGCTGACGCAGAACTGGTCGCTGACCGGGAGCACCGGCGTCGATCTCACGTCCATGGAGATCACGACGACGCGGCTCGGGCTCCGGCGCGACCTCCACTGTTGGGAGCTCGCGATCAACTGGCAGCCCATCGGCGTGACGAAGCTGTTCGCCGTGTCGCTCTACGTCAAGAGCGGGTTCCTCCGCGACTTCCTCCGCCTCGACGTGCCGAACTCGACGGTCCGCACGGGCGGCTTTGGCAGCGGCGGCGGCCTCGGGTTCTAGGTCGGACCACCGGCTGCCCGAGGCGGGCGCGGCCGGGACCGACGGAACGCCGGCGTTTCGAAACGGAGCGGGGATGGGACTCGCGTGCCCGAATCGACGACACCACGGCGCTGCGCACGCCCTGGCACGTCGCTTGCCGAGGGATCCGATGGCCCATCCCACACGCCCTTGTCCGCCAGCGCCCAAGTCCTCGGCTACGGCCTCCCCCCCGCTCTCCGCGCCCTCGTCGACCGCCACCAGGCGGCTCGGGCGAAGACGACGGCCGACCAGTCGGTCGCGCGGCGGATCCGCGACGGCGTCCGCTCTGGCGGGCTGCCCGTCAAGGGGCTGACGGTCTACGTCCACGATGGCGCCGTGTCGCTCTACGGCACCCTCCCGTCGTCAGCGGTGCGCGAGGACGTGCTCGGGCTCGTCAGCCGCGTCCCCGGCGTGCGCCGGATCGTCGATCACCTCCGGATCGCGGACGCCTAGGGCGCCCGCCTCGGCGACTCAGCCCAGCCACTCGTCGAGGTCGGCGAGGGCGTCGCGGAGGTCGCGCGTGGCGACCGTCGACGGCATCAGCGGCTCGTCCCCCCCCAGGCCAACGCTCTCCCAGACGTCGAAGCGCTTCCGGGCGAGGACGTGCTCGCGGAGCCGGAGGCCATGGCGCTCGAGCACCGGACCGACCTCGTCGGCGCGGTCGCGGAGCTGCTCCAGCGTCGAACGATAGGCGTGCTCGACCACCTCCTTCCGAGAGGCAAACGAGAACACGTTGGTGAAGAACATCCGGTAGTCGTCGCGGCGCGGCTCGAAGAGGAGCAGGTCGGCGTCGACGTAGCGGTCGCGGTAGGCGGCCATGCCGGTGTCCATCCGGCTGCGAATTAGGGTCCGGAACGTCTGGCTCATCACGCCGGGCATCCCGCGGTCCGTGAGCCGGCCGCGACGCATGGCCCCATCGGCGACCGCCCGCGCGGTGTCGACCGGGACGATCGGGTTGACGCACAGGACGAGGCCCGCGCCGTGGCCGAACGCGACCGACGCGTGGACCGTCTTGTTGAGCACGCCGTCGACGTAGTGGCGGCCCTCGATCTCGACGGGCGGGTACAGCCCCGGGAGTGCCGTCGAGGCCTGGACGGCGAGCGAGATCGGCACGTGGTCCGCCCCCTCGGAGCCGAACACGACCGTCTCGCTCGAGTCGAGGTCCGTCGCGACGACGTAGAGCGGGTTGCGGAGTCGACGGAAGTCGTTCGTCCGACCCTGGACGGAGAACAAGGCCTCGAGATACTCCCGCAGCGGGGTGTTGTCGAACACCCCCACCGGAAGCGCGCGCCCGAGGTGGGCCACCAGCGACGACAGGAACCCGCCCGTTCCCTTCGGGTCGTCGAGCGCCTCGCGGAGCGCGTCCCACGCGAGCAGCGGCACCCTCAGCCCGCGGCGGGCGTACTCGCGGAACGCCGGCGACAGGAAGAGCTCGGGACGGAACGGGTGCTCCGTCGGCTCCTCCCCCACCACCGACCGGACCAGCTGAGCGGTCGTGATCCCGTTCCCCAGCGACGCGCCGACGAAGGCGCCGGCCGAGACGCCGACCGTCACCCGGACGTCGTTGAGGTCGAGCCCGTCGAGGGCGTCGTCGAGCGCGCGGAGGACGCCGATCTCGTAGATGGCGCCCTCGGGGCCGCCGCCCGCGAGCGCGAGGCCGACGTAGCCGGTCCGGTGGTGATCGGTGAGCTGCATGGGATCGGGGGAGTGGACAGACAACGGGCGGGCACGGTCGGTCCGCGCCCGCCCGCTGGCGGAAGTCGGAGCGGGAGGTTACGCGCGCTGCTCCTGGACGCGCAGGAGGGACTTCTCCGCCTCGTCCTTGCCCTGGACCTTCTCGACGACGACGTCGCCGAGGCGGATCTCGTACCAGCCGCCGCCGACTGCCTCGAGGGTGGGCGTCGTGGAGGCGACACGCTCCTCCTTGAGGCGCTCGATCTGGGCCGTGAGGCGCTCGACGCTCGCCGTGAGCTCCGAGATCTCCGTCCGCGTCGGGACTCCGAGCCGCTTCATGACAGTGGTCACCGTGTCGTTGAGCTGGGCCTCGGCCTGGTCGGCCTTCTCGCCGGCAAAGTAGCGGGCGTCGCTGACGCGGCCCTTGACGTCGTCGGCCGCCTTCTCGGCCTCGCCAGTGATCTGAGCGCGGACGGCGCGGACGCGGTCCATGCCGAGGCCGGGCAGCTTCACCTTCTCGCCCTTCTTGACAAGCTTCTTGAACGCCTTCGAGCCCTCGTCCTCGGCCATCGCGAGGGCGCCGAGGCCGGCGAGGAACACCTTGTGCGCGGCGTCCTGCACGTCGCCCGCGGCCTCGGTGAGGTCACGCTGGACGGACTCGACGGTGGTCCTGGCGGTCTTGACGGCCGTGTCGGCGGTCTTCTTGATCTCCTTCTGGAGGTCCTGGGTGGTCGTGGTAGCCATGGGGGTTGGGGGGCTGTTCGGACGGAGTCCGGGGGGTTACTGGTCGGAAGTCTTCGTGTCGTCGTCCAGCTCGGAGAGAGAGCGCTCGAGCCCGTCGAGGCGGGCGCGGAGTCGGTCCATCTCGTCGCGGACTTCGCCGACGAGTCCGCCGGGGCGGATCCGGTCGACGGCTTTGGTGGTGAGGTCGTCCACGCCGCGGCGGGCCTGCGTGAGCCCACTCTCGACGGCCTTCTCGCCGGCCTTGAGGGCCCGCTCGCCGACCCGGAGGAGGTCGTGGAGGAACCCGGGCGAGAGCAATCCGCGACCGTTGCGGCCTTCCTCAGAGATGATCTGGGTGAGGACCGCGGCAGTCACGTCCTGGCCCGTCTTGTTCTCGACCACCTCGACGCGCTCGCCCGAACGGACGAACCCGGCCACCTCCTCAAGGCTGACGTAGCGGCTGTCGGTGGTGTCGTAGAGCTTGCGGCTCCCGTAGCGTTTGATCAGGCGAGGCATGAGGGCGGAGTGGATCAATCGCTTTGACGCGGTGCGGCATCGCGTGTTTCCGCACCGCGGCATCCAACGTGTGATTCACAATCCAGCCCCACGTCTCAGGGACGCATCTGGCCCAAACCTCGTCCGCCTCGGGCTCCTCACCGAGGCGGACGAATGACGCAGCGCGGCGCGGGCTAGAGCAGCCCCCGCGTGAGCTCGAAGTAGAGCACGACGGCCGGCACCGCGACGAGCGTCGCGTCGATCCGGTCCAGCAGTCCACCGTGCCCGGGCAGCCACGCCGCCGAGTCCTTGACTCCAACGGACCGCTTGAAGTGGCTCTCGGCCAGATCGCCAAACGGTCCGAGCACCCCGCTGGCGACGGCGATCGCCATGACGTCAATCCACGAGACGGCCGTGCCGAGGACCGTCAGCTTGAACACGGCCACGAGTGCGAACGCGCCCACGGCGCCGCCCGCCGCGCCTTCCCAGGTCTTCTTCGGGGAGATCCGTTCGAACAGGGGCGTCCGGCCGAACGCACGGCCCGCGAGGTAGGCGAACGAGTCGGCTCCCCAGACGCTGAAGAGGACGGCCGTGGTGAGCCAGAACCGCTCCATCTCGTCGAGTCCGCTCGCCTCGGCGAATCGGAGGACGAGGAGGCTGCTCGCGAGGAGGGCCGGATACAGGACGCCGAACGCGGTCCCCGCCGCGTCGAGGAGGGGCGTCTCGCGGCGCAGGTAGAGGACGGCGAACAGGAGGCCGACCAGGCCAGCCGAAAGAATCAGCCCTGCTCGGGGCACGAGCGGCCACAGCGTGGCGACGGCGCCGAGCGCCATCCCGTACCCGATGAGCGGCTTCACGCCGCCGGCCCGGACGAGCCGGTAGAGCTCGTACTGGGCCGCCAGCGCCACCCCCCCGATGAAGAGAGCGAACACCCAGCCGCCCGCCCGGACCGCGGCGACGACGAGCGCGGCACCGACCAGCCCGGTCAGGACGCGCTGGGCGAAGTTCGACACCTAGGCGTCCTCGTCGTCCTCTTCCTCCTCGGGCACGTCGAGGCTGATCTCGTCGATGCCGGAATCGAGCCGGGCCTCCGAGATGGGGTCGTGCGCGTCGGGCGCCAGGACGTCGGCGTCGAGCGCCGCCCTCTCGAGTTCCTCGTCCGTGAGCGGTTCGCGGTCGAGGAGTTCCTGCGCGGCCGCCTCGTCCTCCGGCCTCACCATGACGTGGACCGGCGAGAGGTCGCCGACGTTGAGGTTGAACGAGTGGTCGCGCTGCGTGAGGACGACCGCGGCGATGTCCTCCTCGTCGAGGCGATCGCGCACCAGGTCGGCCTCGAAGTCGGTGGAGCACTCGAACACCGAGACCCAGCCCTCGTAGGTCCGGCCTCTCCGCTCGTCGGGGGAGTCGTCGTGGGGGGTGCTGGCGGGCTCTTTCATGAGAGGACGGGAGGAGAGGTCGGAGGAGAGGGGACGAGCTCGGCTTCAACCGGCCTCGCGTCGGCCGTGGTCCCGACGAGGGACTGGCGCCGAGCGAGCAGGGCCTTGACGACGGCCGCCGTGAGGGCGATCCCGAGCAGGCCAACATACCACGGCACCCCCATCGACTCGAGGCTCTCCAGGTCCATCTCCGGCGAATCGCGGACGACCGCTGAAGCGAGCACCGCGAACCCATTGTTCAGCAGGTGGACCGTAAACCCGGCCCACAGGCTGCCCGTCGCCCACACCACGAAGCCGAGGTAGATGCCCAAGAGCGACAGTGGGATCGCCTGGCTGAGGCGGAGGTGGTACAGCCCGAACAGGACACCCACGAGGACGATGCTCGCGGCCGTCCCCCACCCCCGCTCGACCTGCCGTTGGAGGTAGCCCCGGAACAGGAGCTCCTCGCAGATCGCGGGCGTAAGGGCGAGCGCGACGAACAGGAACATCGTCGAGAGGTCACCTCCCAGGAGCAGACCTTCCAACAAATCCACCTGCTGCTGCTCCAGCTGGTGGAGCCAATCGGGCATCGGGACGCGCTCGTTGAGCTGGCCGGTCCACAGGACGACCGGGTACAGCGTCGCCCAGCCGACGGCGGCGAGGCCGAGCCCCGGTCCGTCGGGCTTTCGGATCCGGAGGTACTCGCGGGCGTCCGGCGAGTGGAGCTTCGCCACGACCCACGCGAACAGGCCGAACCCGACGAGCTGGCCGACCGTGTTGGCGATCATCATGAGCCGGCCGTTCGTGGTCAGCTGCTCGAGGATCACCGTCATGTCGGGCGGCTCCCCTCCCCCGTTTTGCGAGAGGTCCCAGACCACTCCGATCGCGAGCACGATGGGCGCCACGACGACCTGGAACAGGAGGAACGCGGCGACGAAGACGAGGAACGCCGTCAGCAGCGGGTGGAAGTCGTTCCGCTCCAGCCAGCCCGTGAGTCGGGAGGGCCGGGCCCACGGCCACGCGTCGACGATGGCGTCGGCCTCGGTCGGTGTCGAGGCGACGGGGGCGGCCGGCGGCGCCGACGTGGGGACGGCGGAGGTCTGGATCTCGGGGTCAGTCACGGCGGGATCGAAGCGGAGGCCCTCAACGAGCAGCGACCGTGCCGGGATTCACCTACGCCGCGACAGGGTCCGCCAGCCGGTCCACGAGCGCTCCCCAATCGCCGTCGAACACCACGACCTCCACGCCGCCGAGCGCGCGGCTCAGGTCGTCGGGGGTCATCTGGCCCGGGCGGTTGTCGAGGAAGAGCCCTTCGAAGTTGACGCAGTCGGGCGGCAGCACGACGAGGTCACCGAGCGTGCCGGCCGCGGCGCGGGGCTTGAGCTCCGCGAGGAAGCTCTTGAAGTTGAGGAGGCCCGACACCGTCACGACCTCGCCAAACAGCCGGTTCTCACAGGCGACGACCTCGACATCCAGCCCCTCGACCCCTCGCAGCACGGGTTCGACGCGGTCTCGGAGGAGCGGCGCCGTGAGCGTCCCGGACACGAGCGTGACTCGCCTGGACTCGGGCAACGCGTCCGGCAGGTCCTCCGCCTGGAAGGCCAGCTCGTCCAAGAAGTCGCGGCTCATCCCGACGCCGTTCTCCATGAGCGGGTAGCCGTCGTAGGCCTCCTCGTCTGGGAAGTCGAGGCCGGCGAGGAGGTAGACCTCGTCGGAGAGGTAGACGAACCCGCGGCCGATCCGCTCGCGGAAGTAGTCCTGCCAGCGGGCGACCTGGCGGGCCAGCTGCCGCGCCTCGGACGGCGAGACGGGCCGGAGCGTGGTGAGCGCCCTCCGGTGCGCCGTCAGGCCGACAGGGACGATGCTCACGGAGTACAGCTGCTCCTCCAAATCGTACAGGTCGAGGATCGTCTTGACGAGTTGGGCCCCGTCGTTGTAGCCCGGGACGAGAACGATCTGCGCGTGGAGCTCGATGCCGTGGTCGGCCAGGAACCGGAGCTTCTCGCCCTGCCGGTCGCGGAGCGTCCGGTGGCCCATCATCTCGGCGCGGACGTCGTCGTCGGTGCAGTGGACCGAGACGTAGAGCGGGCTGAGTCGCTGCTCGACGATCCGCTCGAGGTCGCGGTCGCGGAGGTTCGTGACCGTGATGTAGTTGCCGTAGAGGAACGACATCCGGAAGTCGCCGTCGCGGAAGTACAGCGTGTCGCGGAGGCCGACCGGGTTCTGGTCGACGAAGCAGAACACGCAGTCGTCGCCGCAGGTCTTGATGCGGAACTCCTCCAGCTCGACGCCGAGGCCGGCGTCTGGCTCCTTCTCGACGGTCTCCTCCGCCAACTGCCCCCCCGTCCGGACGCGGAGCGTCAGCCGCTCGTCGGACGTCTTGAAGCGGAAGTCGAGTTCGTCCTCGACCGGCTCGCCGTTGATGGCGAGGATCTGGTCGCCCGGCGCCCAGCCGAGCGTCTCGGCGAGCGATCCGGGGTCGACGGAGGCGATGCGGACGGGCACGGGCGTCTGGGTGCGAAGCCTTGTAGACTAGGGGATTGTGGTCGCGTGCACCGTGAACCCGCCCGCAACTCCCTGTCGTGTGCGCGTGGAGACGCGACGGGCTGGTTCACGCGGTCTTGCAACGACCGTCCCCTTGCCGCCGGTCCCGGCCTCCGTATCTTGGGCCTCCCGACGCGCCCGTAGCTCAGTTGGATAGAGCGTTGGTTTCCGGTACCAAAGGTCAGAGGTTCGAATCCTCTCGGGCGTACAACGAACAAGCAGAAAGCCTTTAAGTCGCAACGACTTAGGGGCTTTCTGCTTTTCTACTGGAAGGGCCAGTGGAAGGGTTCTTAGCTCAACTGCTTCCGCCTCTCCCCTCTCCCGGCCTCAGTCCAAGGTGTTGAAGAAGGTGAAGGAGGGGTTCGCGAACTGGCCGCTGCCGGTCATCGACGCCTCGCAGTACGTGCCGACGGGGGAGCCGCTCTGATCGGGGCACGACGCCCGGTTGACCGTGAGGGTGTACGCGAAGGACGGCGCGTATAGCCTCCGGGTGACGTCGAGCGTGAAACGGTCGGAGGTCCAGGTCCCCTCGATCACGAGGTCCAGGTAGGTCGTGATCGGATCGCCGATGCGGGCCGGGGTCTTTGCGAGGGTGCCGCTGCCGGACACGGTCCCGTCGGCTGAGAATTGGAGGTCGAGGTCCAAGTCAGGGTGCTGATCGACCTGTGCGGACTGAGTCGAGATCCAGTTCCCCGATAGCGCAGCCGCCTCGGCGCTGGCGTCGAGGCCGCCCGAGTCACAAGAGGTCAGCGCGAGGGCGAGAAGAACTGTGCTGGCGGCGTTACGCAGGTTCATTGTACGTGGGTTGAGTCCAGTCGATCTGGGGGCCGGGCGGCGAGACGCTAAGGGACAATCATACCAGTAGATCGCCAGCCGTTCAGGCAGCCCGTTGGAAGGGCGGCTTGGTCACGACGGAGATGTAGCCCGTGGCCCGGACACAGGCGGCGATCCCGGCCTTCTCTTCGTAGCGCTTGAGAGCCTTTAGCTCGTCGGAGAGCCGGTCGACCTCGGGGCTGTACTCGTACGACTTCCGGGTCCTGACGGAGAGCGTGTGGCCGAGGACGTCAGCCGTCGCCCCGTCCTCGTCGAGGAGCGAGGAGTAGATGACGGGCTCCAGGGCCTTGAGTTCGGCGTCGAGCCGCTTCCGCTCCGCCTTGAGGCGGAGGTAGCGAGGTACTCCATCTTGGAGGACCGCGACGTGTGGCCCGAACGAACGGGGGCGTTCCCGGCCGACCGGGCGCTCGCCCCGGAGGTCTTCCGGATGATCGGGGCGCTCGACCCGGACTCGCTCCTCGGCAAGCGCGACCGCGCGCTCCTCGCCCTCGGGGCGGGCGCCGCCCTCCGACCCTCGGAGCTCTCGCGGATCGAGGCCGACGAGCTCGACCTCGACGTCACGCCCGGTCGGAGCGAGCTCCGGTACCAGCTCTACGGCGGCGACGACACGGTCGTCTTGGTCCCGGGTGGGGACGTGGACCCGGCGGCTCTCGTCTCCGACTGGGTCGGCGCGGCGGGGGTCGAGGATGGTCCTCTGTTCCGCGGCGTGGACCGGCACGGGAACGTGTCGGACCGGCCGCTCTCGCCGATGTCGATCGGCCGCGTCGTGCGGCGGTCGGGCGAGGCGGCCGGCCTAGACCCGGTCCCCGGCGTCGACGTCCTCCGCTGGCGTCTCTCGCCGGCTGTCAAGAACTCTTGACACCGAGAGAACGGCAAGGGCGGCCCCGCTCCACTCGAGAACGTGCTCGGACGCCGTCCACGTCATGGACCTGTTCGGGAGCCACTACGCTGTCGGGGGGCACGGCCGCCTCAGGCGGGTGCTCGTCCGTGGCTTCTACGGCGGGAGGCGCGTGGCGGGGCGGAAGCGGCATGTTCTCGTCGACACGGAGGGGCTCGTCGTCGCGTGCCACGTGACCGGCGCCGACGTCTCAGACCAGGCCGGGGCGAGGCGGCTCCTCGGCGGGCTCCGCCCGCTCCAGCCGAGGCTCGCGCTCCTGTGGGCCGACCGGGCCTACGGCGGCCGCCCGCTCGCGGCGTGGGCGGCCGAGCGGAGCGTCTGGGTCGAGATCGTCCGGCCTGAGCCGGGGCAGCGAGGGTTCGTTGTCCGGCCCCGACGGCGGGTCGTGGAGCGGACGTTCGCGTGGCTGGGCCGGTACCGCCGACTCGCCAAGGACTACGAGTGGCGGGTTGAGTTGGCCGAGGCGCTGATCAAACCGGCGATGGTCCGGCTCATGCTCCGCCGCCTCGCTCGCCCAGGGTTAGCTCGCCAAACAAGCTCTGGGGGAGCCTTTCGAGGAAGCGGCCATGCCGGGTAGCGGGAATAGGCCGCGCCGCCCATGCGACGCTCGTTGTGAGGCGGGTACGCTCGCACTGTCGCGTCATCGCGGCGCCCATCCCGACCCTCCGCGGCTCGACGCCGCCGCCTCATGCACCCCCGATCCGTCCTCCCCCTCGGCGCCCTGGCGCTCCTCCTATTGGCCGGCTGCGACGGCACGTCCGACGCTGGCACCCACTTCGGAACCGCCGCGGACGTCGGCGACGGCACCGTCCGCACGTTCGTCCGCATAGGTGCTTCGGGCGTCCCCGAGACACTCGGCGTTGCCATCTCTGAGAGCGCCCTGAGCGGGCTCCCCACGCACGCCGGCGGCGACGGACACGACCACGAGAGCCTGTGGACGCTCCGCCTCCCCGACGAGGCCCGCACTGCGGGCCTCCAGTACGACCACGTCTGGTTCGGGTGGAACCCTGAAGGCCACGAGCCCGAGGGCCTCTTCACGTACCCCCACTTCGACCTCCATTTCTACTGGGTCCCGGTGGCCGAGCGGGAGTCCTGGACGCCGGTCGACCCCGAGTTCGGGGAGAAGGGCGGCCGGGCGCCGGAGGCGAGGTACGTCCCCCAGGGCTACGTCCTTCCGCCCGGCCCAGCCGTTCCCGAGATGGGGAACCACCTCGTCGACACGGCGGACCCGACGTACGCGCCGGGAGGCCCCACCTTCACCGAGGTGCTCATCTGGGGCAGCTACGACGGCCGCGTCCCGTTCCTCGAGCCGATGATCACGAGGGCGTTCCTCGAGTCGCTCAAGGCGAGCGGGCGGGCGCACGTGGAGACGCTCGCGCAGCCCCAGGCCTTCCAAACGGCGGGCTACTACCCGACCCGCTACTCCGTCCGCTACGACGCCGACGCCGGGCAGTACCTCGTCACGCTCGACGGGCTCGTCCGCCACGCCGCCGGCTGACCCGCCGCCCCGCTGGCGGCGTGCTCGCGACGGGCGCTGCCGCCAGCGGGGCGGTCCTCCCCTGACCCCTCCTCCGATGGAACTCGTCACGGCCCCCGCCGCCGCCCTCACGCTCCGCCGCGCCCGGCCCGACGACGCCGCGGCGTGCGGCGCGATCTGCTTCGAGGCGTTCGCCGCCATCGCCGACCGCCACGGGTTCGCGCGCGACTTCCCCTCGCCCGAGGCCGCGACCGGCCTGCTCACGCACATGTTCGGCCACCCCTGCTGCTACGGCGTGGTCGCCGAGGTCGACGGCCGGACGGTCGGGAGCAACGTGCTCACCGAGGCCGACGCGATCGCCGGCGTCGGACCCATTACGATCGCGCCCGACGCGCAGGACGGGCGGGTCGGGCGGCGGCTCATGGAGGCCGTCCTCGACCGGGCCGCCGAACGCCGGGTCGCAGGGGTCCGGCTCTGTCAGGCCGCCTACCACGGCCGGTCGCTCGCGCTGTACACATCGCTCGGGTTCCGCGTCCGCGAGCCGCTGGCGGTGATGCAGGGGCCGGCGGTCGGGCGCGTGCCCAAGGGCTACGCCGTCCGCGCAGCGACGCCCGACGACCGAGCGGCGTGCGACGACCTCTGCCGGCGCGTCCACGGCCACGACCGGACCGGCGAGTTGGCCGAGGCGATCGGTCAGGGCACGGCGCGCGTGGTCCACCGCGCCGGCCGCCTCGTGGGCTACACGACCGGCGTCGGGTTCATGGGCCACTCGGTCGGAACGCACGACGAGGCGCTGATGGCGCTCGTCGGCGCGGCCGACGCCTTCCCCGGGCCCGGCTTCCTGCTTCCGACGCGTCAGGCCACCCTCTTCCGGTGGTGCCTCGCGCACAGGCTCCGCGTCGTCTTCCCGGCGACGCTCATGAGCGTTGGGCTCTACGGGGAGCCGGCCGGGCCCTTCCTCCCCTCCATCCTCTACTAGCATGGCACCCCCCATCCTTGCCGTCGTCGGCGCCACGGGCGCCCAGGGCGGCGGCCTCGCCCGCGCCGCCCTGGCCGACCCCGCGCGGCGGTTCCGCGTCCGCGCCGTCACCCGCCGTCCCGAGTCCGCGCCGGCCCGCGAGCTGGCCCGCCTCGGCGCCGAGGTCGCCGCGGCCGACCTCGACGACCCCGCCAGCGTCCGCCGCGCCTTCGAGGGCGCCGACGCCGCCTTCTGCGTGACCAACTTCTGGGAGCACTTTTCGGGCGAGCGCGAGATCGTCCAGGCTGAGCCGATGGCCGCCGCGGCCGAGGCCGCCGGCGTGGGCCACGTGGTCTGGTCGACGCTCGAGGACACCCGCCGGTGGGTCCCCCTCGACGACGGCCGGATGCCGACGCTCCAGGGCCGCTTCAAGGTGCCCCACTTCGACGCCAAGGGCGAGGCTGACGCCCTCTTCACCGGCCGCGGCCTCCCGGTCACCCTCTTCCGGACGTCGTTCTACTGGGAGAACCTCATCGGCTTCGGGGTCGAGCCGCGCCGCGGCGCGGACGGCGTGCTCACGCTCACCCTCCCGATGGGCGACAGGCCCTTGCCCGGCATCGCGGCCGAGGACATCGGCCGGTGCGCCTACGGCGTCCTTCGCCAACCCGAGCGGTACGTCGGCGCGACGGTCGGCGTGGCGGGCGAGCACCCGACGGGCGCCGAGATGGCCGCCGCGCTGGCGGAGGCGCTCGGCGAAGAGGTCCGCTACCACGCCGTCCCGCCCGACGCGTACCGCGTCCTGGGCTTCCCCGGCGCCGACGAGCTGGGCAACATGTTCCAAGTCAAGCACGACGCGAACGACGACTTCTGCTCGGCCCGGAGCGTCGAGGGGAGCCGGTTGCTGAATCCGGACCTCCAGACGTTCCGCCAGTGGCTGGCGGCGAACGCCGCGCGCATCCCCGTCGAGCCGCCGCTGGCGACGGCCTGACCCCGCCCCGGGGCGGGCCGAGAGGGTCCGTCCCGCCCCCCCACACACGTCGCCGGCGACGCCCGGCGCCCCCGCTGCCATGTGGACCGTCGACGAGATCGCCCCCGACGTTTTCCGGATCTCGGTGTTCGCCCCCGAGATCGACCTCCAGTTCAACCACTTCCTCGTCCGCGACGACGAGCCGCTTCTGTACCACACGGGCCTCCGGGCCATGTTTCCGGCCGTCCGTGAGGCGGTGGGGAGCGTCCTCGACCCCGCCGGCCTCCGCTGGATCTCGGGGAGCCACTTCGAGGCCGACGAGTGGGGCGCGCTCAACGACTGGCTCGGCATCGCGCCCAACGCCCAGGCCGTCTGCGGCGTGCGCGGGACGCTCCTCAACCTGACCGACTTCGCCGCCCGGGCGCCCCGCGCGCTCCCGGCCGACGAGCCGCTCGAGACCGGGCGCCACCGGTTCCGCTTCCTCCCGACGCCGCACCTCCCGCACGGCTGGGACGCCGGCGTGCTCTTCGAGGAGACCGGGCGGACCCTGTTCTGCTCGGACCTCTTCCACCAGACGGGCCCCGTCGAGCCGATCACGACGGCCGACGTCGTGGGCCGCTCGCGCGAGGCGCTCCTGGCCTACCAGGCCGACCCGGAGGGCATCCTCATGGACTACGTCCCGTACACGCCGAACACGAAGCGGCTCCTCCACGGCCTCGCCGAGCTTCAGCCGCAAACGCTCGCCGTCATGCACGGGTCGAGCTTCGACGGCGACGGGGCCGGCGCCCTCCGCGACCTCGCCGAGGTAATGCGGGAGGTGTACGGGGGCGAGCTGGAGGCTGCCCCGCCCGCCCCCGCCTGACGCATGCCCGACGCGCTCCCCGAGGCCGCCGTCTACATCGTCACGAGCCTCGACGGCTACGTCGCGCGCGAGGACGGCGGCCTCGACGGGCTCCCCGGTTTCGCCGCGGGCGAGGACTACGGCTACGCCGCCTCCATGGCGACGGTAGACGCGCTCGTCATGAGCCGCCACCCCTACGAGACCGTCCGAAGCTTCGACGCGTGGCCGAACGGCGAGACGCGCGTCGTGGTCCTCAGCCACTGCGGCGTTGACGTGCCCGAGGCGCTGCGGAGGACGGTCGCGGTCCGGGCGGACGAGCCCGCCGACGTCCTCCACGGACTCGGCCCCGAGGGCGTCCGCCGCGTCTACCTCGACGGCGGGCGGACCACCCAGGGCTTCCTGCGCGGGGGGCTCGTGACCGAGATGGTCCTCACCCGTGTGCCCGCCCTCCCGGGGTCGGGCATCCCCACGTTCGGGCCGCCCGGCGGCGACGTCCGGCTCCAGCACGTCGAGACGGAGGCGTCCCCGGGCGGCCTCGTCCAGAGTCGCTACCGCGTCGCGCCCGGGCCGAGCCGCGGGCAGTCGGGCCGACCGCCCACGCGCCGTGGAGGTGCAGGAGACCCCGTCGGCGCGGTCGGCGCCCCCCGAGAATAGGCGGCGGCGCCCATGCGGTGGGCCGGCCCGGTCGGCTAGCGTGTGCCCTGAGCGGCGTCGGTCCGCTCGCCCACCGTCTGCCCACTACCGGGCCCTCCCATGACGCTCCGCACGCTCCTCTTCGCCGCCCTCGCCGGCGGCCTCCTCGCGGCCCTCGCCGCCGTCGCCGGCCTCGCGCCCCAGGACCACACCCTCTACGGCGACCCCGTCTCGATCGGCGACGGCTCGGCCCGGACCTACGTGACGCTCGACGCCGACGGCGCGCCCACGGCCATCGGCGTGCTCCTCACCGGCGACGCCCTCTCGGGCCTCCCGGCCCACCCCGGCGGACCCGGTCACGAGATGGACCACATGCACGTGCTCCCGGTCCCGGCCGCCGCGCGCGAGGCCGGCCTCGTGACCGACCACGTCTCGCTGGACTGGAACGCGAACGGGCACGAGCCCGAGGGCCTCTTCACGCGGCCCCACTTCGACGTCCACTTCTACACCGTACCCGCCGACGAGCGGACGACGTGGATGCCCGGGAGCCCCGGCTTCGCCGACGGCGCCCGCACGCCCGACACCCGCTACGTCCCGGCCGGCTACCTCGCCGACCCGACCGGCACCGTCGTCCCGGCCATGGGCCTCCACTGGCTCGACGGCGCCGACCCGACCTACGCGCCCGGCGGCCCCGGCTTTTCCGAGGTCGTCCTCTACGGGAGCTACGGCGGCCGGATGATCTTCGTCGAGCCCATGATCACAAGGGCCTTCTTCGAGTCGCTCCGAGCGAGCGGGGTCGTCCACGAAGAGGCGCTCGCGCAGCCCGCGGCGTGGGCCGCGGCCGGCTACTATCCCACGACCTACTCGGTCCGCTACGACGTCGAGGCCGACGCCTTCCGGGTCGAGGTGGGTGGGATGGTCTACCGGCAGGCCTCCTAGCAGATCGGCCTCGCGCCCCGCTGGCGACGACCGCCAGCGGGACGTCGTCCCCCTCGATGCTCCGATGACCGCCCCCTGGACCCCGGTCGACCTGCCCGACGCCGTCCGCGCCGTGGCCGCGCGGGACGCGCTGGCCGTGGCGGCCCTCGACGACGGCCGCCTCGCGCGCTCCGACGACGGCGGCGCCACGTGGAGTGCGGGACCGAGCGCGCTCGCATCGCTGTCGGCCGGCCTCCTCCACCTCGACAACGCCGTCCTCGCCGGGACGGCCCGCGGCGTCGTCCGGGTCGCGGCCGCGCGGGCGTGGGCGCCTGTACCGCCGGCCCCCCTCGGCGTGGTCGTGACGGCGCTCGCCGGGCGCGGCGCCGTGACGATTGCCGGGACCGCCCGGTCCGGCGTGTTCCGCTCGGCCGACGGCGGGATCGCGTGGGAGGCTGCCGGGCGCGGCCTCCCGCTCGACGGCGAGCGTCTCCGCATCTTCGCGGCCTCGGCCGGGCGCGGCGGCCTCGTCGTGGCCCACGCGCTCGGGGTGAGCCGGAGCACCGACGGCGGACGGTCGTGGTCGACGGCCGGCGTGGGGCTCCCGCTCCAGGTGCCGGGCGTGACGCTGGCGGCCGCTGGGGACGCGCTCTACGCCGCCGTCGGCGGTCGTTTGTACCGGGCCGTCCCCGGCGGTGGCCCCGTCCTCGTCTGGGCCGAGGTGTACGACGGCGTCGCAGCCGCCCGCCCGCTCCACCTCCTCGGTGGGGCCGCCGGCGCGCTCTACGGGGCCGCCGACGGGCCGCCCGCCCTCGTCGTCTCGGCCGACGGCGGGGCCACCTGGGCCGACGTCGGCGGCCGGCTCCCGATGGTCCCCGTCGGCCTCGCGCGGACGCGGCGGTGGCTGCTCGCGCTCGGGGCCGAGGGCGTTCTGTGGCGCGCCCGGCGCTCGGCCCCGGCGCAGCGCCCGCCGGCCGACCTGGCGCTCGACGTCGAGGCCGCGTCGGCCGACGTCGGTCTCGTCGCCCGGTTCGCCCTCGGCGCCGCCGCGCCGGTTCGCCTCGTGGTCTGCGACGCGCTCGACCAGGAAGTGGCCTGCCTCGCCGACCGCGCCTTCGCGGCCGGGCCGCACCTGGCCCGGCTCCCCGGCGGCGCCCTCGCACCCGGGCTCTACCGCCTCCGCCTCCAGGCCGGGTCGCTCTCCCGCGCCGTCCCCTTCGTCCTGCTCGGCTAGCCGCCGGGCCCCTCCCCGCCCTCCCATGACCTCCCGACTCCACCTCGTCGCCCTCTCCTGCACGATCCTCCTCGCCGGGTGCCGATCCGAGGCGGCCCCCACGTCCGACGCCCCGGCCGTCGCCGCCGCCAGCGACCTCGAGGCCGGCCGCTACCTCGTCGAGGTCGGCGGGTGCAACGACTGCCACGCCGTCGGCTACGTCGAGTCGAACGGGGCCCTCCCCGACTCGCTGTGGCTGATGGGCTCGCCCGTCGGGTTCCGCGGGCCGTGGGGCACGAGCTACGCCAAGAACCTCCGTCTCACGACGCACCAGCTGACCGAGGACCAGTGGGTCGCACGGCTCCAGGCCGGCGGCCTCCCGCCGATGCCGTGGCCGGCCGTCCGCGCCCTCAGCGACGCCGACGCCCGGGCGGTCTACCGGTTCGTCCGGTCCCTGGGACCGGCCGGCGAGCTCGCGCCGCGCCCCGTCGGGCCCGACGCCGAGCCGGCGACGCCCTACTTCGACTTCGTCCCGCAGCACCTCGACCGGCTGGCTGCGCCCGCCGACTCGGCCGCCGGCTGAGGCCGCGACGGGCGGGAGCGCGGAAATGGGCGGCCCCGCCTATGCGGCCCGGGCGCCCCGCTCCCAGCTTGCCTCCACTGGCGCCTGTCGCGCGCCCAATCCGCCCCAACTCCCCCCTCGTCATGCAACGCCTTGTTCTGCCCACTCTCGCGGCACTCTTTTGGGCCGGCCTCCTGACCACGTCCGCCCTCGCGGCCCCGTCCGCCGGTCCGCCCGCGCTCTCCGTCGAGCGCCCCCCCCCCCGCACGCTAGCGGCAGTTGGTCCGTCGTCGGCGCCCCCGTCCCTCAGACCGTCCACGACATCGAAATCGCTCCTAACGGCGACGTCTACATCGCGGGCGGCTTCTCCTCGATCGGCTCCGTCTCGACGGGTCCGAACTACATGGTGGCCCGGTGGGACGGGAGCACGTGGACCTCCCTCGGCGGGGCCAACGACTGGATCTTCGCCCTCGGCATCGGCCCCGACGGCACGCTCTACGCCGCCGGCCGGTTTACACAGATCGGCGGCGTCGCCGCCACGCGCGTGGCGCGCTACGACGGGACGAGCTGGGCCGCGATGGGCCCCGGCTTCAACAACCCGCCCGAGGACCTCGTCGTCGACAGCGAGGGGACGGTCTACGTGACGGGCGGGATGAACCTCGTCGGCGGCGGCTCGCCACGGGCCATCTTCCAATGGGACGGCCAGGCGTGGACCGTGCCCGGTGGGGGCCAGGGCCTCAACAACACGGGCTACTCGCTCGCCCTCGACGCCGAGGACAACCTCTACGTCGGCGGCTCCTTCCGGACGGTCAGCGGCGTGGCGGCGAACAACGTCGCGAAGTGGGACGGCACGAGTTGGAGCGCGCTCGGCGGCGGCACGCAGACCGTCGGCGCGGTGGTCTACACGCTGGAGGTGGGCCCGACGGGCGAGCTCTACGCCGGCGGCTACTTCACCGAGATGGACGGCGGCACCGTGGAACACCTCGCCCGGTGGGACGGCTCGGCGTGGGCCGGCGTGGCCGGCGGCGTCGCGGGCGAGTCCGGGGCGGGCACGGCCGTCCGCGACGTCGCGTTCGATGGGGGCGGCCAGCTCTACATCGGCGGCAGCTTCGCGACGGCCGGCGGCGTCGCGGTGATGGGCGTGGCCCGCCTCGCGGGTGCGACCTGGGAGCCGCTGGCGGGCGGCGTCGGCAACGGGACGGTCCTGGCGATCGCCGTCGACGGCGCGGCTTTCTACGCCGGCGGCGGGTACAGCAGCATCGGCGGCGTCTCCGGGCTCAACTACTTCGCGCGGTACGAGGGCGGCGTGGCGACGCCGGCCGAGCCTGTGCCGCAGGCCGGCGCCCTCGTCCTCGGTCCGGCCTTCCCCAACCCCTCCATCGCCACGACCACGCTCCGGTTCTCGTCGGACCGGGCGCAGACCGTCCGCCTGGAGCTGTTTGACGTGCTCGGCCGGCGCGTCGCCACGCTCTACGAGGGGCCGGTCTCGGCGGGCCAGCGCGTGGCGGTCCCCGTGGCCGTCGGGTCGCTCCCGGCAGGGGCGTACCTCGCCCGGCTCACGGGAGACGGCGGCCCGGTGACCCGGCGGCTCGACCGCGCGCGCTAGCGGGCCCGTGGAGCCTTGCCCGGCGGCCCCTGACCGGCCGCCGGGCGGGCGCCGAGGAAACCGCCCGTCCGCGCCGCCCACGTATTGCAGCATAAGGGCCCACGCTGTAAGCTCCCGCGTCGTGCTCGCCGCAGTCCTGGGCACGTCCGCCATGGCGCTCCCCCTCTCCGCGGCCGACCTCGCTCGGCTCGAGGCCGCCAACCGGGCCCTCCTCGCCCCGCTCGCCTTCGACCACGCCGACGACTGGCGCGAGGCGTCGATGCGGGCCGTCTGCGAGGTCGTCGGCGCGGAGAGCGCGACGTTCTACCTCCCAGGGCAGGAGCGGCTCGTCGCATACACGGGGCTGGACCCCCAGTTCGGCGACCTGATCGAGCCGTTCACGGGGGCCGCCTGGCTGGGCGGGGGCACGTCGCCGGACCCCATCCTCCCCCTCTTCCACCGCGCGCTCGTCCGACGCGGGGTCGAGGTCTGGAACATGCACACGGCCGACCACCTCCTCGGCGGGGGCGGCGTCGCGTGGCGGTCGATGTTCCACGATGAGGTGCTCCGCCCGCTGAGGGCCGGCGACACCCACGCCCTCTTCGTCGCGCGGCCCGAGGGGAGCTACATGCTGGGCACGCATACCTTCCACCGCGAGCCGGACCCGACGGACCACCTCCCGGCCCTCCGCGTGCTGCTCCCGGCGTTCAAGGCCGGGCTCGACGCCCACACGCGGCTGCGCGCGAGCCGCGCTGCCCTCGACGCCGTCTCGGAACCGCTCGCGGCGTTCAGCGCCGACGGCGCCCCGCTCCACCGGAACGGCGCGCTCGAGGCCCTGCTGGCGGCCGACCCGGAGGCGCCCCACGTCGAGGTCGCCCTCGCCGCGCTGGCGGCGCGCCTCCGGCCCCTCGCGTTCGCCCGCCGCGCCGACGCCCCGGCCGTGACGCCGCCGACGGCCGAGGCCCGGACCGCCCGGGCCGCGTACGCCCTCCGCGCGGCGCTCCTCCCGGCCGGGGCGCTGGGGCACGGCGAGGCGTTCCTCGTCACCGTCGAGCCGCGCGGCCTCGCCGCCGCGCTCCCGTCCGCCGACGCCGTCCGCCAGTCGCTGGGGCTCACGCGGCGGGAGGCCGAGGTCGCGCTCCTTGTAGCCGAGGGCCTCTCGAACGAGGCCATCGCCGAGCGGCTGTTTGTCTCGACCCACACGGTCCGGCACCACGTCGAGAGCGCGATGGCCAAGCTCGACCTCACGGGGCGAGGCCGCGAGGCGATCGCGGCGCGCCTGCTGGCCGGGTAGCGCGGCGGAAATGGGCGGCGGCGCCCATGCCAGCGTGCCCGGCGCCGGCCTAGCGTGGGACCGTGTCCGGCACGCCGCCGCACGCCTGCCGTCGGCCCGACGGCCCGCGCTCCGCGCGGTGCCCTCACCCCCATATGCTTCCGTACGCCTCCGGCGATCCGCGCGCTCCTCGCGGCGGCCGCCGTTCTCCTCGCTTCGTCTCCCGCCCTCGCCCTCGGGCCACCCGCCGCCGACCCCACGTGCTCACGCGGCGCGTGACCTTCGCCCGCTGACGGCCACTTCCATGCCCCGAGCCCTGTCCCCCTCCGTGCCTCCTCGTGGCGCCGCCGTCCGGGGCACCGCCCCACGTGACGCGAGCTACGTCCGCGCGATGCCGCCCGCCCTCCGGGACCGACTGATCGCCGAGGCCCAGCGCCTCGCCGGGCTCGGGTGGTGGACGTGGGAGGCCGCAGCCGACCGCGTGACGTGGTCGGACGAGTTGTACCGGATCTACGGGCTCGAGCCCGGCGCGTTCGGGGCCAGCTTCGCGGCCTACCTCGAGCGCGTCCACCCCGACGACCGGGCCCGCGTCCGAGCAGAGGTCGAGCGGGCCGTCGCGACGGGCGACACGTTCGCGTTCAAGGAGCGCGTCGTCCGGCCCGACGGGGCCGTCCGCGTCCTCCACAGCGCCGGCGAGGTGCTCCGCGACCCGGACGGGTCCGTCCGGCTGCTCGGCGTGTGCCACGACGTGACCGAGAGGGTCGAGGCCGAGGACGCGCTCCGGCGGGCCTACGACGAGATGGAGGAGCGCGTCGCCCAGCGGACGGCCGAGCTGGCGCGGGCCGAGGTCCGGTTCCGCGCGATCGTCGAGGCCTGCCCGACGCCGCTCCTCATCAGTCGGGTCGCCGACGGTGCGGTCCTCTACGCGAACGCCCGCCTCGAGGCCTTGGTCGGCGTCGAGACCGGGGGGCTCGCGGGGCGGACAACGCCGGACTTCTACGCCGACCCGGCCGACCGGTCCCGCGTCCTCGACGCGGTCCGCGAGCGGGGCGAGGTCCGCGACCACGAGCTCCGGATCCGGCGCGCCGACGGGGCCACGCGGTGGGTCGCCCTCACGGTCCAACCGCTGGCGTTCGACGCCGAGCCCGCGCTCGCGACGGCGCTCCTCGACGTGACCGAGCGGAAGGCGACCGAGCGGGCGCTCCGCGAGCGGACGGGCGAGCTCGAGGCCGTCTTCCGAGCGCTCCCCGACCTCTACTTCCGGATGGACGCCGACGGGACGATCCGCGACTACCGGGCCGGCCGCCAGTTCGGGCTCTACGCGCCCCCGGACGAGTTCCTCGGCCGCCCCATGCCGGACGTCCTGCCCCCGG
>NZ_MQWD01000001.1:2656792-2760770 GCF_002283365.1 Rubrivirga marina | reverse complement strand
CCCGAACGCCCCGCCGCCGCCGCCGCCGCCGCCGGAGCCCGAGCCGACGGAGCCCGAGATCTTCGAGGTCGCGGAGGTCCAGCCGGAGTTGATCGGCGGGCTCCCGGGCCTCCAGAGCCGCGTCGAGTACCCCGAGTTCGCCCGCCGGGCCGGGATCGAGGGCCAGGTCGTCGTCCAGTTCGTCGTCGACGAGCGGGGGAACGTCGTCGACCCCGTCGTCCTCCGGTCCCCGAACGAGCTCCTGTCGGAGGCCGCGCTCAAGGCCGTCCGCGAGAGCCAGTTCACGCCGGGCCAGCAGCGCGGGCGCCCCGTGAAGGTCCGGTTCGCCGTCCCCGTCACCTTCCGCCTCCGCTAGGCCGGACGGCCTGACGGTCCGACCCTGGCCGCCTCGGTGACGCTGTCGCCGGGGCGGCTTTCGTTTGTCAGCCGCGCTCGCGGGGCTGGACGACGTGGCGGACCTGCTCCCCGCCGCCGACGAGAACGTCGGTCGCGAGACCGACGAACAACCCGTGGCCGAGGACGCCGGGGATCCCGTCGATGGCCACGTCGAGGCCGGCGGGGTCGTCGATCCCGTCGAAGCGGGCGTCGAGGACCCAGAGCCCCTGGTCGGTGACGACGGGCCCGTCTTTCTTCTCGCCCATCCGGAGCGTGGCCTCGGCGCCGAGGCCGCGGAGCGCGCGGGCGACGGCCGGCTCCGCGAACGGCAGCACCTCGACCGGCACCGGCGCCTGCGTCCCCAGCCGCTCGACCTCCTTCGAGGCGTCGACGAGGACGACGAACCGGGCCGCGAGGGAGGCGACGACCTTTTCGCGGACGTGCGCCGCGCCGCGCCCCTTGATGAGGCCGAGCGCGGGCCCGACCTCGTCGGCCCCGTCGAGCGCGAGGTCGAGCGGCGACCGCGAGGTGGGGAGGGTGTCGAGGCCGATCTCGTCGAGCGTGACGACGGGAACGCCGGACTCGCGGGCCAGCCGCTCGGCCGCGTAGGACGTGGGCACGCCGCGGACGTCGAGCCCCTCGTCGCGGACGCGGCGCCCGATGGCCTCGATGGCGAACGCGGTGGTCGAACCGGTGCCGAGGCCGAGCGTCATCCCGTCCTCGACGAGGGCAGCGGCGGCGTGGCCGACGGCGCGCTTGGCGTCGGCTTGAGAGTCAGACACGGGAGAGGGGTGGGTGGATGTGCGAGGGGAAGCTACCGGCGGTCACGCGCAGCGAACCCGCCCGATCCCTGGCTCACTCGTACCGCAGCGCCTCGATCGGGTGCAGCCGGGCGGCCTTCGTGGCCGGGTACACGCCGAACACGAGCGCCACGACCGTCACGCCGACCACCGCGATCGTCGCCCACCCCCACGGAAAGGCCGGCGCCGTGGTCATGAGCGCCGCGACGGCGTTGCCACCGAGCACGCCGAGCCCGATCCCCACGAACCCGCCGATCTGGCACAGCACGACGGCCTCGACGAGGAACTGCAGCAGGATGTCCCGGCGCCGCGCGCCGAGCGACTTCCGCACGCCGATCTCGCGCGTCCGCTCCGTCACGCTCACGAGCATGATGTTCATCACGCCGACGCCGGCCGCCAGCAACGCGATCAGCCCGATCCCGGCGCCGCCATAGGCGAGCGCGTCCATGAACCCGCCGAGCATGCTGGCGGCCTGCTCGCTCGTGAACACGCCGAAGTTGTCGGGCTCCTCGGGCACCACGCGACGAATGGCCCGGAGCACGCCGACCGTCTCGTCGAGCGTCGCCGCCAGGAGCTCGGGGCTCGGCGCGCGGACGTCGATCGACACGTCGCGGTCGCTGAGCCCGAACGCCGCAATCCCGCGCGTGATGGGGACGACCACGAAGTTGTTCGAGTCGCCGATGTTGAACCCGCCGCTCTTCGGCTCCAGCACGCCGACGACCGTGAACCGCCGGCCGTCGACGCGGACCTCGGCCCCGATGGGCGTCTGCTCGCCGAACAGCTTCTCGGCGACGGTCTGCCCGAGGACGGCGACCGACCGGCCCGCGCGCACGTCGCCCTCGTCCAAGAAGCGCCCCTCCTCAATGCCCCAGCCGTTGTTCTGCGCCCATCCCTCGTCCGCCGCCTGGATCGACACGTTGGGGTCCGTCGACTCCTCCCGAGTGCGGACCTCGCGCCCGCCCGTCCCCACCGACGCGCTGACCGAGGCGGGCAGGGTCGCGCGCTCGCGGAGTCGGAGCGCGTCCTCGTAGGTCAGTTGAGGCCGGCGCCACTCCTCGTCGGTCGGCTCGCGGTCGGCCGGGAGGCGGGTGACGACGATCGTCTGGGTCCCGAGCGCGGCGAGCTCCTGGGCGATCGTCCCGTCGAGGACTTTCACGGCCGTGACCGACGCGATGACGGAGAACACGCCGATGGCCATGCCCACGAGCGTGAGCGCCGACCGGAGCCGGTTCGCCCGGAGGGCCTGGAGCGCCTGGCGGATGGTCTCATTCATAGCGGAGCGCGTCGATGGGGCGGGCGCGGGCGGCCTGCCACGCCGGGAGGAGCCCGAACGTGACGCCGAGCACGCCGCAGAGCACGAAGGCGAGGGCGACGGTCCCGCCCGACAGCTCGGCCGTGAACACCTGGTTCAGCCCGACGGCCGCGAGCGCCGCGAGGGCCACGCCGATGCCGCCGCCGACGAAGCAGATCATGACGGCCTCGACGAGGAACTGGAACAAGATGGCCCGCCGCGTCGCCCCCAACGCCTTCCGCACCCCGATCTCGCGCGTCCGCTCCTTCACGCTGACGAACATGATGTTCATCACGCCGATCCCGCCGACGAGGAGTGAGAGCGCCGTGAGGAAGATGCCGACGGCGTAGACGGCCACCTTGAAGCCCTGCACGAGGTCGCGGAACTGGTCCTGGCGGTTGACCGAGAAGTCGTTGTCCTCGAGCGCGTCGAGACCGCGCCAGAGCCGCGTGAGCCCGGTCACCTCGTCGATCGCGTCGGCCTGGTCGACGCCGTCCTTGACGCGGACCTTGATCGACACGTCGGGGTCGTTCGAGAAGTGGCGACGGAACGTCTCGAGCGGGACGATGGCGCGGTTGTCGGTCGACTGCATCCCCAGGAACTTGCCCCGCGCGGTCAGCACGCCGACCACCTCGTACACATGGCCGCCGAGGCGGATGTCCTTGCCGATGGGGTCCTCGGCCGGGAACAGGGCTTCGACGAGGTCGACCCCGATCACGGCGACGGCGCGGGCCCCGCGGTCCTCGGCCTCGGTGAAGAACCGGCCGGCCTCGAGGTCTGCCCCGCCGACGTCGACGTAGTCGGTGGTGGCGGCCTCGACGAACATGCCGCCGAGCTCGTCGCTGCCGCGCGTGGCCCGCGTGCCGGCGCCGGTCACGGCCGTCGCCGCCGCAATCGTCTCGGCCCGCTCGGCGAGGAACGGCGCGAGGTCGTCCGTGATCGGGGGCCGGTTCCGGTAGCTCCACCAGTCGTCGAAGGCGAACCAGGGCTCCTTCTGGATGAAGAGCGCGTTGTCGCCGATCATCGCCATCGACTTGTCGAACTCGCGCTCGATCCCGTTGATGACGGTGAACATCGACGTCACCGACACGATGCCGATGACGATGCCGAGCGTCGTGAGGAGCGCGCGGGCCTTCCGCTCCCACAGCGCCGAGAGGGCGATCCGGACGCCTTCGGCAATCTCGGTGGGGACGGCGGGCACGGCGGGTCGGGGGGTGAGGGGCCGGCTACGCATGTGCCGGCGACGGGTTACGGAGTCTACGAGCCGCCGCGCGGGGCGGCCCGCCTCGGCGCCGAGGCGGGCGGGGTCGATGTCCGGACGGCGCTACCTTCTGACGCTCCCCCTCGCACTCATGTCGAAGCTCCGCGTCCTCGGCCAGCTCTGGCAGTTCCTCCGCGTCCGCAAGAAGTACTGGCTGGCGCCGATCGTGATCGTGCTCGTCCTGCTCGGCGCGATCGTCGTGTCGGTCAGCGGCAGCCCGCTGGCGCCGTTCGTGTACGCGCTGTTTTAGGCTCGCTGCGCACGCCGGTCAAGAGGGACTGGGAACGAGGGAGCGGGACAGATCGGGAGTTCCTGCCTCTGCCAACCCGCATTTCCCTCGTGCCCATCCCCCTTAGAGCGGCCGCTCGAAGCGGATGCGGTAGTCCCGGTAGGCCGCGTTGTAGCCGGCGGCCGTGACGCGGAAGCCCTCGGCGAGACCGAGGACCGTCATCCCCGGGTGCTTGTTGGGGAACGTGTCGAAGGCGAAGGTCAGGTAGCCGAGCGAGCGCGCCTCGGCCTCCATCCGATCGAGGAGCGCGCGGGCGACCCCTTGGCGGCGCCACCCGTCGAGCACCCCGCCCTTCGCGCTGTAGAACGTCGACGAGGTCTCCCGGTAGCCCACCTTGTACCCGACGGCCTCGTCGGCCACCATCGCCAGCAAGAGCACGAGGTCGTCCCGGTCGGTCCGGTAGATCACGCGGTCGTCGCCGAAGATGACGCGGTTGAGCGCCTGGACCTCGGCGTACCGATCCAACCCGAGCCGGTCGATCCGGAGCCCGTCGGGGCCGCGGACAGACGAGTGGACGGGGGCGCCGATCTGCATGGCGCAACGGTAGGGCTGCGGGCGGCCCCGGTCAAGCACCGCCGGAGGATCTGGGGAGTGCCGGCCGGTCCGCCTCCGGCAGCGCGTCGCCCGAGGCGGGCGGGGTGGCCTCTTCGACGAGCGACCACGGCTCCAGGAGCGACTCGGGCAGGCCGGAGAGGAAGCGACTGGGTTCCGTCAGATACTGACCCGTGCCCCGCCGGTACTGCACGAGCGGGTACGACGCGTACAGCTCCGTTTCGGCCCGCGTGAGGGCGACGTAGAGGAGCCGGCGCTCCTCGTCCTCCTCGTCGCTCGACGCCAGGGCGTAGGCCGAGGGCAGCACGCCGTCGAGCGCGTGGATCAGAAAGACCGTGTCGAACTCCAGCCCCTTCGCCGAGTGGATCGTGGAGAGAACGAGCGGCGGCTCGTCCTTCCGGGCGCCCTCCGCCGGCTCCTGTGTCCAGTCGAGCGGGTCGAGGGCGAGCGACTCGAGCAACGCCGTCCGCGAGCGGTGGCGGGCGGCGAGGGCGACGACGGCGTCGAGGTCGGCCTCGCGCTTGGGGAAGTCGTCGGCGTAGACGCGCTCGAAGACGGGGCGGTAGTAGCCGAGCAGCCGCTCGACCTGTTCTTCGGGCGGCATGTCGTCGTCGCGGAGCGGCGTGAGGGCCTCGACGAGCCGCCCCACCGACGCCGCCACCGAGGCGGACGGGACGACCTCGTCGACCGACTGGCGCAGCATCTGGACGGCCGCCGCCGGCCCGCCTCCCGTCGCCGCCGCGCCGATCCAGTCGAGCAGCCGCCCCGCCGTCGTCGGCCCGACCCCCTCGACGAGCCGCAGCGCCCGGTTCCAGGCGACGGCGTCGGCCGGGTTCTCCGCCACGCGGAGGTGGGCGACGACGTCCTTGACGTGGGCCGCCTCGGTGAGCTTGAGCCCGCCGAACTTGACGAACGGGATTTTTCGGCGGTTGAGTTCGGCTTCGAGCGCGTACGAGCACCAGCCGGAGCGGAAGAGGACCGCCATCCGATTGAGGTCGGTGCCGGCCTCGCGCTTGTCGAGGACGACCTGCGCCACGAACCGGGCCTCCATGTCGTCGTCGGGCGCGGCGACGAGCGCGGGGAGGTCCCCGCCCTCGCGGTCCGTAAAGAGCCGCTTGTCGTACTTCTCGACAGCCTCGTCGAGCACTCGGTTGGCGAGGTCGAGGATGGGCTGCGTGCTCCGGTAGTTGTGCTCCAGCTTCAGCACGCGCGCGCCGTTGTAGCGCTTCTGGACCTCGAGGATGTGCCCCACGTCGGCCCCGCGGAAGCGGTAGATCGACTGTGCGTCGTCGCCCACCATCATCGCGTTGCCGTGCACCGACTGGAACTGCTCCACGAGGTCGGCCTGCAACAGGTTGACGTCCTGGTACTCGTCGACGAGGACGTGCCGGATCCGCCCGGCCACCTGGCGGCGGACATCGGGGTTCTCGCGCAGGAGCTCGAGCGCGAGTGCGAGCAGGTCGTCGAAGTCCATCACGCCGGTCCGCCGCTTCGTCTCGGCGTAGGCCCCACGGAGCCGCTCGATGAGGTCGAGGTGCTCGGCGTACTGCGGGTACTCCTCGGCGAGCACCTCGTCGAGTTCCAGCCCGCGGTTCGTGGCAGCGGAGAACATCGCCAGGAGCGTCCGCTTCTTCGGGAACCGCTTGGGGAGTCGGTCGAGCCCGAGCCGCGTCCGCGCGAGGTCGACCACGTCGGCGGCGTCGGCGGCGTCGAGCACGCCGAACCGCTGCGGGTACCCGATCCGCTCCGAATGGCGGCGCAGGAGCTCTAGGCAGTAGGCGTGAAACGTGCCGCCACGGACGCGCTCGCACCGGCCGTCGAGGAGCCCGGCCGCGCGCGTCAGCATCTCGGAGGCCGCCCGGCGCGTGAACGTGAGCAGGACGATCTGCTCGGGCGGGACGCCGGTCTCGACGAGGTAGGCCACGCGGTACACGAGCGTCCGCGTCTTGCCCGTCCCCGCCCCGGCCACGACGAGCGTGACGCCGTCGCCAGCCGTCGCCGCGGCGTGTTGCTGCGAGTCGAGGTCAGCGGCGTAGTCGAGCGTCAGCCCCGGATCGGCGGGCGACGGCTCGCGGGGCTGGAGGACAAAGCGGCGGGCCACGGGATCGGTCGGAACGTCGGACCGGAGGGTACGGCCGTCCGGTCGTCCCGACAGCGCTCCCGAGGCGGGCCCACCCGGCCGTCGGCTCGACGCCCTCCGCCCCGGTGCCCTCGTCGGTAACCCCACCCGCCTCGACGCCGAGGCGGGTGGGGCCGGGTTCACGACGTGCGCGGCATCGCCCCCGATCTAGCGGCTGTGGAACCGGGTCCAGTCGACGCCGAGCTTCCGCATCCGCCCTCGGAGCGTGTGCGGGTTGATCCCCAAGAGCGCGGCGGCTCCGTCCGCGCCCTCGACTTTCCCGCCGCAACGACGGAGCGCCTCCTCGATGTGCGACCGCATCGCTTCGTCGAGTGAGAGAAACGCAGCGGGCTCCGCACTGGGCTCGGCCAACCGCTCATGCAGCGCGTGGAGCTTGGTCCCCATCGCGCCCCGCACGTCGAGGCGATGTCCGCCGCCCAAGATGGCCGCCCGCTCGATGACGGCCGCCAGCTCGCGCACGTTGCCCGGCCAGGGGTACGCCAGGAGGACTTCCATGTCGTCGTCGGTCAGGTCGAGCGGGTCCGGGCCGAGGCGGAGGCCCCGGGCCTGAGCGAAGTGGCGTGCGAGGGCCGGGAGGTCGTCGCGCCGCGACCGGAGCGGCGGGAGGTAGACGGGGAAGACGCTGATCCGATACCACAGGTCCTCGCGAAAGTGGCCCGCATGGACGAGCGTTTCGACGTCCCGGTGTGTGGCGGCGAGGAGCCGGACATCCACCCGCCGCGTGTGTTGGCCGCCGACGCGCTCGTAGGTGCCATCTTGGAGGATCCGTAGCAGGCGGACCTGCGCGGCGAGCGGGAGGTCCCCGATCTCGTCGAGGAAGAGCGTCCCGCCGTCGGCCCGCTCGAACCACCCCTTTCGAGTGGCGAGCGCCCCGGTGAAGGCGCCCTTTTCGTGCCCGAACAGCTCGGAATCGATCAGGTCCGGCGGGATGGCCCCGCAGTTGACGCGGACGATCGGCCCGTCCGCGCGCGGCGAGCGGGCGTGGAGGGCCCGCGCGATGACTTCCTTCCCCGTCCCGGTCTCGCCGAGGATCAGGACCGGGGCGTCCGTGGGCGCCACCTGCTCGACACGGGTCATGACCGCGCGCAGCGAGCCCTCGGCCCCCACGATTTCCTCCACGATCTCCTGTCGACCCAGGCGAGCGAGCAGCGAGACGTTCGTGGCCTGCGCGGCTTCCCACAGCTGCTCCAGTCGGTGGAGCTGGACGTGCCGCGCAAGGGCGGCCGCGAACGGGTCCAGGCTGGCGTCGAGGGCCGAGCGGCCGGCCCCATCGAGCGGGCCGGCCAGCTCGGCGACGAGCACGCCCATGGGGGTTGCGTCCCGGGCCTCGAGCACGCCGATGGCCGCGGTGCCCCGCAGCCCGGCTGGCACGGCGTCCTCGCCGGGCGTCTCGTGCCGTTCCAGGAGGACGACGCGGCCTCTGGCCCGCTTCCGGAGCCGGTCGAGATAGCCGGCCGGGCAATGGGTGCGGGGTGCTCCAGGCGTGGCCCCGCTCCGGGCCGTCCCGATCGCCACCGTCTCGAGGACGCCGGCCTCCGAGTTGTAGAGGCGAACCAGCACGCAGCGGAGTGGGACCTCCCTCGACAGCAGCGACGTCATGCGTAGGACCGCCTCGGCGAGATCCTCGGTGTGACTGGCCTCGCGCCACAGGTCGGACGTGGAGGACGGCATGGGCGCTAGGACATGGGACGGATCTGTCATATCCGATGGGTCGCCTGGCAAATGCGACGGGGGCAAAAGACGTTCGTCCTCGGGAACGCTGCTTGCAGAGCCCGAGAGAGCGAATTCGTGCCCGCGCAGGACTCTGGCACACACCGTGCCGGCTCGGAGGCATCCCTGTGCCTCCCCCCGTGTCCCGCCCCCTCCTCCTCCTCCTCGCCTTCCTCGCCCCCGCCGCGTTCGCACAGTCCGCCCCGTCGGGGCCCGCGCCCGAGGCGGCTCGCCCGCCCGCCGCAGCGACGCCTGTGGCGGAGGCCCCCGCGGCGGCCCCGGTCGTGATCTCCGCCGACGAGGACGGCTTCCAGATCCAGAGCCCCGACGAATCCTTCACCCTCCGCATCCGCGGCGACGCCCAGACCGACGGGCGCTTCTTCGCGGGGGACGCCGAGGAGTTGGGCGTCGACCAGCTCTACCTCCGCCGCGCCCGCGTCAACCTCCAGGGCACGCTCGGCGGCCGCTACGACTTCAAGCTGATGCCCAACTTCGGGCAGGGCCGGGTCGAGATCCAGGACGCCTACCTCGACGCCCGGTTCACCCCGGCCCTCGCCGTGCAGGCGGGCAAGTTCAAGGTGCCGCTCGGCCTGGAGTGGCTCCGGTCGCCGGCCGACCTCCACCTCGTCGAGCTCGGGCTCCCCTCCGCCCTCGTGCCGCGCCGCGACGTCGGGGTGATGGTCCACGGGCGCGTGGCGGGCGGGCGGCTGAGCTACGAGCTCGGCGCGTTCGACGGGGCGCTCGACGGGCAGAACGCCGACGGCGACGCGACCGACGGGAAGGACGTCGCCGCGCGGCTGTTCGCGCAGCCGTTCCTCAGCGGGGGCGGCGTGCTCCGCGGGCTCGGCCTCGGGCTGGCGGCGACGTGGGGCGAGGAGTCCGGCTCGCTGGCGGCGCCGGCCGTCGCGTCGTACCGGAGCGTGGGCGGGCGGATGGTCGACCGGCTCCGGACGGGCACGGCCGACTCGACGACCGTCGTCGCCGACGGCGCGCGCGTCCGGTACTCGCCGCAGGGCTACCTCTACAGCGGCCCCGCCTCCCTCGTCGCCGAGGTCGTCGTGTCGACGCAGGCGGTCCGCCTCGGCGCGGCGTCGGCCGACCTCACGGCGATGGCCTGGCAGGTCGTCGGCGGCTACGTCCTCACCGGGGAGCGCGCGACGTACGGGCGCCTCCGGCCCGCCCACCCGCTCGACGGCTCCGGCGGCTTCGGCGCGGTCGAGGTGAGCGCGCGCTACGGCGAGCTCCGCTACGACGACGACGCCTTCCCCCTGTTCGCCAGCCCCACCGCGAACGCCCGGCGCACGCAGGCCTGGGCCGTCGGGCTCAGCTGGTACCCGACGGCGAACGTCCGCGCCATGGCCAACTACGAGCGGACCACGTTCGCCCTCCCCGACGCCGCGGGCGCCGCCGCGGCCCTGCCCTCGGAGAACCTCATCCTAACCCGCTTCCAGATCGCCTTTTAGCCCTTTTCCCATGCCTCGCTTCCCCATCACCCTCCTCGCCGGCCTCGCGCTCGGCCTCCTCGCCGGCTGCGCCGACGGGAACTCCCAGACGCCGCCCGAGGCGGACGCCCTCGCCTCGGTCGAACTCCTCAACGTCTCCTACGACCCCACGCGCGAGCTCTACGACGAGTTCAACACGGCCTTCGCCCAGCACTGGAAAGACTCGACGGGCCAGGACGTGACCGTCCAGCAGTCGCACGGCGGCTCGGGCAGCCAGGCCCGCGCGGTGCTCGACGGGCTCGGGGCCGACGTCGTCTCGCTCGCCCTGGCCTACGACATCGACCAGATGCGGACGGCCGGTCTGATCTCGGAGGGCTGGCAGACCCGGCTGCCCCACAACAGCGCGCCGTACACGTCCGCCATCGTCTTCCTCGTCCGCAAGGGGAACCCCGAGGGGATCGAGGACTGGGACGACCTCGTGCGCGACGACGTTGAGGTCATCACGCCAAACCCGAAGACGAGCGGCGGCGCGCGCTGGAACTACCTCGCGGCCTGGGCCTACGCGCTCCGCCAGCCCGGCGGCACGGATGCGACGGCCGAGGCCTTCGTGACGCGGCTGTTCCAGAATGTCCCCGTCCTCGACTCCGGGGCCCGGGGGGCGACGAACACGTTCGTGCAGCGCGGCCTCGGCGACGTGCTGCTGACGTGGGAGAACGAGGCGTTCCTGGCCGTCGAGGAGCTGGGGCCGGACGCGGTCGACATCGTGGTGCCGAGCCTGAGCATCCGGGCCGAGCCGCCCGTCGCGCTCGTCGATCGGAACGTGGACGCGCACGGGACGCGCGCCGTGGCCGAGGCCTACCTCCGGTTCCTCTACAGCCCCATCGGCCAGCGCCTCGCGGCCAGGCACTACTACCGCCCCGCTGACCCGCAGCACGCCTCGCCCACCGACCTCGAGCGCTTCCCGGACATCGACCTCGTCACCGTCGACGACGTGCTCGGCGGCTGGTCGAGCGCCCAGGAGACGCACTTCGCCGACGGCGGCGTGTTCGACCGGATCTACCGGCCCGGGGCCTAGCGATGGCGACGCTCTCGGCCCGCCGCGCGACGGTCCTGCCCGGCTTCGGGCTCACGCTCGGGTTCACGGTGTTCTACCTCGGCCTCCTCCTCGCCCTGCCCCTCACGGCGCTCGCGCTGAAGGCCTCGGCGCTGAGCCTCGCCGAGTGGGCCGCCCTCGTGACGGACGCCCGGATCCTCGCCGCGCTCCGGCTGTCGTTCAGCGCCGCGTTCGTGGCCGCCACGCTCAACGCCGGGTTCGGGCTCCTCGTCGCCTGGGTCCTCGTCCGCTACACGTTCCCGGGCCGCCGCGTCGTCGACGCCCTCGTGGACCTCCCGTTCGCGCTCCCGACCGCCGTCGCGGGCATCGCCCTGACGACGGTGCTCGCGCCGACGGGCTGGGTGGGGCAGGCCCTGGAGCCGCTCGGCATCCAGGCCGTGTTCACGCCGCTCGGGATCGTGATCGCCCTCACCTTCATCGGACTCCCGTTCGTCGTACGGACGGTGCAGCCCGTCCTCGCGGACCTCGAGACGGACCTCGAGGAGGCGGCGTCGAGCCTCGGGGCGACGCGGGCGCAGACGGTCCGGCGTGTGATCCTCCCCACGCTCGCGCCGGCGCTCCTGACCGGGTTCACACTCGCCTTCGCGCGTGCGCTCGGCGAGTACGGGTCGGTCGTCTTCATCTCGGGCAACCTCCCCTTCAAGACCGAGATCCTCCCGCTCCTCATCATGACGCGGCTGGAGCAATTCGACGTGGCCGGCGCGACGGCGGTGGCCGCGCTCATGCTCGTGATCTCGTTCGCGCTCCTCCTCGCTATCAACCTCCTCCAGCGCTGGACCCAGCGCCGCCACGTCTAGCCGTGCACCTCACGATCCCCCTCTACTCCGCGGCGGCCCCGATCGAGACCGCGACGACGGAGCCACCCTGGGTCCGGCGTGTCCTCCTCGGAACGGCGCTCGGGTTCCTCCTCCTCTTCCTCGGGCTCCCGCTCGCCGTCGTCTTCGTCCAGGCGCTCGCGAGCGGCCTCGGCACGTACGCCGCCGCCGTCACCGAGCCGGTGGCGCGGTCGGCCGTGCGCCTCACGCTGATGGCGGCCGGCGCGTCGGTGGTGCTGAACCCCGTGTTCGGACTGGCCGCGGCGTGGGCCGTCGCAAAGTTCGAGTTCCGAGGCAAGGGCCTGTTGATCACGCTCATCGACCTCCCGTTCACGATCTCGCCTGTCGTCTCGGGGCTGATGTTCGTGCTCGTGTTCGGGGCACACGGCTTGTTCGGTCCGTGGCTCGTCGCGCACGGGCTCCAGATCGTCTTCGCCGCGCCCGGCATCGTCCTGGCGACCGTGTTCGTCACGTTCCCCTTCGTCGCGCGCGAGCTCATCCCGCTGATGCAGGAGCAGGGGACGGAGGAGGAGGAGGCCGCGATCGTGCTTGGTGCGCGGCCGTGGCAGACGTTCCTCAAGGTCACGCTGCCCAACGTGAAGTGGGGCCTGCTCTACGGGGTGATCCTGTGCAACGCCCGCGCGATGGGGGAATTCGGCGCCGTGTCGGTCGTCTCCGGCCACATTCGGGGGAAGACCAACACGCTCCCGCTCCACGTCGAGGTGCTCTACAACGAGTACCAGTTCTCCGCCGCCTTCGCCGTCGCGTCGCTCCTCACGCTCCTCGCCCTCGCGACACTCGTCGCCAAGGAAGTCGTGGAGCGGAAGGCCGCCCGGCGCACCGTCCTCCTTCCCCCCGAGCGCCCCCTGCTCGCCACCACCGAGGCCCCCGCATGAGCATCCAGATCGACCACGTCAGCAAGCGCTTCGGCGCCTTCACCGCCCTCGACGACGTGAGCCTGACGGTCCCGTCGGGCGAACTCGTCGCCCTCCTCGGCCCGAGCGGGTGCGGCAAGACCACGCTCCTCCGCATCATCGCGGGGCTGGAGGCCGCCGACGCCGGGTCCCTCCGGTTCGACGGCGCCGACGCCACGCGGCGGCCGGTCCGCGAGCGCCGCGTCGGGTTCGTGTTCCAGCACTACGCCCTGTTCCGGCACATGACGGTCGCCGAGAACGTGGCGTTCGGGCTGACGGTGCGCCCGCGCCGGACACGGCCTCCGAAGCGAGAGATCCGCGAGCGCGTGATGAACCTGCTGGGGCTCGTCCAGCTCGACTGGACGGCCGACCGGTACCCGAGCCAGCTCTCCGGCGGGCAGCGCCAGCGCGTGGCCCTCGCCCGCGCCCTCGCCGTCGAGCCCGAGGTGCTCCTCCTGGACGAGCCGTTCGGTGCGCTCGACGCGCAGGTCCGCCGCGACCTCCGCCGCTGGCTCCGCCGCCTCCACGACGAGCTCCACGTGACGAGCGTGTTCGTGACGCACGACCAGGAGGAGGCGCTCGAGGTGGCCGACCGCGTGGCCGTCATGAACGCCGGCCGCGTCGAGCAGGTCGGCGCGCCGACGGAGGTCTACGACCGGCCGGCGAGCCCGTTCGTGGTCCACTTCCTCGGCGAGGTCAACCCGATGCGGAGCGTCGTCCACCACGGGCAGGCCGACGTCGCGGGCGTCCGGTTCGCCCTCCCCGACCACGCCGAGACGGAGACGGCGGCGGCCGTCGCGTTCGTCCGCCCTCACGACCTCGACCTCAGCGCCGAGGCGCCGGCCCAGCCGTCGCTCGCGGTGATCCTCCGCGGCGTGAGCGCGGTCGGGCCGCTCGTGCGGGTCGAGCTCGAGCGGCACGACACGGGCGAGCGTCTGGAGGCCTCGGTCACGCGGGAGCGGGCCGGCACGCTCCCGCTCGTCCTCGGCCACACGCTCTACGCGACGCCCCGTGTCGCTCGCGTGTTCGTCGGGGCGGCCTGACGGCCGACGGCGATCCGGTCGCGGCCGGCGAGGTCGGGCAGGACCTCCACCTTGACCAGGCCCGCCTCGGTCCAGAGCTGGCCGACGGCGCCGCCGAGGTCGGCGTGCGTCTCGGCGACGAGCCAGCCGCCGGGGCGGAGGAGCGCGTCGGCGTGGCCGGCGAGGGCGCGGTAGAACACGAGCGGGTCGGCGTCCGGGACGAACAGCGCGGACGCAGGCTCATGGTCGCGGACCTCGACCTGGAGCCCGGGCCGCTCCGCCTCGGGCACGTAGGGCGGGTTCGAGATGATGAGGTCGAACGTCGGCGGAACGTCGGCGGCGAACTGGGGCCGCAGCGCGTCGGACTCGACGAAGGTGACGTCGAGGCCGAGGCGGTCGGCGTTCGAGGCGGCCACGGCGAGGGTGCCAGCCGACACGTCGACGGCGAAAACCTCGGCGTCGGGCCGTTCGTGCTTGACGGCCAGGGCGATCGCGCCGCTGCCCGTTCCCACATCGAGGACCCACGGGGCTTCGGCGTCCCGGATCCGGCGGAGCGCCTCCTCGACGACCTCCTCCGTCTCGGGCCGCGGGATCAGCACGTCGGGCGTGACGGCCACCCGGAGCCCGTAGAAGTCGGTGTGGCCCAGGACGTACTGGACGGGCTCGCCAGAGGCGCGGCGGGCGACGTAGCGCGCCACGAGCGCCACTTCGACGGGCTCGACCACCACGTCGGGCCGGGCGTAGAGCGCGGCGCGGTCGGCCCCGGTGGCCTCCTCCACGATCCACTCGGCGTTGCGGCGGGCGTCCTCGATGCCGGCCGCGGCCAGCCGGTCAACAGCGTCGTCGAGCAGAGCGCGGCGGGTCATTCGGACAGGGGGCTCGCACGGAGGATACGCCCGCGGGCCTACCGCTCGTACCGGACGTCGAACCCGTCGAACGATCCTGTCGCCTTCCCCCTCTCCGCGTCGACCGACGCCACGTCGGCTGGCGGCGGCCCGCCCCAGAGGAGACGCGTGAGGCGGTCGAGCGCCTCGGCGTCGCCCTCGGCCACGAGGCGGACGGTCCCGTCGGGCTCGTTCCGCACCCAGCCCGCGAGGTCCAGCTTCCGCGCCCACCGCTGGACGTAGCGCCGGAACCCGACGCCCTGGACGCGTCCCGAAACGGTGGCCTCTAGTCGGTCCATGAGCAGGCCGCCCGCCTCGGCGGCGTCCCCGAGGCGGGCGGAGTGGGCTCGAGCGACGGGCTCAGGCGTCGGCCGGGAGCAGGCCGCGCGAGTCGGCCCAGGCGCGGAAGTCGGTCTCGAGCTGCTCGAACGAGTCGAGCACGAACAGCTTCGGCTGGAGGTGCCACACGTCGTAGTCCTGGTCGATGACGGCGTCGACCGAGAACGGGACCTTTTCGACGGCGTCGCTGAGGGCGTGCTGGACCTCGTCCTTCGACGAGAGGATGCCGGCGCCGAAGATCCGCTCGCCCACCTCCTGCTTGATCAGCCCGAACTCGACGGTGAACCAGTGGAGTCGCTCCAGCGACTGGCGGTCGACGCCCTCGGCGTGGAGCGCGCTCTGCCCGAACAGGTGGTAGAAGTCGGCGAAGGCCGGCTCGCAGAGCATCGGCATGTGGCCGAACATATCGTGGAAGCAGTCCGGCGCCGGCGTGTAGTCGAGTTCGTCCTTCCGACGGATGTAGTCGGTCGAGGGGAAGACGCGGTCCGAGAGCAGGCCGAAGAAGTCGCGCTCGTGGAGCAGGCCCGGGATCCGGGCGATCCGCCAGCCGGCGGCCTCCTCCATCCGCCGCGAGAGGTCGCGGAGGTGCGGGATCTCACGGTTCGTCATGCCGAGCGTCTCGACGCCCTCCATGTACGCCTCGCCGGCGCGGCCGGGCAAGAGCGACATCTGGCGCTCGAAGAGGAACCGCCAGTTCTCCTGGCTCTCCTCGTCGTAGTCCGGCGGCTCGATCTCGTCGCCGATCGGGGGCGGGCCGTCGAGGTTCTGGGGGACGCAGCGGGGGTCGACCTCCTTGCCGTCGGCGGGCGGCTTCTCGTAGGCGGAAACGGGGGCGTCGGTCGGGTCGGTCATGGGGAACGGGGGGAGAATCGGAAGGGCTTCCAGAAGCTACGCGCGCCGGGCGTAGGGGCTCCGCTAGGGGAGCACGTCGTCCTTGATGTGCGCGCCGTCGTCGGTCTTCTCACGGGTGGCGAGCGCGACGAGCGCGCCGGCCAGGACGGCCAGCGCGATCGTGACCAGCCAGTCGACCCCGTCGGAGTCGCCGAAGCGCGGTGTGACGATGGCGGCCACGAGGCCGACGACGAGGGCCGCGATGAGGGCGGTCACCCAGCGGTAGTTGGTTCCGGAGGTCATGGGTCTGGAGGTGGGTTGGCGCGGGCCGCAGCCCGGAGGACGAGGGCGAGGAGGAGGGTTCCGGCGAGGACCACCGCCGCCCGGGCCGACGCGATGGACGTCCACCCGAGGCCGAGGTCGATCGCCTCGAGGGTCCAGTAGAGGTAGGCCACGGCCGCGATCCCACACCCGAAGGCCAGAACGAGCCGCTCGGTGGGAAGGTTCATCGGGGAGGCGTGCGGGCCGAGGCGTGAGGCAAAGAGGGCGGGGTCGGGCGACGTGCGGCCCAGAGCGTCCCCCCACTCTGCCCGCCTCGGTGCCGAAGCCGGGGGCTCACGCAGACGCCGCCCCCTTCCCCGCCAGCCGCTCGACCGCGGCGACTTGCGAGGCGGCGACGTCGGAGTAGACGACGAGGGCGGAGTCGCAGCCGTCGTAGCCGCGGAGGCCGCGGGCGTCGCCGAGGACGACGAGCGTGGTCGGGTGCTTCTCCATCATCCGCTGGGCGAACCGGCGCTCGCGGGCTTCGAGCCCGAACGTGCTCCAGGCCGCCGGCCGGGCGACGGTCGCGATCACGAGCCGCTCGGCGTCGTTGGCCAGCAGGCGGATCTCGTCGAACGGCTCGTCCTGGTCCTCGTGCGTCGGCTCGAGCTCGCGGTAGACGGCGCCGGGCAGGTGCTCAGCGACGGCCTCCCCCATCGGCATCGTCTCGGGCTCGTTGGGGCGCGGCGCCGGCTTGACGAGCACGACGAGCGTCCCCGTCCCGTCGCCCAGGTCGGGGAGCGGGCCGCGGGCGACCTCGACGGCGTCGCGGGCCACGCGGTCGGCCAGGTCTCGGTGCGCCGGCGCCGCGACGGTCTCGGCCGGGTACGGCGGCGTCGCGAACACGTCCGGCCCGAACCGGTCGCGGAGCCGCTGGCGGAGCGCCTCGACCCGGGCGAGCGACTCGTCGAGGCGGGCCTCCGAGACCCGTCCGGCGCGGACAGCCTCGGCCAGCCCTTTCACGAGGGCCTCCGGGTCGACGGCGTCCACGAACAGGTCGACGCCGGCTTCCAGGAGGTCCGCGGCCAACTCGCCCTCGGTCGTGCCGTCGACCTTCGCCCCGGCCATCTGGAGGCTGTCGGTCACGACGACGCCCTCGAAGCCCATCTCGTCCCGCAGCAGGCCGCGGAGGATCGCCTTCGAGCGGGTGGCCGGGTTCTCGGGGTCGAGGGCCGGGTAGACGATGTGGGCCGTCATGACGGCGTCCACGCCCGCCTCGATGGCCGCGCGGAACGGGACGAAGTCCGTCGCCTCGAGCGTTTCGCGGTCGTCGTCGAGGGTCGGGAGGCCGTCGTGCGAGTCGCCGGTCGTGCCGCCGTGGCCGGGGAAGTGCTTGGCCGTCGCGAACTGGCCCGCCGCGTGGACGCCCTCCACGAACGCCGCTGTCAACTCGGCCGCGCGCTGCGGGTCGGACGAGAACGCCCGAGCGCCGATGATCGGGTTGTCCGGGTTCCGATCGACGTCGGCCACCGGCGAGTACGTCACGTGGACGCCGCACGCCAGGGCCTCGCGACTCGCCTGCTCGGCGAACTGCCGGACCGTCGCGGCGTCGCCGACCTCGCCGAACGCCTCCGCGTGCGGATAGACCGTCCCACCGATGACCTGCTGCCCGAACCCCCGCTCCATGTCGGTCGTGACGATCAGCCCGCGCTCGGACTTCGCCTGGAGGCGTGCGAGCGTGTCGCGCGTGTCAGGCCAGCGGCCGTTGAACAAGATGAGCCCGCCGATGGGGAGCCGGTCGAGGAGCGCGGCGACCTCGGCCTCCTGTTCGCTGGCGGTGACCGCTGGCGGGAGGTTGTTGCCGAGACGGACGATGAGGAGGCCGGCGGCCTTGTCTTCGAGGGAGAGGGGCACGGGAGACGGGAGAGGTGGGCCCGCTCCTACGGTCACCCCGCCCCGCCGATCCCCGCCGATCCTCCACCGGGCCGGTACCACCCCTCGGCCTCGATGACGCCGCGGACCTCGTCCGGCACGAGGTAGCGCACGGTCCGCCCCGCCGCGATCCGCCCGCGGAGCTCGGTGCTGGAGACGTCGAGCGCCGGCCCGTCGACCACGGTGCAGCGGCCCCCGATCCACTCCGGAAGCGCGCCGAGGTCGACCCGGTCGCCCGGCCGCCGGTACACCACGAGGCGAGCGAGGCCGACGATGGCCTCGGGCTCCCGCCAGCCCGGGAAGCCCGCGAGGCTGTCGCCCCCGAGGATCAGCGCCAGTCCTCCCAGACCGTCGTCGTGGAGTCGGCGGAGGGTGTCGACGGTGTAGCTGACGTCGCCGCGGGCGATCTCCAGGTCGGAGACCACGAACCGATCGTTGCCGGCGATGGCGGCCTCGACCATGCGGAGGCGGGCCTCGGCCGGCGCGAGCGCCGGGTCGCCCTGTTTGTGGGGCGGCGTCGCGGCGGGCATCCACAGGACGCGGTCGAGGCCGGCCGCCTCGGCGCACGCCTCGGCGACGGCGAGGTGCCCGACGTGCGGGGGGTTGAAGGAGCCGCCGAAGAGGCCAGTTGGCATCGGGTGATCGGGGGAGGTCAGACGGGGCGTCGGGGTACGCGAACGAGGCGGACGCGTGCCGCGGACCGCGAAAGCCCGGCGAAACGGCCAATCTTCGCCAAATCACCCGATCATCGGGGCGCTCGATCCCTACTTTTGCAGGCTCTGTCCCGCGCCCCTCCGCGGGCCTGCCCGGCGCCGCCGGGACCGCCAGGCGGGGGGATCACCAAGCCCGCACTCCCATGTACGCAATCGTCGAGATCGGCGGCAAGCAGTTCAAGGTCGCCGAGGGCGACCGCCTCTACGTCCCCCGCCTCCAGGACGACGTCGGCGAGAACGTCACGTTCGACCGCGTCCTCCTCGTCTCCGGCGACTCCGGCGTGACGGTCGGCGCCCCGACGGTCGGCGGCGCCTCGGTCACGGCCGAGGTCCTCGACCACGTCAAGGGCGACAAGGTCATCGTCTTCAAGAAGAAGCGCCGCAAGGGCTACCGCGTCAAGAACGGGCACCGGCAGCCGTTCACGCACATCAAGATCGGCGGCCTCTCGGTCAACTAAGGCCGGCCCGCAGCCCTCCCTCCGCAAGCACAGCCCCCCACCGAGATGGCACACAAAAAAGGCGTCGGCTCGTCCAAGAACGGTCGCGACTCGAATCCGAAGATGCTCGGCGTGAAGGCCCCTGGTGGGGCCGTCATCAACGCCGGCACGATCATCGTCCGCCAGCGCGGCACCAAGTTCCACCCCGGCATCAACGTCGGCCGTGGCGGTGACGACACGCTCTTCGCGACGGCGACCGGCCGCGTCCGGTTCGCGGTCTCGACCGGCGGCCGGAAGTACGTCCACATCGACGAGGTCGAGGCTTAGCCTCCCCCGCCGCGGCCTCTGGCCGACGGACCCGCGACGCCCCCGCTGCTCCGGCCGCGGGGGCGTCGTCCGTTCCGGGGGTGACGCACCGCGGGCGCCCCCCTCCCCTAGCCTCTCCACATGCCCCTCGACGCCCCCCGCCCCGCCGTCGTCGTGTTCGACCTCGACGACACGCTCCTCGACCACAAGGCCGCCGAGCGCGCGGCCCTCGCCGACGTGCACCGCCAGCACCACGCGCACCTCGGGCACCACGAGCTCGCGCACGTCCAGGCGACGTACCACGACTGCAACGTCCCGCTCTGGCGCGACTTCGGCGCGGGGACGATCACGTCGGCCGACCTCAAGCGGCTCCGGTCGGAGCGGCTCCTCGAGGCGCTGGGCTGCGACACGCTGGAGCCCGAGACGTTCAGCCGCGACTACCTCGACCGCTACGCCGCCCACTGGCGCTGGGCCGCCGGCGCCCGCGAGGCCTACCACGCCGTCGCCGACGCCTTTCCCGTCGGCGTCCTCACGAACGGGTTCTCGGCCCAGCAGCGGGGGAAGCTGGAGAAACTGCCGGAGATCGCCGAGCGCGCGGCGTTCGTCGTCATCTCCGAGGAGGTCGGCGTGATGAAGCCCGCCCGCGCCCTGTTCGAGCACGTCCGCGCGCACGCCTCCGCCCGCCTCGGGCAGCCGCTGGAGCCGGCCGACGTGCTCTACGTCGGCGACTCGTATTTCTCAGACGTCCGCGGTGGGACCGGCGCCGGCTGGCGCGTCGCGTGGTACAAGGGCGACGCCGACCGCGCGCCCGACGGCGCCTTCGCCTTCGACAACTGGCAGACGCTCCTCGACCGGCTCGGCCTCTGACGCTCAGCCCAGCCCGATCTTCGCGAGGAACGTCGTGACGGCGGACGGATAGAGCAGGATCGTCAGGACGAGGCCGCCGAGGGCGCCGCCGAGGTGGGCTTCGTGGGCCACGCGGCCGACCTCCCGCTTCGACGCGTAGATCGACAGGGCGACGTAGAGCACAGCGAACACGATGGCCGGCATCGGGATGGCGAAGAAGATGTACAGCATCGCGAACGGCTCGAACAGGCAGAACGAGAACAGCACGCCTGAGATCGCGCCCGAGGCCCCCACGGCCGAGTACTCCGGCCGGTCCTTGTACTTCCAGTACGTAAGGGCGTTGGCCAGGAGCTCCGAGCCGATGTAGATCACGAGGAACCGCCACGTCCCGACCGTCCGCTCGATCGGCGGGCCGAAGTAGAACAGCGTGATCATGTTGAACAGGAGGTGCATGAACCCGACGTGCACGAACCCGGCCGTCAGCCACCGGCTCCACTCCTTCTCCCGGACCACCCGGTACGGCTTGAACGCCCACCGGTCGATGAGCGCGGGGTTGGCGAGCAGCGTGTATGCCCCGATCACGACGTTCAGCGTGAGGAAGAACTGGGTGACGGGCGGCAGCGCGAGGAGCTCTTGAAGCATCGGGGGGTGGCGTGTGGGCGGCTACCTTACCCGCGTCGCCCCGCCGTGCTCCGCCCCGTGCCCCGCCGCCTCCTGCTCCTCGCCATCTTCGCGCTCGCCGCAGGCGCGTGCCGGGGCGACGGCCGCGGCCCGTACGTCGGCACGTGGCGCGCAGCCGGGGCCGACACGCTCGACATGCGGTACCAGTTCTTCGCCGATGGCACGGCGCGGATCGTCGAGCGCGCCCGCGACGAGCCGCAGGTCTACGAGGCCCGCTACGCCATCATCGGGGACTCGGTCCTCACACTCCAGTGGATCGACGGGGCGACGGACGACGGCCGCTTCCGGATCCGCCTCGACGGCGACACGCTCCGCCTCGAGAACCCGGCGAGCGGGCAGACGAACGCCTGGGTCCGGCTCTAGCCACCCGCCCCGCCTCGGCGCCGAGCCGGACAGACTTACAGCACCGTGTCGATCCAGCCCCAGAGCTCGCCGAGGCCCCGCTTCTTCTCGGCCGAGGTGAGGACCGTCGGGAGGACGAGGCCGTAGGGCGCGAGCTCCCGGTTGAGCGCCGCCACCGCCTTCTGCTTGTCGTTGGCCGACAGCTTGTCGGCCTTCGTCAGCGCGATGAGGTGCGGGGCCGGGCTCTCCAGCATGATCGCCAGCAGCTCGAGGTCCATCTTCGTCGGCGGGTGCCGCGCGTCGATGAGCTGGACGACCGCTTTGAGCGTGCCCTCCTCCGCCCGTTCGATCACGTAGCGCCCCATGAGCCGCTGCCACGCCGCCCGCTGCTTCTGCGAGACCTTGGCATACCCGTAGCCCGGGAGGTCCACGAGGAACACGTCCGGGTGGCCCTGCGGGTTGGGGTTGACGGCGTAGTAGTTGAGCGCCTGCGTCTTGCCCGGCGTCCCGCTCGTCTTGGCGAGTTGCTTCCTCCCGAGGAGGGCATTGAGGAGCGAGCTCTTCCCGACGTTCGAGCGCCCGGCGAACGCCACCTCGGGCGCGCCCGGCGGCGGCAGCGCCTTCCACGAGGGCGCCGACAGCACGAACCGGGCGTCTTTGACTTTCATGAGGTCGGAGTTCAGGGGTCGGAGTCCAGGGTTCGAGACTGAACTCCGAACTCTGAACTCCGACCTCGTTACGCGACGGCCGCGAAGTGGTCCTTGACCGTCTCGCCGATGGCGGCCGGGCTCTCGACCGTCGTGATGCCGGCCTCGCGCATGGCCTCGAGCTTGGCCTCGGCCGTGCCCTTCCCGCCCGAGACGATGGCGCCGGCGTGGCCCATCCGGCGGCCCGGAGGCGCCGTGCGGCCCGCGATGAAGCCGAAGACCGGCTTCTTGACGTTCGCCTTGACGTAGGCCGCGGCCTCCTCCTCGGCGGACCCGCCGATCTCGCCGATCATCACGATCGCCTCCGTCTCCGGGTCCTCGTTGAACATCCGGATCGCGTCGAGGTGCGTCGTCCCGATGATCGGGTCGCCGCCGATGCCGATGGCCGTCGACTGGCCGAGGCCGGCGCGCGTGAGCTGGTCGACGGCCTCGTACGTGAGCGTCCCCGAGCGGGACACGACGCCGACGGCGCCCGGCGAGAAGATCATCGTCGGCATGATGCCGACCTTGACCGAGTCGCCCGGCGTCAGGAGGCCGGGGCAGTTCGGGCCGACGAGTGTCACGCCCTTCTTGTCGACGTAGGGCTTGACCGGGATCATGTCCTGCACCGGGATGCCCTCCGTGATGCAGATGACGGTGTCGACGCCGGCGTCGGCCGCCTCGAGGATCGCGTCGGCGGCGAACGGCGGTGGGACGAAGATGACAGACACGTTGGCCCCCTCCTTCTCGACGGCCTCCGAGACCGTGTTGTAGACGGGCCGGTCCAGGTGCGTCTGGCCGCCCTTGCCGGGCGTCACGCCCGCGACGAGGGTCGTGCCGTACTCGATCATCTGCTCGGCGTGGAAGGAGCCCTCCTTGCCGGTGATGCCCTGGACGACGAGGCGGGTGTCTTTGTCGATGAGGATGCTCATTCGAAGAGGTGCGGGGGTCTGGCTGCAGGGACGGTGAGCGAGAGGGGACCGGCAGGGCCGGTGGGCCGGCCTCGGCGTCCCTGCGCGCCGAGGCCGAGCGGGTGCGGGCTACGCCTGCGACTGGGGGTCGGCCGGCGACTCCGGGGCGGGCTGCGGCGGCGCGGCCGCCTCCGAAGCGACGGGCTGCGACGGCTGCGCCTGCACCGGGGCGGACGTCTGCGGCGACTGGTGGATCTGCCGCGGCGGCTGCTGACGCGGCGGGTCCACGTTCAGCTCCTGCTTGATGTCGTTGGTGGCGTCCTTGAACTCGCGGATGCCCTTGCCGAGGCCGCGCGCGATCTCGGGGATGCGCTTGGCCCCAAACAGGAGGAGCACGACGAGGAGGATCGCGAGGATCTCGAACGGTCCGAGGCTGCCCATGGGGGTGGTGTGGGGGAGGAATCCAAGGTACGTGCCCGCCCGACATGGGTGCCCGGGCGCCGCGGTCTTCGCCGAGACCGCAGAGCAGGCGCCCCCCTCGACAGCCGCCGGCCGGCCCTCCCGCCCGTAGCTTGTCGGACGCCACCGCCCCCCGATGTCCGCCCTCGACCGCGCCACTGTCCACGCCTGGCCCAAGGCCGAGCTCCACTGCCACCTCGACGGGTCCCTCCGCCTCGGGACCATGCTCGAGCTCGCCGAGGCCCAGGGCAAGACCGACCTCCTCCCCGCCGACGACGAGGCGGGCCTGGCCGAGGAGCTCCGAAAGATCGACGGGTCCCCCACGCTCGAGGAGTACCTCAAGTGGTTCGGGTACTCGATCCCGCTGATGCAGACGCGGGAGGCGCTCCACCGGATCGCCTACGAGTTGGCCGAGGACATGGCGCGCGACAACGTCCGCTACCTCGAGGTGCGATACGGGCCGATCCTCCACACCGAGGAGGGCCTCACGATGTGGCAGGTCAACGACGCCGTCCTGGCCGGACTCGCCGATGCGCAACGCGACCACGGCATCCGCTCCGGCGTGATCGTGTGCGGCCTCCGCGACCGGTTCGAGAGCGCGTCGCTGGCGCAGGCCGAGCTGGCGGCGAGCTACCGCGGGCGTGGCGTGATCGGGTTCGACCTCGCGGGCGGCGAGCGCGGCAACCCGGCCGAGATGCACGGGGCGGCGTTCTACCTCGCACGCAAGGAACTCCTCAACATCACGGTCCACGCCGGCGAGAGCTTCGGCCCGGCCTCGATCCGCCAGGCCCTCTTCAAGTGCGGCGCCCACCGGATCGGCCACGGCGTCACGCTCGGCCAGGACCCCGAGCTGCTCCGCTACGTCGTCGACCGCCAGATCCCGCTCGAGGTCTGCCCCACGTCGAACGTCCAGACGCACGTCGTGGCGAGCTACGAGGCCCACCCGGTCGCGGAGTACGTCCGGGCCGGAGTGCCGGTGACCATCAACACCGACAACACCCTCTTCAGCCACACGACGACGACCGACGAGCTGTGGCTGGCGCACACGCGCTGTGGGGTCTCGGCCGAGAACCTCCGCGAGGTCGTGCTGAACGGGTTCCGCCATGCGTTCCTGCCGCACCGCGAGAAGCAGGCCCTCCTCGACGAGGTCGAGCCGCTCGTCGCCCTCCCCGCCGCGTCATGAGGATCTTGCTCCCCGCCCTCCTACTCCTGGCCGCCTGCACCGCGCCCGACCCCGGCCCCAACGGGCCCGCCGTCCCGGCCGACACGCTCGCCGAGGCCGCTCCAGACACGACGGCTTCGCCCGGCGCGGAGACGATCCGGGAGCCGGGGTTCAACTCGGTCGCGTGGGTCGCCGCCGTGCGTGACGCCGAGACCGATGCCCAACTCGTGGCCCTGTCCGCCCAGCTCCTCGACGCCGTCGACTGGCGCGTCGCGTGCGGGGAGGACGACCCGACGGCCGAGGGCCGCGGGGTGGTCCGCCTCGTGGGGCTGAGCGCGAACGAGTCGCTCGCCGAGATCACGTGCCAGCGGTTCGCCTACCAGAGCACGTTCGCCCTGGTCGACGCCGAGGCCGGCAAGCCGCCCCGGCTCGTCCGCGCGCTCGGCGTCACCGAGCGCGGGACGGTCACGGCCGACACGACGGCGAGCTTCTTCGGCCTCCTCACCCACGACCCGGACGCCGACCCCGACCGGTTCTCGATCCTGACCAAGAGCGCCGGCCACGGCGGCTGCGGCACCGAGGCCGACTACCGCCTCCGCCCCGACGGCGGCGCCTCCATCGTCGAGGTCCGCGCCCACCTCGACTGCGACGACCCGGTCCCGCCTGAGGACTGGCCCATGTCCTACCCGCTCGAATGACCGTCACCGTCCACCCCGCCGCCGCGCTCGCCGGCACGCCCGCGCTCCCGGCCGACAAGTCGGTCTCCCACCGGGCCGCCCTCTTCGCCGCCCTCGCCGACGGCGAGAGCGAGATCGTCGGGTTCTCCGACGCGGCCGACCCGCACTCGACGCTGGCGTGCCTCCGCGGCCTCGGCGTCGAGATCGAGGAGCGCGAGGACGTCCTCGGCCCGGACGGCGTGCCGAGCCTGTTCGTTCAGGGCCGCGGTCTCGACGGGCTCCGGGCGCCCGCCTCGGCGCTCGACTGCGGCAACTCGGGCACGACCATGCGCCTGCTCGCGGGGCTGCTCGCCGGCCGGCCGTTCGAGTCGACGCTCGTCGGTGACGCGTCACTGACGCCGCGCCCGATGGGCCGGATCGCACGTCCGCTCGGCCAGATGGGCGCACGGATCGACATGACCGACGGGCACGCCCCGCTCGTCGTCCGCGGCGGCTCGCTGTCGGGGATCACGTACCGGCTCCCGGTCGCCTCCGCCCAGGTCAAGAGCGCCGTCCTCCTGGCGGGGCTCTCCGCCAGCGGCACGACGACCGTCGTCGAGCCCGTCGCCACGCGCGACCACACCGAGCGCATGCTCGAGCTCGACGTGATGGAGGTCGGCGGCGAGCGGCACGTGTCGGTGCCCGGCGGGCATGCCGTCCGCGCCCGCCAATGGGTCGTGCCGCGCGACGTGTCCGCCGCGGCGTTCTTCCTCGTGGCCGGCAGCATCGCCGAGATGGCGACGATCCAGCTCAACGGCGTCGGCCTCAACCCGACGCGCTCGGGCGTGCTCGACGTGCTCCGCGCGATGGGCGCCGACATCCGGATCTCGAACGAGCGCGACCGCGGTGGCGAGCCGCTCGGCGACCTCCGCGTCGAGGCGCCCGGCGGCCTCGTCGGCGTCGAGATCGGCGGGGCCATCGTCCCGAACCTCATCGACGAGATCCCGGTCCTGGCCGTCGCCGCGGCGTGCGCCGAGGGGCGGACCGTCATCCGCGACGCCGAGGAGCTCCGGGTGAAAGAGACCGACCGGATCGAGGCCACGGCCGACGTCCTCCGCGCCATGGGCGCCGACGTCGAGGAGCGCCCGGACGGCCTCGTCATCGAGGGGGGGCGCCCGCTGAAGGGCGCCGAGGTCGACGCTCGGCACGACCACCGGATCGCCATGGCCGCCGCCGTCGCCGCCCTCGTCGCCGACGGGCCGACGACGATCCACGGCGCCGAGGCCGCCGCCATTTCGTTCCCCGCCTTCTGGGACGCGCTGGGGAGCGTCGCCGCTGGCTCCGTCGAGGAGCCGGCCTAGCGTCAGTCGTTGCTCGCGACGATCCGCGTCCACACCAGCACGGCGCCGCACGTATCGTTGAACTTGGTGCTGGCGTACTCGATGGGCAGCTCCGACGGCCCCCGGTAGACCTCGACGGCCGCGATGTCGTCGAACGGGAGCGCGTCGATGTTGTAGGCGATGAACGCCATCTCCGTCCCGTCGACGTAGACCGTCATCGGGCAGCCGCCGCGACGGTCCGACACGAGCCGCTCTTGGACGCCGGACCGCTGGATCCGCACGCCCGGCGTGCTCCCGAAGATGTCGGACACCTGGCGTACGCCTCGGTCGTCGAGCTCCTCCCGCGTGTAGAACACGCCGGTCAGCCGGTCGCGCCGGTCGAAGAAGCCGCGGCGCCGGAGGACCGCGTCGTTGACCGTCTCCGCCTCGACGACGACGTCGCCGAGGTCGCGGGCGTCGCCGAGCGCCGAGCGGAGCGAGAGGACCGTCAGGTTCGCGTCGCCCTCCTGAACCACCACCGTCGTGTCGAGCCGGACGTAGCCGGGGTACGTCACCGAGATCGGGACGTCGCCCACGGGCACGCCGCTCAGCTGCGCCTGCCCAAACGCATCGACGGCGCCCTGGACGCCCAGGATGTCGACCTCGGCGCCGGCCAGCGGGGAGCCCGTGTCGTGGGCGCGGATGACGAGCGCGAGGTCGGCCTCTTGGGCAACGGAGGTCGCCCCGAGCACGGCGCAGGCGACGACGAGGAAGCGGCGGAGCATGGCAGCAGAGGCGGGTCCGACAGACAAGAAACGACAAGGCGGCCCGACGTCAGACGCCGGGCCGCCCCGTGGCCCTCACGAGAGGGCGGATCTCACAGGGAGGGTGACGCTAGAGGTTCGGGTTCGCGTTCACCTCCGTCTGCGTGATCGGGAAGAACCGCCACGGGCCGGGCAGCGCCCCGTCGAGGTTCGTGAACGGGAGGTTGAACCGGCGCTGGTCCACGAGGCGCTGGCCCTGCGTGAACAGCTCGCGGTCGCGGGCCTCGAGGAGGTCGTCCTGGTCGGCGCTCCCGTCGAGGGCGTCGATCCCGCGCGAGGCGCGGACGGCGTTGATGAGGGCCGTCGCGTCGCCCCCGCCGGCCCCGTTGAGGGCGGCCTCCGCGAGGATCAGCGCGTTCTCCTGCCACGACACGAAGGGGATCGACGCGCTGTCGGTCAGGTAGAGCGCCTGACGGTAGAACGGGTCGCTCGATTCCGGATTGTCGACCTTCGGGGCCGGCTCCACGAGCGTGCGGTCATCGACCTCGTCGTAGGCGGCGAACCGGGGGGCGACGGCGACCTGCGTGCGGCCCCGGCCACCCGAGGCCCACCAGTCGTTCGCCGAGGTGGACGCGTAGTCGCCGGTGTAGGGCTCGTCCCCGTCCGTGAGGCCGTTGGCCGCGAACGAGGCGGCGGCAGAGCGGTCGCCGCTGAACAGGGCGATCCGGGCCCGCAGCGTGTTGATCACGCGCCGCTCGTAGTCATCCGGGGCGACGGCGAGGGCGGCCGCCAGCTTCGCGTCGGCCGCGGCGTAGAGCTCGGCGGTCGAGGAGGCCGGAGACGGGTTGTCGGGGTCATCCGAGATCGGGGCACCGCCCGTGGTCGGGCCCGTGCCGAAGTACGTCCCGAGGAAGTACCGGGCGATGCCGCCGTGGAAGTTGGCCGCGTAGAGGGCCTGATCGCGGAGCCGCTGCCCTTCCTCGTCGTCCCCGAAGTCGATGGTTTCGTTCGTGCGCCGGAGGAGGTCGTCGGCGAGGAAGCGGTACTCGTTGACGGCGTTGTAGGGACCGTCGATCGAGTTGTTGTCGTTCTCGATCTCGCCGTCATCGATGTCGTCGAACGTCGGGAACGTGGCGTTCCTGACGTCGGTGTCGAAGATCGCCGCGTCCGAGAGGAGGTCGGCGACGACGGCGGTCGCGTCGTAGGCGTCGTTGAAGCCTTCTTCCACGCCCGTGATGAGGAACGGGACCTGGGAGACCGTGTCGAGCGAGTCGCTCACGACTCGGTCGATGGGCGGGTCGGTGTCCTCGACGAAGGAGTCGCAGGCCGAGAGGCCCCCGACCGCCGCGAGGGCGACGAGCCCGGTGAAAATGGAGTTTCGCATGAGAGGGGTTGTCAAGTCAGATGGACCGGAGGGGCGGGCGCCGAGCCGAGCCCGGCGCCCGGGGGCCATCCGCTAGATGCCGAGCGTGAGGGTGAGGTAGTACTGGCGCGGGTTCTGGAGCGTCAGGAAGTCCTGACCGCGCGAGAGGCTGCGCGACCCGTCGAAGTTGACCTCCGGGTCCAGGCCGTCGTAGAGCGACGTCTGGAAGAGGTTGCGGGCCGAGAAGGCGACCGACGCCGTCCGGACGCTGCCGAGAACCGGCGCGTTCGTCTGCGCGATGAACCGGCCGAGGTCGTAGCGGACCGTGAGCTCGCGGAGCTTGAGGTAGTCGGCCTCGCGGATGAAGTTGGCGTCGTACGTCCCGCTCGTGCGGGCGTAGGCGTTCGCCGCGTCGATGTACTCCTCCGTGCCCGGCGTGAGGTCCGGGAGGTCGCCCGCGTCGACGACGTTGCCGTCGTCGTCGAACTCGGTCGTCAGGCCGAGCTGGTCGGCGAGGTCGTTCCGCTGGGCGTAGTTGCCGAAGTCGGACCGGAAGAGGTCGGTGTTGTTGAACACCGAGAGCCCCGTGGCCCAGTCAGCGAGGGCGTAGAACGTGAAGTCCCGGAACAGCCGGAGGCTGGCCGTGAACGACCCGTTGTACTCGGGGTACGGCGTGCCGAAGAGGCACCGGTTGTCCTCGACGGAGCACTCGCCGGCGGCGATCTCGTCGGCGTAGAGCTCCTCGGTGACGCCGGCGTCGACGCCGGTGTAGACGCCGTCCGCGTCGAACGTGGCCCCGTTGACGGGCCGCGTGTAGAAGGCGGCGCGCGGGAGCCCCGGCTTGATCACGTTGAGGTCGAACCCGTCGTAGAGCGCCGGGAGCTCGTTGCCGGCCTCGTCGGTCCCGACCGAGACGACTTCGTTCGTCTGGTAGGCCGCGATGATGCCGAGGTCGAGCGTGACATTCCGCGTGGCGATCGGCGTCGCGTTGATCGCGAGCTCGAGGCCTTGGAGGTCGATCTCGCCGACGTTGAACGGGACGCCCGAGGCCACGAGGCCCGTCGAGGGCGCCAGCTGACGCTCGAAGATCGACTCGGTCGCCGTCTGGTTGTAGTACGTGAACTCGACGCCGACGCGGTCGGCCAGCTCGAGGTCGATGCCCGTCTCGAACTCGCTCACGCGCTCCGGCTGGATGGCCGCGTTGCCGATGAGGGCCGGCGTGGCGCCCGCGCCGTCGCCGCCGACCTCGGCCGAGTAGAGGACCGGGATGCCGTCGAAGTTGCCCGGCAGCTGGCCGCTCTCGCCGTAAGCGGCGCGGAGCTTGAGGATCGAGAAGAGCGACGGGACCGCGTCGTACCGGTCGAGCCGGACGGCGCCGCGGACCTGCGGATAGAAGATGCTCGGGGACTCCTCACCGATCGTCGAGGCGTAGTCGTTTCGGAAGCCGAAGGACAGGAAGTACGTGTCCTGGTAGTCGAACGACTGGTTGGCGATGAGCCCGATCTGGCGGAGGTTGTTGAAGAACTCCCCGGCCGACTGGTACGCGGCGCCGGCGCCGGCGTCGGTGATCAGCGAGGTCGCGAAGTCCTGGATGCCGAAGAAGAACGTCCGGCGCCGCTGGTCGAAGCCCTGGACGCCAATCGACGTCGTCGCGTTGAGGTCCGTCATCGGGCGGTACCGATACGTCCCGTCGACCGTGAACGTGATCTGGTCGTTCTCCCGCGTGTAGACGTCGCGCTCGCCGTTCGTCGTCCCCGAGTAGGAGAAGTTGGCCGGGAACGTCTGGTCCTGCCGCGTGTCGGCCGCGTCGATCCCGACCTGCGCACGGAGCGAGAGGTTGCGGACCGGCGTGTAGCGGGCCTCGAACGAGCCGAGGAACTGCGTCGTCTTGTACCCGGTGTCGACGGCGCGGACGGCCGCCGAGTCGGTGAAGGCGTACGAGAACGGGAAGAGCAGCGTGTTGCCGAGGTACCCGAAGATGTTGTTGTCGTTCTGCGGCTGGCCGACCGTGTTGAAGGCGAAGGCCGAGTTGACCGACAGCTGGAGGTTCGGCGCCGGGAACGCCTCGAAGTTGGCCCGGAGGTTCCGGCGGTTCTGGAAGTTGCCGAACACGATGCCGTCCTCGTCGCGGTAGTCGAACTGCGTGAAGTAGCGGACCGTCTGGGAGCCGCCCGACACGCCGATCGTGTGCTGCTCGATGCCGCCGTCCTGGAACACCGCGTTGGCGTCGTCGGCGGTCTCGCCGGCCGTGAGCCGGTCGTACTCGAACTGCTGCGTGTTGACGCCCGTCACGCCCGAGTAGGTCACCTGGAACGGGGCCGAGGCGTTGACGCCGCCCCCGAGTTGGCCCTTCTTCGTCGTGATGAGGACGACGCCGTTGGAGGCGTCGGTGCCGTAGAGCGCGGCCGCGGCCGGCCCCTTGAGCACGTCGATCGAGGCGATGTCGTCGGGGGCGAGGTTCGAGAGCGCCCCGATGCCCTGGCCACCGACCGCGTACCCCTCGATCTGGTCGTTGTCGACGCGGATGCCGTCGACGTAGATCAGGGGCTGGCCGTTGCCGTTGAGGCCGCCGCCGCCGCGGACGTTGAACCGGATGCCGCCGCCCACGTTGCCCGACGAGGGCTGGACGGAGACACCGGCCACCTTCCCATTGAGGAGCTGGTTGACGTCGGAGTACGGCTGGACGTCGGTGAGGGCCGCCGCGTTGATCCGGGAAACGGCGACCTCGGAGCGGGAGAGCGACCGCTCCGAGAGCGCGCCCGTCACGACGACCTCTTCGAGGCCCGTCACGTCGGTCTCGAGGCCGAAGTTGACGACCGTGCGCTGACCGGCGGTCACGGTGACTTCGTTCGTCTGCCGCTCGTAGCCGGTGAACACGGCCTGCACGGAGTACGTGCCGGGGGCGATGGCGAACTCGAAGTTGCCGCTGATGTCGGTCGCGGCGCCGACGCCGGCCTGGTCGACGACGGTCACGGCCGCGGTCGGGAGCGGGTCGCCGGTCGCGGCGTCGATGACTTGGCCAGCGATCGTGCCCGTCTGGGCGGCCACGGGGGCCGCGCCGAACAGGGCCAGGAGAAGCGCGAGGGCGCCGCTCCACGCGCCCCGACGGGCGCTAGCTGTAAGGAAGCTCATGGGAGATGGGGGGTGTGTGTCGATCGTGCTCCCGGTCCACCCACATGGATCTGAGATGTGTGCCCCGTCGCGGCATATTCGCGAACGACGCCCCGCCCGGAGGTCCAGTCCTCGACCGAGCGGTGTGGTGGGGAGCGATTGGACCATGATGATACCGTGATGTCACGGCGGCATGGGCCCAATTCTGCGCAGAAGCCCGCCTCAGCCGCCCGGACGGTCACAATCGCCCGCTGAATGGGCATTTCCTTGGTCGAACGGCTATCTCCGCTGCGGAGCCTCATCGCGGGGCCGCCCGGGATCCCAGAGGTGGGCCGCGAGGTCCACGCGGTCCGGCGCGACGAACGCGACCCCCTCGGCCCGGAGCCGCTCCTCCATCGCCGTCGGCGTCGCGAAGTGGCGGCGGCCCGTGAGCCGGCCCTCCCGGTTCACGACGCGGTGGCACGGGACCGCGAGCGGGCTCGCCTCGGTGGCCGCGACGGCCCGGAGCGCCCAGCCCACCCCGCGCGACGCTCGAGGCGCATCCAGCGCACGCGCGATGACCCCGTAGGTCGTGACGCGGCCCGGCGGGATCCGGGCGACGACGTCGTATACGCGAGCGAAGAAGTCGGACTCGTCGGCCATGGGAGCGGCGTGAACCGTCGGAGACTACGCCCGGCGCGGGCTCTCGGGCGGACCACGCGGCGGCACGGCGCGGTAGACTCATGCCCCCTCCCCTTTTGACTGTGGCCTTCGTCACCCCGGCCCCCGACGGGGCGCTCGCCCCCGCCGAACGCGACCGCCGCGAGGACGCCTTCCGCGACGTCCTCGCCCGCCGCCTCACCGACCTCGACCCCTCCCGCGTTCGTTCGGACGTCCCGCTCGGGCCGTTCACGACGTTCCAGATCGGCGGCCCGGCCGACGTGTTCTTCGAGGCCCACTCCGCCGACGAGTTGGCGGCAGCGGTGACGGCGGCCCGCGAGGTCGGCGTGCCGTTCTTCGTGCTCGGGCTCGGCGCCAACATCCTCGTGGGCGATCTCGGCTTTCGGGGCGTCGTGGTCCGCAACCGGGCGGCGCACGTGCAAACCGACCGCGCGAGCGGCCGCGTGTGGGCGGAGAGCGGCGCGGTCGTCTGGCCGGATCTGATCGAGGCGACGCTCGACGCCGGGCTCTCCGGGCTGGAGCACTACGCCGGCATCCCGTCGACCGTCGGCGGCGCGCTGTGGCAGAACCTCCATTTCCTCTCGCCGCCGCCGGAGCGCGAGCGGACGATGTTCATCGAGGAAGTCGTCGCCTCGGCCGAGCTCCTCGGCGCCGACGGCCAGCGGCGGACCGTCGACCGCGAGTGGTTCGACTTCGGCTACGACTACTCGACGCTCCACGTCACCGACGACCTCGTGCTCTCGGCCACGTTCCAGCTCGAGCCGAAGGACCCGGCGCGGCTCCGCGAGATCGTCGAGGCCAACCTCGAATGGCGCGGCGCGCGGCACCCGCCGCTGGACACGGAGCCCTCGGCCGGCTCCATCTTCAAGAAGATCGATGGCGTCGGCGCCGGGCGCCTCGCAGACTGGTGTGGCCTGAAGGGCACGCGGATCGGCGGGGCGATGGTGACGCAGCGCCACGCCAACATCCTCATCAACGCGGGCGTCGCTGGGGGCCAGTCGGCCACGGCACGAGACGTCCGGCACCTCATCGGCTACATCCAGGAGACCGTCGAGCGCGAGCAGGGCTACCGCCTCAGCACCGAGGTCGGGATGATCGGCGACTTTGGCGACCTCGGGCGGCTCCCCGAGGCGGGCTGGGAGGAGGCCGACGGCTTCACCGGGGGCGTGCCGCCTGGCGGCCACCCGGAGGCCCACCGCGACGCGGAACGGCGGTAGCTCGACACGTTCCGCACCGAATTTCGGAAGGGACGAGGTACATCAGGTCCCCGCGGCCCATCCGGGCAGCACCGGTCCCCTCAAGTCGGACCGCCCACCGGCCGATGCCAGTGGGAGCCCCCACCGCACCCGATGGACTCCGACGCCGCCCGTTTCGAGATCGACCTCCGCTACGCCGCCGGGCGCGACCAACTCGAGCCGCGCTTCCGCCCCGTCGTCGACACCCAGACCGAGGCCGTCGTCGGCTTCCGCGTCGAGGCCACGTGGGAGCACCCGTCGCTCGGGCGTCTCGGCCCGGACCGCTTCCTGCCGCTGGCGGAAGAGATCGGGCTCGCCGAGGACCTCGACCGCTGGGTCCTCGACCGTGCGTGCACGGAGGTCGCCGGCTGGGGCGGCGAGGCCGTCGACGCGCTCGCCGTCCTCCTCGTCGCCCTCTCGACCCCGACGGCCACCAGCGAGGGCCTGGCCGACGATGCCCGCGCCGCCGCCGACCTCTCGGGCCTCCCCCCTGACCGCCTCGCGCTCGACGTGCCCGAGGCCGGCAGCTCCCTCCGCCTGTTCTCGGACCTCCGCCGCACGGGCCTCCGCCTCGCCACGACAATGGAGCCGCCGTCCGAGCTGTCCGAACACGCGGGGCCGGTCACCGTCATCGCGCCGCGTGAGACCGGGGCGGACGCCGAGGTCATCGTCCACGGCTCGTACCCGCCAGCCGGCACGCTCCCCGACTCGGTCCGCCTCGTGCTCGACCTCGACGGGGACGCCCTCACGGCCGGCGACGCGCGGGCCCTCCTCGTCGGCGGGCCGTTGGTCCGAGGCTAGCCGCCGAGCGCGTCCGCGAGGGCCTCGGCCTCGGCGCGGATCGCGTCGGCGTCCTCGAGTGCGTCGAGCCACGCATCCGGGAACGGGGCGAGCCCGTGGAGCGCGCCGAGGAGCGCGCCGACGCACGACCCGACGGCCGCCGCGTCGCCGCCCACGTTGACGGCCGCGAGCAGCGTCGACTCGACGAGCGCGGGCGAGCGGGCGACCATCGCGACGGCGAACGGGAACGCCTCGTCGGCCGCGGGGCCGGTGCCGGCACAGAGGTCCTGGAGGTCGAGGGGATAGTCCTCGAGGTGGTCCCGGAGGGTGCCGAGGCGGGACGAGACGCGGTCGTCGGCCGACAGGATCTGCTCGGCGTCGAGGGCCGCCTCGTGCGCGGCGGCGAGGACGTCGGGGCCTGAGAGCCCGTCGGGGTCCTTGCCGAGGCACGTCCGGATCGCGCCGATCTGAGACGCCGCGGCGACGTGCGCGACGGCGTGCCCGTCGACCGTCCCGAACAGGAGCGCGGCCCAACGGGCGCTGGCGAGGTTCTTCAGGCCACGGAGCCGGGCCTGCACACCGAGCGGGGCCGAGGCCGCCGCGAGCGCGCTGCTCGGCGAGTGGATCTGAGGCCGACGGAGCGCGGCGTCGTCGGGCAGCTCGGCCTCGAACGCTTGGCGGACTTCCTCGGGGCTGTCCGGGGCCGCCTCGGCGAGCGCGCGGCAGAGGGCGCGGGCCCGCTGCGTGTCGGCCGTCCACTGCCCGACACCGAGGTCCTCGCGCTTCTCGTCGGCCCGCATCTCCTTGATGCCCTTGTAGTACGTGCGGACGTTGGTGTGGCTGAGGCCCTCGATGGGCATGCCGAGGGCGTCGCCGATGGCGGCGCCGAGGACGGTGGCGACGAGGCGGTCGCGGAACGGGACGGGCATCGGCGGAGGGGAAGAGAAGAGGTGCGGAGGACGGGGCGTGGCGCGTCGCTCGGCCCGGCTCGGCGGCCGGGTCGTGCTATCCTGACCGGCCCTCCCCCGTTCCCGCCCCGTGGCCTGGCTCTCCGGCGCCTGGGCCGTCGTCGCCAACGACGCCCGCCTCGAACTCCGCACGCGCGTGGCCCTCAGCGGCCTCGGTCTGTTCGTGGCCGCCTCGCTCGTGCTCGTCCGCGTCGCCCTCGGCCGCGGCGCCCCGACCGTGCCGATCGCGGCCGCCCTCCTGTGGATCGTCGTCGTGTTCGCCGCGGCGGTCGGGCTCGGCCGCGCGTTTGTGGCTGAGGAAGAGCGCGGGACGTCCCTCCTCCTCCAGCTCCACCTCCGCCCGAGCCAGGTGTTCGCCGGAAAGCTGGCGTTCAACGCGGCGCTGATGACCGGCGTCGTGGCGCTCGCGGCGCTCGGTTTCCGGATCCTCGTGCCCGTCCCGCTCGCGGCGCCCGGCGTGTGGGCGGCCGGCCTCGGCCTCGGCGCCGTCGGCATCGCGGCGGCGACGACGCTCCTGTCGGCGCTCGTGGCACGGGCCCGCGCCGCCGGCCCGCTCCTGCCAGTCCTCGCGTTCCCCGTCCTCGTCCCGATCCTGATCCCGGCCGTCGCGCTCACCGAGCTGGCCTCCGGCCAGGCCGACGGCGCCTGGGCCGCCGCCCGCGACGACCTCGTGCTGATGGCCTCCTACGCCGGCCTTCTCGTCTCGGCGTCGTTCCTCCTCTTCGACTACGTCTGGAGAGACTGAGAGGTCGGGTGACCGAGCGATTTCTGATCGGGCGACGCGCCTATCCCCTCGGCGCACCCGGGGTTCTGTTACGGGGCGGACGGGGAGGGCTCCACGTCTTGCCCCGTCACGCCTACGAGGAACCTCGCCTTGCCGGTCCACGAGTCCACGAGGTATGCGGGGCCGTCCACAGACACGGCCTCGTAGCGGCTCCCGCACGACAGCGCGAGCGAGGACAGCACGAGCGCGCCCGCGAGCGCGTAGAGAGGTAGGGACAGCGGGTGGCGGACCGGGGCGTCACTCATGAGTCGGGCACGGGGTTGGCAATCGAGGAGAGCGAGTAACTACACCTGAGCGAGATGAAAGTGCGGTCAGTTGAACGACGCGGGCAGCAAGTCGCCTCCGGCTCCGGGACTGAAGCCGTCCGGGCGAAAGCGATACAGGCGATAGAACCCCTTCAGGGCGCTATCGCCACTGGTGAAGCAGACGGCCAAGAACTCGGCCTCGGGGTCGTAGGCCAGGACCATCGCCTCGATGACCGAGCGGAAGTCGTCCCGGGTCTGGAACACGTTGTAGGCCGGCTCCCCACGCGGCAGGAGGTACTTGAGGCGGAGTGGGGCCGTGGGGTCAACCGACCGGGCAGCCCCCCACCGCAGGACCTCCTTCGCGTCCACGGAGAGGTAGCCGCGACCGCGTTCCTTGTATTTCCGGTACGCCCAGTTGCCGAGCCCTGATGCGTGATCCTTCAAGAACGCGGTATCGACCCGTACCACTTCTTCGTCCTCGCGGACGGCCCGCGACCCTCCGCCGGTGCTCTGGAAGTGGGCTTGTTGGACGACGCTCATTCATGCGCGGGGGAAGTGGGCAACCAAAGTATCACGAGCCCCGTTGAGGCCCTACCTTCCCGCCTATGGCCCGCAAGACGCCCCCGAAAGACCCGAACCCGCCGAAGGACGCACGGCGGGACGCGACCTCGCGTGACGCCCGCGCGGAGCCGGGGCCGGCTCGGGTGAAAGAGGAGGACTACCTCAAGGGCCTCCCGCCCGCGCTCCGCAAGACGGTCCGGGCGAAGGTCGCGGCGGGCCACCCGGACGCGACCGAGGGCGTCAGCCGGGAGACGTGGGAGCGAGCCGTGCGGCGTGCCGCCCGGAAGAAGCGGCCCGACTCAGCATCGTAAGGCAGAGAGGCCGGTCGTCGGCCCGCCGCGAGTACCGGTAGGCGAACTCGTCTACATACCGTTGGAGGTACTTCGCGGAGACGCCCCGGTGGACGTTGAGGACGCCGCCCTTGACCTGGCTCCAGAACCCCTCGATGCCGTTCGTGTGGACGTTGCGGACCTCGCCCGTGTCCCCGTCCACGACCTCGACGGCGTACTGCTTCGCCCGGTGCCGCACGAAGTCGTGACGGAAGCCCATGCCCTCTAGCGGCGTGTACACGCTGTACTCGTCGGAGTAGACGCGGGACCCGCCCTCCACGTTGGCGTCGATGAACGGGAGGACCGTCGCCCGCTTCGTGTCGGCCGTCACCTTCGCGCGGACCCGGACCGGCATCCCGTCCTCGTCCCGTTCGAGGACGCCGATCACGGGCGTCTTGGGGACGGACCCGTGGATGGTGCCGCGACCGGGCTTCCGCTGCCCCTTCCGGCGCGGCTTCCGCGAGCCCATGTAGACCTCGTCCACCTCCACGACGCCCGCGAACATCGACGCCTCCTCGGCCCCCTCCGCGAGTGCCGCGCGGACGAGGTGGCACATCCGCCACGCCGTCTTGTACGTCACGCCCGTCTCGCGTTCGATCTGCTTCGCCGCGATCCCCGTGCGCGTCTTCGCCATCTGGAAGAACACGTAGAACCAGATCGTCAGCGGCGTCCGGGACCCGTGGAAGATGGTCCCGGCCGTGGGGCGGACCTGGGCCTTGCAGTCCGTGCAGGCGTAGCACTTCCGCGTCTCGATGTAGCGGAAGGCCCGGTGGCCGCCGCACCGCTCGCAGTCCATCCCGCCTTCCACCGGGTCGCAGCCCCACCGCTCGCGGGCGAGGTGGGCGACGCAGGCGTGGTCGTCGGGGAAGCGCCGGAATAGGTCAACGACGGTGAAGCGTTCCACGGGGACGAGTGACGGGCTACTTTCGAGGGGCACTAGCGAAGCTAGTGGCGCCCTGTGTCACCCGAATGTCATAGCCCATGCCCGTCCACCTCATCACATACGACCTCAACCACGAGAGGGAACGTGAGGGCGACTACGAACGGCTCTACGCGATGCTACGCGAGATGCACGCCGTCAAGATTTCGGAGTCGGTCTACGCCGCTGACTCTCCGCTGTCGCCAGAGCAAGTCCACGGGCTCCTCGCCGGGATCGTAGACGAGGACGACGCCGTCATGGTGTTCGGGGTCAGCGGGCCTCCGGCAGGTCAGGCTCCGCAGGAGGTGATGGAGTGGCTGCGGTTGAGACTAGGGTAGGGCTCGGGTCCCAACGGCCCTTGAGCGCCCACATGAGCCAGTCCACCGTGCCCGTCTCGATCACGTCGTCCGCGCGGATGAACCAACCTCCGCGCTCTCGTCGAATTGTCATTCCCGAAGTGGGCTAGTTCGCCCGCTTCGATACCAACTCCATGCCCCATCCGTCCGAGGACTTCGGCAAGCCCATCGAGCAACTGATCACGGAGGTGGTCAGCCATAAGCCGGGGTCCATCGGCGCAGAACGGCTCCACGCGCTCATCCGCTACAAGACGGCCCAAGAGGTAGAAGTCGCCGTCCGCGAACTCAAGGACGCCACCGAGGCCAACGCCGCTGCGAGCGCCACGCTAGGGCGCCGGGTGTTCTGGCTCAACGTCGTCCTGACGGCCGCGACCGTCCTGGCCGCGCTCGTCGCGCTCGCCACGTTCCTCCGCGATCTGGACGAGCCTGCGGAGCGACCGGGCGATCTGGAGCCGGACAGCGCTGCCATACACGAACTCGGCAGGGTCGTCCACCCGAAGAGCGGCGGCGATGTCGTCGTCCACGGTGGACAGTTCGAGGTCCATCTCCTCACGTAGTCGGTCGGCGTTCACGTCGTCGGTATCGTAGTCCGCCCTTCGCCACGCGAACCTCGTGCCCAATGGAAGCCCGTTCCGCCCTGGACAATATCAAGTCCGCGATCACCGTCGCCCACGGGCTGAAGGGCCTCAGCGACGGTCCGGGGATCGGGGAGGCGGCCAACGAGATCGAGGACTACCTCTTCGACGCCAGACTGGCTTTGGTTGGGCTCTTAGACGAAGTAGAGTCGCTGAAGGCGAAGGTCCAGGAACTGGAAGCGTTCAGCAGTGGCCGCTATGAACTAAAAGAGCCCGAGATACACCGCCCAGGGGCATACTGGAGGTGGAGAGGCCGGCGGGCCTACTACGATCAGGAGACGGACACGTACTATTGCCCCGGGTGCTTCGGCAAAAGAACGTTGGTGCCCGTCCAGATGGACCTAGAACGAGGGGAGACGGCGCCGTGCCCCATTTGCCAGACGCACCTCGGCTACGCCGAAGCCCTGTGACATCGGCACCTTCCGCCTCCAGCCCTAGAATTCCGGGTGCGCCGAGGGGATAGGCGCGTCGGGCGATTGGGTCGCCAGAATCCGCCGCCCCAATCGCCAATCACCCGCTCGACCCTCACCCGGTGGCCTAAAACGCCAGCTGCATCGTGGCCGGCGGGTTGAAGTAGGCCGTGCCGCCCCGCACGCTCCCGATCTGGCGGACGAGCTCGTCGAACGTCGCCGTCTCCCGCACGAAGTCGATCCGCGACGAGTCGACGATGAGGAGCGGGCTCTTGGAGTAGTGGAAGAAGTAGCGGTCGTAGGCGTCGACCAGCTCGGTGAGGTACGCCGGGTCCATGTTCGACTCGTAGCTCCGGCCCCGCAGCGCGACGTTGTGGAGCAGCCGGTCGACCGACGAGCGGAGGTAAACCACGAGGTCGGGCACCGGCGCCGACGGCTCCATGATGCCGTAGAGCGTCTCATAGAGGCGGACCTCGTCGCCGTCGAGCGTGACGTGGGCGAAGATCCGGTCCTTGTCGAACGTGTAGTCCGAGACGACGTGGTCGACGAACAGGTCGCGCGCGGCGAGCGCCTTCTGCTGCTTGAACCGGCTGGCGAGGAACGCGAGCTGCGTCTGGAGCGCCCACCGGTCGCGGTCGCCGTAGAAGCGGTCTAGGAAGGGGTTCTCCTCGAACTCCTCCTCCACCAGCTTGCCGCCGGCCCGCTCTGCCAGCATCCGGGCCAGCGTCGTCTTGCCAGCACCGATGACGCCCTCGACGGCGACGTATCCGAGGTGGGCGGGGAGCGTGGGGGCAGGCATGGCGGTGGATGGGTGGGCGGGCAAGATCGCGCCGGACGAGGGCAACGTCGGCCCGTCCGGGCGACACCCTGCCTGTCAGACCCCGGACGGCGGCGTGCGGACGGCGTATCCTTCAGTCTTCTTGCGCCCACCACAGCACGCCCACATTGGAACCCGCCTGGTACGACGCGACCGCGCGCGTCCCCCGCCAAGGGCAGCTCGTCCGAATCGTCACCCAGGGGGGCGTCGACCACGCGGCGTTCTTCGAGGTCACGCACACCGACGACTGGCCGGCCGGCGTCGCGTGGGTTCTGGAGAACGGCCGGTCCAGCCTCCCGTTCGACCAGGTCGTCCTGTGGTCGCCAGACCCCTCGGCGGTGGCCCCGAACCGCTCCGAGCCCCCTCCGGATGAGACCCCTCCGGACGAGGCCCCGAGCGGGCCCGAGTTCGCGTCGGAGCCGGAGCGACCCGCGATCCTGACCGAGGCCCTGTTCGAGATCGAGCAAACGGAGACCGTCCTCAAATCCCTCCCCCCCGACCAGTACGACTGGACTCCGCACCCCGACATCGCCACGTTGCGGACCCTCTCACGGAGGCTCGTTCGGATCGTGGCCCGGATGAGCTGGGTGCTCGAACTCGACGCGCTCGAGGTGATGTTCGAGCCCGACCTCCCCCAATTCAAAACGCCCGCGGAGCTGATCGAGACGTACCGGTCCAACGCCGACACCGTTCGGTCCCTCATCCCCACGACCACACCGGACGACCTCCAGGGGACCTGGCGCCTCGAGAGGGACGGGGTCGAGATCGCTCGGATGTCGCGGGGCTCGGCCCTCCGGCGCTTCGGGATCGCACCCATGGTGTTCCACCGGGGCGAGGCCAGCGTCATGCTCACCGCGCTCGGGCTGGTGCCGCCCCACCCCTACCCCGAGTGGGCGTTCCGAGAGACGCCGACGCCGACGTCGGCCTGGGCCCAGCCGTAGCCGGCGGGCGTCAAGCCCTCAGGACGAACTCCGTTCGCTCGACCCGACCGGAGTCGGGGCAGGCGGCCAAGAGATCGTCCACGGTCTGCCCGAGGCCGGGGACCTCGGCGAGGCCGGCCACCTCGGCGAGCGGCGCGAGCACGAACCGCCGTTCCGCCAGCGACGGGTGCGGGACGACAAGGGTCGACGACTCGACGCACTGAACCCCAAACAGCAGAATGTCGAGGTCGAGCGGCCGAGGGGCCCACTTCGGGGCGTCGGGGTCGCGGCCGGCGTCCCGCTCGATGACGTGGAGCGCGCGGAGGAGCGCGAACGGCCCGAGCCCGGTCCACAGCCCGACGACCGCGTTGAGGTGGTCGGGCTGCGGGTCGGCGCCGGGCAGGACGAGGGCCTCCGTCTCATAGACGGCGCTCATGGCCGTCACCTCGGTGTGCTTGAGGGCGCCGAGAGCCGAGACCGCGCCTCGGAGCGCCGCGAGCCGGTCGCCCACGTTGGCGCCGAGCGCGACGAACGCCTCCGTCACGGCGCGTGCCGGACGGCGACCTCGGCCCGGTCGCACGGCCCGCCGACCGGCGGGTTCGGCTTGCGCACCGTTACCTCGACCTCGGCGACCGCGGGGTACGCCTCGCCGACGGCCTCGGCGATCCGCCACGCCACGCGCTCGATGAGGTACGACGAGTTGCCGGTCACGACCTCCCGCACGAGCGCGTACACCTTCTCGTAGTCGACCGTCTTCGAGAGGTCGTCGCCCTCCGCCGCCTCGCGGACGTCCAGCGTCATGGCCACGTCGACCTCGTAGCGCCCGCCGATCCGGTGCTCCTCCTCCATCACCCCGTGGTGGGCGTAGAAGACGGCGTTGACGAGGCGGACGGTGGCGAGGCGCACGGGTCGATCGGGTCGGCTGGGGGAGCAGGTTACGCGGCTTCGGGTCGACGAGGCGGCCCGCGTTCGAGAAACCCGCCAAACTCCCCGAGGCGGGCCGGCCCGCCTTACAGCCCCAGCGCCTCCAGCAGCCGTCGGTCGTCGTCCCCGAGGGTGCCCGCCTCGCGGTCGGCGAGGAGGCGGCCGGCGTAGAGCGTGGCGTAGAGGCCGAGGACGCCGTCGTCGCGGCGGCGGTGCTCGTCGAAAAGGGCCGTGGCCTCCCGGCTCCGCCAGGCGTCGGGAACGTAGATCGCGCGGGGGCCGAACGGGCCGTCGCCGGCCTCGGCGGGGAAGCTCTTCTCGGGCTCGAACAGGCGCTGGCCGAGGTGGCAGCCCGTGCACTGCGTCGGCACGCGGAGCGACCGCGGCTCGGTCTGCGTCGCCGGAGCCAGCGCGCCGTCGGGGCCGTAGACCGCGAAGTCCCAGTAGCCGTCCGGCCGGCGGTGCTTGACCGTCGTCTCGACCACGTCGCCGTCAACCGCGTGCTCGCCGACGATCCACGTGCCGGCCGGGTAGTCGAGCGTGCCGCCGTCCGCGAACGCCCGCATCGCCTCACGGAGCGCCGCGAGGGGGACGTGGATCCGCCGCCGCGCCGCCGTCATCACGCCGTCGACTTCGACCGTGAACCACTCGGGCTCGCCGGCCCGGTAGTCGGCCTGCTGGCGGAGCGCGTCGAGCGTCGGCGGAAGATCGCGGGCGTCGACGTAGGTCGCCTCCAGCATCGCCGCCAGTTCCTCCCAGTCGATGGCCCCGTCGCCGTTGGCGTCGGCGAGCGCGGCCCGGGCCGCCTCGGGGAGCCGCTGGGGGTGGAGCACGAGCGCGTCGCCGTCGCCCGAGAGGAGCCCGGCCTCGACCGGGTCCCCGCCGTCGGGGCCGAGGTAGGCGCCGAGGACCGAGCCGAGCAGCTTCCCCGGGTCGTCGCGATCGAGCCGGAGCGGGACGGCGTCGGCGGTCTGGACGTCGACGGGGCCTCCCCCGCCGCAGCCGGCGAGCAGAAGCCCCGTGAACAGCATCCAAGCACGGATCATGGGCTGAGTTCGGCGAGCGCGGCGCGAGCCCGGGCGTCGGTCGGGTCGATCCGGAGGAGCTGTTGGAAGTGGGCGCGCGCCTCGTCGGTCCGCCCCTGCCGCGCGAGGATCAGCCCGAGGTTGCCGAGCGCCGAGCGCTCCGCCGAGTCGAGCCGGAGGGCCGCCTCGAACTGGGCCCGCGCGGCGTCGAGGTCGCCGGAGGCGAGGAGCGCGGCGCCCAGGTTGGCGCGGGCCGTCGCGACGCGCGGGTCGAGGGCGACGGCCCGGCGGAGCGCGCCGAGCGCGCCGTCGAGACGGTTCTGGCGGAGGCGGGCGAGGCCGAGCGCGTTCCACGCGTCCGGGTGGCGGAGCGGGTCCTGAGCGACGGCCGTGGCCAGCGCCTCCTCCGCCTCGGCGAGCCGCCCTGCCTCGGTGAGCGCGGTCCCGAGGCGGACCCGGGCCTCCGTCAGCATCGGCGCGAGGCGGACCGCCTTGCGGAAGGCGTCGGCGGCCTCCGCGTGCCGGCCCCGCTCGGACTCCGCGACGCCGAGCCAGAGGTGGGCGTACGGATCGCTCGGGCCGCGTGCGGTGGCGTCGGCGAGGACGTCGCGGGCCGTCGCGGACGAGTCCATCGCGAGGAGCGCTCGGCCCAGCGTCACGCGGAGGTCGGTCCGCTCGACGCCGGCCGCCAGCGCCCGCCGCGCGAGGCTCGCGACACGAGGGAGGTAGGCCGGCAGCGGGTGCTGCGTCTCGTAGAGCGAGAACGTCGCGATGGCGAGGTGGGCGTCGGCCACGGCCGGGCTCGGCGGGTCGCCGCCGCCGGCGAGGTTGACGAGGCGGAAGGGCGTGTCTCCGCGCACGTCGTCGACCGTCGAGAGAGCCTCGGACGAGGCGGGCGGATCGCGGCGGATCCAGTGGTCGGTGAACGAGACGTGGGGGATGTCGGACGTGCCGGACGTCCGCATGTGGCAGCTCACGCAGTCGCCCGTCACGGCCTCGGCGACGGTCTCGGCGCCCGCTCGCGAGCACGCGTCGAGGTGGGCGGAGGGCCCGTGGCACGAGGCGCACGTCTGGTTGAAGTGGTCGGCCGGGAGCGCGTCGTTCGCGACGTGCGGGTCGTGGCACGTCGTGCACGTCATCTCGCGGCTCGTCCCGAGGCTGCCCTCGAAGCACGCGCTCCGCATCATCCGCTCGGCGTGGCTGGCGATCCCGAAGCGGACGGGGTCCTCGACGGAGGCCTCCGTCGCGAACACGGCGCGGTGGGCCGCGAGGGGCCGGCCGGGACGGTACGTCGTCGGGTCCTCCCCCGGCGCGAACACGCTGGTCCCCGTGAGGTGGCACTGCTGGCACACGTCGAGTTGGAGGTCGGTCGGCAGGCGCGACGGGTTGACGATCCGCGGGTCCGAGGGCTCGCCGCCGGCCTCGAAGGCCGCGACGTGGGCCGATCCCGGCCCGTGGCACCGCTCGCACGAGATGCCGAGCGGGACGTCGGTGTAGAAGTTCTGGCTCGTCTCGTGGCCCGGCCGGGCGTCGTGGCACGTCAGGCACTCGAGCGTGATGGGCCGATCGAACCGCGCGTTGCCGTCCTCATAGCCTGGGCTGAGGTCCCAGAGGGCCCGTTCGACGTACCACGTGAGCGGCATCTCGGTGAGATACTCCCCGTGCGGCCCCTCCGCGGCGCCACCCGCCGCCAGCAGGTACGACCGCGTCGCGTTGCCCGAGCCGACGACGTAATCGACCGCCTCGATGCGTTCGTAGCCCGGCATGTCAGGCCGCGTCTCGCGCATGAGGAGCGTGTCGCCGCGGACGAGCGGTTGGTAGCAGTAGCCGTCGGGCGCACAGACCGTCGGCCCCTCCCCGTTCGGCCCGAACTGCTCGGGCGCGGTGGCCAGGTCGAAGCGGCTGAGGGACCGGCCCATCCCGGTCTGCGCGTAGCTCGCCGCCAGGTCGGCGTGGCACTGCTGGCAGGCCCCGTCGCCGACGTAGGTCCACGACGCGTCGTCCGCGACCTCGGGGGCCGAGGTGCGGCAGGCGGAGAGGGCGTACGCGGCGACGAGCGCGGCCGCGGCGAGGGAGAGGACGAGACGTCCGGACACGCGTTCGGGGGCGACGCCGGAAGATACCGGGGGCGGACGGTCCCCTACAGGCCTTCCGACGGGCATGGCTGTTGCACCTCCGCCCGCTGACACGCTGCCGTTCCAGAACGGCCCCTTCAGACCCGTGCCGATTACCGATCTACTCGACCGCGTTCCGTTCTCGCCCCGCGCCCCGCGTGACGAGACAGACGTCCCCGTGACCGACGACGCCGAGGAGGCGCCCGCACGGCCGTTCGAAATCGAGCTCCCGACCGTCGAGCGGATCGACGGCGCCATCCCGATCCCGGACCGGGCCCTGGGGGCCCTCGCGCCCGATTCCGACGACACGCCGGGCCCTGCCGAGGCGGCCGAGTCCGGCCCCGAGGCGGGGACGCCCGCTCCCCCTCCGTCCCGTTCGAGGCGGGCTCCGCTGCCTCCGCTTCCGAGCTGGGGGATCGCCCTGGTCGGCGGGCTCTCGCTCGTGTGCCTCGCCCTGACCGCGGCCCTCGCGATCGCCGCCACCGACCGGCCGCGGGTTGAGGCCGCGCCCGCGCCGGCCGATACCGACGAGACCGCGCCGGCCGGGGCCGACGCGCCGGCCCCGGTGCCCCCGCCGACCGCCCCCGCCACACCCGCCGACTTCTCCGCTGAGCCCGCCCCGATCCCCGTCGACCTCCTCACGCGGCTCGAAAGCGCCAGCGATGAGCCGCTCGACGTCGAGCTGTCGCGCCTGCTCGACGCGATCCACCACGGGTTCGGCCGCCGGAGCGCCCAGCTCGAGCCGACCCTCCGCTCGTACGTCTACCGCATGGCGAGCCGGTTCGAGTGGAACCCCGACACGTTCCGCGTCGCCGTGACCGCCCCCGACCCCGACCTCGCCTCCGCCCGTGCGGTTCTCCTGGAGCACCTCTTCGAAGATGCCGTCGCCGCCGGCCGCCTCGACGTGGGCGTAGGCGTCGGTCCGCACGCCCTGACTCTCGTCACCGAGTAGCCCGATGCTGTACCTCATCATCGCCCTGGCCATCGTCGCCGGCTCCGCCATCGTCGGCCTCACCGGCGCCTATTTCATCCGCGCCAAGCGGACGGAAGAGGCCAAGCCGCCCCCCAACATCGCGTCGGCCGCCGCACCGAAGCCGGTCGCGGAGGAGGTCGAGAGCCTCGGTCAGCAGATCGAGAAGGCGATGTCCGACCACCGCCTGCAGGGCGAGACGCAGCGCCAACTCCTGGCGCAGAAGCTCGACTCGGTCCGCAGCTCGGTGGAAACCCAGCGGCATCAGGTCGAGGGCCTCCGCAACGAGTTCCGCCACGAGTCGAAGCGGCGGGACCACGAGATCGAACAGATCCGGACCCAGATCGGGACGATCCAGCAGACCGTCGGGATCACGGCCGGCACGCCCCCGCCCGCCGCCCTCCCCCCGGCTTCGGATCCCCTCGCGCAGCCGGAGCCTCAGGCCGAGCCGGATACCCACCCCGACCCTCCGCCCGAGACCACGCCGCCCGAGGAATTTCAGACAGCTTTCCTGGCGTTCACTCCGGACGCCCCCGCTCCTCAGCCCGAGGAGACGGAGTTCTTCGAGGCAGAGGCCGCGCCGTTCGAAGAGTTCACCTTCGCGGAGGCCTTCACGGAGCCCGAGCCGGACGTCGACCCCGAGCCCGCTGCGGAGGGCGAGACCCCGAGCGACGTGCCCGTGTTCACCGAGGAGTTCTCGTTCGCAGAGCCCGCGACCGTTGAGGCCGCCGCCGACGAAGGCCCAGCGTTCGAGGACGCGTCCTTCGACGCGCCCTCCTTCGAGGAGACGACGTTCGACGGACACGCGTCCGAGGAGCCGCCGACGTTCGAGGACGCGACGTTCGAGGACGCCTTCTTTGACGAGTCGACGTTCGAGGACGCGACGTTCGAAGACGCGACGTTCGGGGACGACTCTTCCAACGAGGAGCCCCCGCGCGCCGAGCCGCAGAGGTCAGCGGATCCGTTCGACGAGCCCACGCTCATCGACATCGAGGCGCCCGCGCCCGCCGAGGACGAGCCGGACGACCCCTTCGCGACGGCGCCGCTCTACGACGAGCCGGCCGGCGGCGACAGCGCAGCCCCGGGCGACGTCTTCGAGACGTGGTCGCCCGCCCCCCCGACGCCGTCGACGCCGGAGCCCCCCGCCGTCGAGGCCGAGGCCTCCCCCCAGGCGCCCGTGCCGGCGCCGGAGCCCGAGAGCTACCGTGAGGAGGACACGGCGTGGATCGCCCGCCCCTCCGCCCCCGACGTGGCCACGCCCGTGATGGCGTCGCCGGACGACTTCATCACGTTCCCGCCCGCGCCGCCGAGCACGCCGGTCCCAACGGAGACGCCTGAGCCCGAGCCCGAGGCGGACGGCCTGGTCGACCTCGATGCGCTCACGGGCGCTCCCGAGACCTCGAAGGACCCGATCGCGATGCCTGACGCGGCGTCGGACGCCCCTGAGATCGTAGCGCCGACTCCTGCCCCGGGGCCCATCGCGATGCCGGCCCCGGCACCCGGGCCCAGCGAGACCCCAGAGCCCGCCGCCGACACGGCGCCGGCGCCTGAGGCCCCCAACGGCGCCGAGGACCTCACCGTCATCACGACGATCGACGAGGACGTCCAGCGGCTGCTCTACGACGCCGGCGTCCTCACGCTCGAAGAGATCGCCCAGTGGGGCCGCGGTGACGCCCGGCGCATCGGCAGCCAGATCCAGGTGTCCGAGGACACCATCATGAACCAGTGGGTCTTCGAGGCCCAGGCGGCCCTGTTCCAGCGGTACTCGCAGCAGGTCGGCGCGTAGCCTACGCCGCGACGATGGTCGGGACGGCCGAGAGGCGCCGGAACGCGTCGATCCGCTCGTCCAGTTCCTCGGCGGTCACGCTGAGGAGCCGGTCGGGCCCGAAGGCCTCGACCACGAACGACGCCAGCGCGCTGCCCACGACGACGGCCTGGCGCATGGCCTCGGCGTCGGTGCTGCCGAGGCGGGCGAGGTGGCCCGCGAAGCCGCCCAGGAACGTGTCGCCCGCGCCCGTCGGGTCGACGACGTCCTCGAGCGGGTAGGCCGGTGCCGAGAACACGTCGTCGCCGCAGAAGAGGAGAGCCCCGTGCTCGCCTTTCTTGATGATGACGGTGCCCGGCCCCATCTCTCGCACGGCTCGCGCGGCGCGGACGAGATTCGGTTGGCCCGAGAGCTGGCGAGCCTCCTCGTCGTTGATCACGAGGACGTCGACGCGGCGGAGCGTCTCGGCGAGCGCGTCCGGCGTGTTCTCAATCCAGAAGTTCATCGTGTCGGCCACAACGAGGCCTCGGCCGTCCGTCTGGTCGATGACGGAAGACTGGACGGTCGGGTCGAGGTTGCCGAGGCAGACGATCCCGGGCGTGCGGTAGCTGGCGGGCAGGTCCGGCTCGAACGTCGCGAGCACGTTGAGGTGCGTCGCGAGCGTGTCGCGCGTGTTGAGGTCGTAGTGGTAGCGGCCGGCCCAGAAGAACGTCTCGCCATCGGGGTCGCGGACGAGCCCCTCGACGTCGACGCCCCGCGACGAGAGCGCCTCGACGTGGCTGTCGGGGAAGTCGCGGCCGACGACGGCGTTGAGCAGGACGGGCGCGTCGACGACGCGGGCGGCGAGGCTCGCGTAGGTCGCCGAGCCGCCAAGGATCCGCTCGGCGCGGCCGAACGGCGTCTCGACGGTGTCGAAGGCGACGGTTCCGACGACGAGGATGCTCATGGGTCTGGGGCAGTGCGCCGAAGGGTACGCGCAAACACGACGACCGGGGCGCCCCGCGCGGGGACGCCCCGGTCAAGACCTTCAGGAATCGGCGCCCGTTAGCTCCGGACCTTGCCGACCCAGTCGTCGAGCTTGGACGCGAGGACGCCGGTCACGGCCACCTTGGCCGCGTCGGCGATCGTCTCGGCGAGGTCCTTCGACTTCTCGTAGCCCACCTCGGCGGCGTCGCCGGCCTTGTCGGCGGCCTCCTTGAGCGCGTCGGCGGCCTTGTGGAGGCTGACCTGGAGCGAGTCGCCGGCGTCGCTGGCGAAGGCCGAGGCCTCCTTGGAGTAGACCTTCCCCTTCTTCTTTGCCTCCTTCGAGTAGACCTCGCCGCGCTTCTTGGCCTCCTTGGCGATCTGGCGCGCGCGCTTCTCGACACGGTCGGCTAGCGAGGGCGGCTCGGGCTCGGGGAGCAGTGCCATCACCAGGCGCCCGGCGAGGAGGCCGATCCCCGCGGCGCCGAGGATGGCGAGGCCGGGGTGTTCCTCGACCCACGCCTTGGCGACCGCGATGGGGTCCTCGTCGGCGTAGTCGTCCGGCATCTCGTAGTCGGCCGGGAGCGGGGGCGGGATCGTGTCGGCGGCGGGGGCCGTGGCCTGGGCGACCGGCTCGACGGAGGCGTCGGGGACGGAGGGGGTCGGGTCGGGGACGCCGGGCGTGGGCTCGGTGGCGTCGTCGGCCGGAGCGTCGGGGTCGGTCGTCTTGGTGTCGTCGGCCATGGGAACGAGGGGCGGAAGAAAGAAGGGATGCCGGTGAGGGACAGGTACGATCCGGCTCCCCCCCTTTGTTTCTCCGTTTTCGGACAAGGCCGCCCGACTCCGTAGATTGCCCCATTCGCCGGACGCCGTCCCCCCACATGCCCCGGTCTCTCTCTGCGCGCCGCACGCCGGCGCGCCTCCGCCTCGTTGCGGCCCTCGGGTTCGCCTTCGCCGCCGGTCTCGCCGGCTCGGCCCCCGACGCCGTGGCGCAGACCCCGGGCGTCACCGACGCCCGCCCCGACCGGTCGGAGGAGGCCTTCGAGGCCGCGAAGCTCCTGTACGACGGCGGCCAGTTCGGAGCCGCGGAGCGCGCGTTCGGTCGGTTCCTCGACGCGTACCCGCGCCACCCGCGTGCGCCGGAGGCCCTGTTCTACCGCGCCGAGTCCGCGCTGGCGACGGACGACGCAGAAGCGGCGGCGGCCCTCTTCGCCCGGTTCGAAGCGCGGTATCCGAACCACCCGTTCGCGTCGCGCGCCCGGCTCGCCCTCGGCCGGTATTACTACGACCGCGGCGACGACGCCCGCGCGGAGGACGCCCTCGCCGCGGCGGCCGACGCGCCCGGCCCGGAGGCCTCGCGTGCCGAGGCGGCCTACCTCCTCGGGCTCGTCCACCGCCGCCAATCACGTCCCGACGCCGCCGCGGCCGCCTTCGAGCGCGCCTCGACCGCCGACACCCCGACGGCCCCACGTGCCCTCTACGCCCTCGGCACGGTCCGCGTGGACCAGGGGGACTGGAGCCGAGCCGCCTCGGCGTTCGGCCGACTTCAGGAGCGCTACCCGGTGTCTCCGGAGAATGACCGAGCCGGGCTCGGGCTGGCCGAGTCACTCCTCCGCGCCGGCCGCTACCCCGAGGGCGCCGCCGAGGCCGACCGCCGCCGCCTGACGCTGACCGGTGAGGACGCCGCCCGCGGCGCGCTCCTAGCCGGCGAGACGTGGCTCCGCCTCGGCGACCCGCGGGCGACGACGTCGCTCGACGCCGTCCCGGCCGACAGCCGCTACGCGCGCCGCGCCGCGCTCGCTCAGGGGCGCGCCGCCTCCGCGCGAAGCGAGTGGGCACAGGCCGTCGACTGGTTCCGGATCGCCCGCGCGGGCGTCTCCAACCCGGCGGAGGACGGTGCCGTGGCGCACGAAGCGGCCTATTACGAAGGCATCGCCCTCAAGCGGTTAGGCCAGCTCGGCGACGCCGAGGCCCGATGGACGCAGGCCGCCGAGCGCCGTCCGGGCGGGGCGTACGCCGATCCCGCGCTGTTGGAACTCGGTCTCCTCCGCTACGAGCGCCGTCAGTACGACGCCGCGGCCCAGGCCTTCGACCGACTCCTCCGGCAGAGCCCGCGCGGTCCGTACGCTGGCGAGGCCGCCCGGATGCTCGGCGAGGCCTACGCCGCGTCCGGCCAGACAAGACGCGCGCGCGAGGCCTTCGCCCAGGCCGAGGACCTGGGCACGGCCACGGCCGAGACACGCGCCGAGGTCGCCTTCCAGGACGCCTACGCGCTCTTCCTCAACGGGCAGTACGAGCCGGCGGTCGCGGCCCTCGTCGCCGTGAACCGGGCCGACCCGACGGGCCCCCGGGCCGGAGAGGCCCTCTTCTGGGCCGGCGAGGCCGCGTTCCAGGCCCGCGACTACGCGCGCTCCGAGTCGATCCTCCGCGAGCTCCTCGAGCGCTACCCCGGCCACGCCCGCGCCGACGCCGCCCGCTACGTCATCGCGTGGACGCTCTACCAGCGCGGCCAGACGGCCGAGGCCGCCGACGCCTTCGAGCGGTTCCTCTCGGCGTACACGCGCTCCGGCGAGCTCGTCCCCTACTACGCCGACGCCCTCCTCCGCCTCGGCGACCTCTACACGGTCCTCGGCCGGTACGAGGACGCCCGCCTCGTCTACGGCCGCGTGGCCGCCGCCACGCCCGACCGGCAGGGCGGCGACTACGCCCTCTTCCAGACAGCCCAGGTGCTGGGACGCGAGGGCCGCACGGACGAGGCCCTGAGCACCTACACCCGACTCCTCCGCGAGTACCCAGAGTCGGAGCGGTACGCGCTGGCGCTCCTCGAGCAGGGCGCGCTGTACGCGGCACGCGGGCAGGACAGCCTCGCCATCGGCGCCTACGAACGCGTGCTGAACGAGCGGCCGCAGCGCGGCGCGGCGGCCCTCCTCGGCATCGGCGACGTGCTGTTGAACCAGGGCCGCTACCAGCTGGCGGAGGCCGCCTACCGCCGCGTGTTCGAGCGCTACCCGACGAGCCCGCTCACCGTCGACGCCTTTGGCGGCGTGGCCGACGCGCTCGCGGCGCAGGGCCGCGAGGACGAGGTCGACCGGGCATTCGCCGAGGTGGACAGCCGCCTGCGAGGGGTCGAGGAACGAACCCGTCTCCGGTACGCCCGCGCCCAGCTCGCGCTGACGTCGGGCGAGGACTCGCTCGCCGTCGCGCTCTTGGAAGAGGTCCTCGCCGGTCCGCCTCCCGCCGATCTCGAGCAGGAAGCGCTCCTCGCGCTCGGCGGCGCCTACGCCGCGACGGCCCGGCCCGACGCCGCCGCCCGGGTGTTCCGGCGCCTCCTCACGCGCTACCCCGACTCGCCCTTCGCGGCAGACGCCACGCTCCGCCTCGCCCAGTCCCTCCTCGCCACCGGCGATGCTGAGGGCGCCCGGTCCGCCGCCGCCCGTCTCCGCGCGAGCGGGGCCAGTGACCCGGAGCGCGTCGCCGATGCCTACGCGCTCGAGGCGCTCGCGCTGCAGGACCTCGGCCGGACCCCCGAAGCTGACGCCATCCTCCGCGAGCTCATCGCGCGCTACCCGTCCACGGCCGCCGGCGAGGCCGCCCTCCGTGACCGCCCCAACCTCGCCCCCGCGCCCCCCGCCGTCGACGGCGACCAGGCCCCGTAACCCATGCGTGCCCTCCTCTCCGCTGCGGTCCTCCTCCTGCCCGCCCTCGCGTGGGCCCAGCCCGACGACCGCTCGCAGCTCCCGAGCCTCACGCCGGCCGTGTTCGAGAGCCGCGGGACCGTCGCCGTGACGCTCCCCGTCGTCGAGCGCCAGCCGCTTTCGGGGTTCGGCCCCCTCCCCCGCCGCTACGTCGTGCCGGCCGAGCGGGAGCCGGTGGCGCTTCCGTTCGTCCCGGACCTCGACGCGCTGCCGGCGCTCGCGCTGGCGCCTCCGCCGGAGCCGCCCGCGACGAACCTGGAGATCTACCGTCTCCGCGCCGAGGCGGGGGCGGGTGCCTACGTCGCCCGCTATGGCCGCCTCGACCTGTCCGGCTCCGGGGCCGCCGGCGAGTTCTTCGTCGACGCCGACTACGACGGGGTTGGCGAGACCGTCGGGCGGGTCGACTTCGACCGCGTCGCCGTCGAGGCGGGCGGGCGGTCGTTCGGGACCGGGCGCGTCCACATCACGGCCCACGGGCTCCTCGACGCGTACTCGACCCCGGGCGTCGGCTTCGGCGAGCGCCGGCTCCGGCAGGGCGCCGGGGCCGAGGCCGGCGTCGAGGGCGTCGGCGCGGTGCCGTTCGCGCTGACGGTCGGGTTCGAGCAGGGGCGGCTGACGCGGACCGACGACTCGGAGGAGACGTCGGAGGGCCGGCTCGACGCCTCCGGCCGCCTCGGGCTGTTCGCGGACAAGGTCGCCGTCGACGCCGCCGGCGGCATCGCGGGCGCCGGCACCGTCGGCACGGACGTTCAGTATGGGGCCGCCGGGCTGGCGCTGACGCTCGTCGAGCGCGAGGGCTTCCGGTTCTCGGTCGGCGCGCGCGCGCTCGCCTACGACGCCTCGGCCTCGGTAGGCGGTGGCGACGCGCAGAGCGTCGGCCCCATTCTCGACCTCCAAGTGCCGTTCGGGGCGACGACGGTCGCGTTCGCGACCAACGACCCGCACGTGGGCGTCCGGTCTCTGATGGACCTCACGGAGGAGAACCGGTACGTCGCCGAGAACCCGCTCGTCGTCCCCGACATCGTCCCGATCGACGCGCGGGCCGGGCTCGAGCTGCGCCCCGGCCCGCTGCGTGCCCGCGTCTACGGTCACGCCATGGTCGCGCCGACGTACCTCGCGTTCGAGCAGTTCGGCGCCGCGTTCGAGCCGGTCTACCTCGACGCCCAGGCCTTCGGGCTCGGCGCCGACCTCGCCGTGACGCACGCCTCGGGGGTGTCCGCCTCGGCGGGCCTCGAGATCCGCGACGGGCGGTCCGACGAGGGCGAGATTCCGTTCTTCGCTCCGCTCGTCGGCCACGTCGGGGTGCAGGTCCCGTTCCCTGGCGGGCGCGTGGGGCTGGCGGCGCACGCCGAGAGCGCCCGCCCGATCGACCGGATCGACTCGGACGAGGCGCCGGCGTACGGCCGGCTCTCACTGGACGCCCGCTACAACGTGTACGGGCCGCTGGCCGTCGTCCTCCGCGGCGAACGGTTCTTGGGCGAGCGCCAGCGCTGGCCGGACTTCCCCGAGCCCCCGTTCACGGTCCTGGCCGGCCTCCGCCTCGCACGTTGACCGCCCTACCTTCCCGACGCACCCGCCGCCCGACCCCGTGACCCCTCTCGACGCCGTCGCCGCCGCCATCCGAGAGCGCCTGCTGGAGGGGCAGCCCGCCCCCCTGCCCGGCCTCGGCACGCTCGTGCGCAAGCACGTCGCCGCGCGCGTCGAGGAGCGAGCCGACGGGACGCGCGTGATGCTCCCGCCTGGTGAGACCATCGGCCTCGACCCCGAGGCCAAGGGGGCCGACTCGCTCGCGCTCCCGTTCGCCCGGCTCCTGGCGATTTCGCCGGACGTCGCCGATCAGTCGTACTCCAACGCCATGGACCAACTCGAGGCCCTGCTCGCGGCCACGGGCGAGGTCCGCCTTCCGGGCGTCGGCCTCTTGCGGCGGACGAGCAGCGGCGTCGTCCTCGGCGTCGAGGCCGAACTGCTGGCCGCGGTCAACCGGACGTACGAGGGGCTGGCGCCGGTGCCGGCCCGGCCCTCGTCCGAGCCGACGATCCGGACGCACCACGTGCCCGGCGGCGGGTCGTCGGCCGATTCGGCCCGCCCGGGGCCACCGCCCGCTGCACCCGAGTCGCCCCCTCCCTCGCCGGCGTCTCGAGCGACCGAGCCGAGCGTCCCGGACGTCGGCACGCCTGAGCCGCCCCGTCCCTCCGCCACGCCGCCGCCGCCCGAGCCGCCGGCTCCCGAACCGGAGCCAGAGCGGCGCACCGCGCCCCCTGAGGAGCCAGAGGCGGCTCGCCCGTCGGACCTCGACGGTCCCCTGCGGGATCTCTCGTCGGAAGGGCCGACCGACCCGTTCCGTCCGCCGCTCGAGGCGGACACGGAGCCGGACCTGCCCGCTGGATGGACGCCGCCCGTGATCGAGGTCGTTCCGCCGTCGGACGTCGAAGACGACCCATCGCTCGCCATGTCGGCCGCCCCCGAACCTTCGGACTCTGCAGACGGGCCGACGCCGGACGAGCCGCCCGCCGCGCCGGACGAGCCGGGCCCCGTGACCGATCCGATGACCACGGACGAGGTGGGCGCCGACGACGACGCCACGCCTCCCGAACCGTCGTCGTCGGAGGAGAGCACGCCCGATGCGTTCGCCGCCGAGGCCGCGACGGACGACGTGCCACTCGCGGCTCCGTTCGGCGAGCCCGGCGACCCGACGCCCGCCGAGGTCTTCCCCCCGACGCCGCCGGACCGCGAGCCCCCCCCGGCGTCGCCCGCCTCGGCGCCCGCCTCGGCGCCCGCCTCGGACGCCGACTGGGGCGACGAGACCTGGACCGCCCCCGCCATCGGAAGCCGCGGGCTCGACGACCCCGACGTCTCGCTCTCCGACGCCGATGTGCTCGACGCCCTCATCGAGGACGCCGACTTCGACGTGGTGGACCTCTCTGACCCCCCTTCCCGCGTCTCCGACCCGCTTCCCCCCACGCCCGAGGCGGAGCCCCCGGCGACGCCCGACCTCACGTTCCCGACGTTCGAGGACGAACCGGAGACCTCCCCAACGCCGGGCCCGACCCGACCTCCCGTCGCGCCCCCGGTCGCCGCCCTTTCCAACGAAGCCGAAGAGCCGGCTCCCACGAAGCGGCGCTGGGGCCTGTGGGTCGCTCTCCTGCTTCTGCTCCTGCTGATCGCCGCGGCCGTCGCCCTCTTCTGGCCCGACATCGCCCCCCGCCTCCGAGGACTCTCCGACCCGGGGGAGACGATGACGGCCAGCGCGGCCGCCGACGTGACGCCGGCCCCCTTCCCCGCGGAGCCCCTCGCCGCCCCCGACAGCCTCCCGAGGTTCGGCGAGGCCAACGTCGTAACGCCTCCGACTGGTGACGGCGCTCCGGTCGCAACTGACGGCGGGCCCGCAGCGACGGGCGTCGCGACCGGAGCGCCGGCCTCAGCGTCGCGGCCAGGCCGGAGGGACGACGACACACCGGCGCCCCGCACCGGCCTCGGCCGGTCGCCCGCCCCCGGCGTCGCCCTTCTCCCGCCCCGCCTGAACGGGCTCAGCGACGCGGACGTCCGCGCGCTCACGGCGCTCGACCAGCCCATCGACCCCGCCGCCGAGGCGTGGACGCTGGTCGTCCTCTCGACGTCGTCGCGCGAGGAGGCCGAGGCGCTCCGCCAACGGTACCGCCGCGCGGGCTACCGGACGGCCGTCCTCGTCTCGCGCAGCGGCAACTTCCGCGTCGCCGTCGGCCAGTTCGGCACGCGTGACGACGCGATCCGCCTCCGCGACCGGATCCCTCCCCAGGCGCCCGGCGACACCTGGCTCCTCGACCTCCAGACTCTCTAGTCCCCCCTGCCCGCCGCCCCGCGGCTGCCCATGCTCGCCCTCCAAACCGCCCCGGTCGACTCGCTCGCGGCCGACACGCTGGCCGCCGCTGCCCCGCCCCCGGATCCCACGTTCATGGAGTCGCTCCGCGGAGGGCTGGAGCTCCTCTTCCTCGGGGGCTGGTCGATGATCCCCATCGTGCTCCTCTCGGTCCTGATGGTGGCCGTCGTGTGGGAGCGGATCCGGGCGCTCCGCCGCGCCAAGGGCGACCCCGACACGCTCACGCGCAACGTCTCGGACTACGTCCAGGCCGGCGACGTCCACGGGGCGATGGCGTACTGCCGCGAGCGGAACACGCCGGCCTCGCGGATCCTCCAGCGCGGCCTGGAGCGCCTCGGGCGGCCCATCGGCGAGATCAAGGAGGCCGTGCAGGAAGCCGGCCGCCGCGAGACGTTCGACCTCGAGAAGCGGATGGACCTCCTCGCTTCGATCGCCGCCATCGCCCCGATGCTTGGCTTCCTCGGGACGGTCACGGGGATGATCGGCGCGTTCCGCCAGATCCAGCGCTACGAGGGGCTCGTCAACCCGTCCCTGCTCGCGGGCGGCATCTGGGAGGCGCTCGTGACGACGGCCGCCGGTCTCGCCGTCGGCCTCGTCGCGCTGTTCGCGTACAACCTCCTCATCGGGCGGATCGCGCGACTCGTCAACGGGCTCGAGCGCGTCTCGTCCGACTTTATCGACTTCCTCCAGACCCCGGCCGACCGCCGCCGCTAGCGATGGCCACCTTCGACTTCTCGACGGGCCGCAAGGCGCTCACGGCGTTCAGCCTCGCCTCGCTGACGGACATCGTCCTGCTGCTCCTCATCTTCTTCCTGCTCACGTCGTCGTTCGTGACGCAGAACGGGCTCCGCGTTCAGCTGCCGGACGTGGCCGCGGCGGCTCCGCTGGAGCAGGTCTACGTAGCCGTGACGATCGACGAGGACGGTCTGTTCTACGTCGACGACCGCCAGGTCGCGCGCGACAGCCTCACGCTGGCCATCGCGGCCGTCCGCGAGGGCAAGACGGCCCTCGCCGTCTACGCCGACCGCGAGGCGACGATCGACGGGCTGGCGGCCGTGGCCTCGGCCGCCTCGGCCCTCGACATGCGCGTCTCGATCGCGACCGAGGCCGCCATCGCGCCGGCCGAGTAGGTCCGCCTCGCCGCCGAGGTGGATGGCGTCAACCCCCGACGCCCCACCCGGCGCGATCGAGCGATCGGTACTGGATGGCCTCGGCGACGTGCTCCGGCCCTACGTCGCCCGCCTCGGCGAGGTCGGCGACGGTGCGGGCCACCTTCAGGATCCGATCGTGGGCGCGGGCGCTCAGGCCAAGCCGCGTCAGCGCCGACTTCAGCAGGCCCTGGCCCGCCGCGTCGAGGCGGCACCACCGGCGGACCTCAGGGGCGGTCAACTGGGCGTTGCAGTACCGCCCCTGGAGGCCATCGAATCGGGCTGCCTGCCGCTCCCGCGCGGCCACGACCCGGCGGCGGACGGCCGCACTCGGCTCCGCATCTTCCCGTCGGCTGAGCGCCTCGAACGGGACCGGCGTGACCTCAACGTGGAGGTCGATCCGGTCGAGCAGCGGGCCGCTGACCTTGGCGAGGTAGCGCTGGACCTGGCCCGGGGCACAGACGCACGCCCGCGTGGGGTCCCCCGCGTGCCCGCACGGGCATGGGTTCATCGAGGCCACGAGCATGAACCGGGCCGGGTACCGGACGGTCGCCCGTGCCCGAGCGATCGTGACCTCCCCCTCCTCAAGGGGCTGCCGGAGCACCTCCAGCACGGGGCGGTCGAACTCGGGGAGCTCGTCGAGGAACAGGACGCCGTTGTGGGCGAGGGAGATCTCGCCGGGCATCGGGTTCGACCCGCCCCCGACCAGGCCGGCGTTTGAGATGGTGTGGTGGGGCGACCGGAACGGTCGCGCCGCCACGAGCCCGTGCCCGGCCGCCCCGTTCAGCCGGCCACCCACGCTGAGGATCTTCGTCGTCTCCAGCGCTTCGGCCGGCGTCAGTGGCGGAAGGATCGTCGGGAGCCGCCGCGCGAGCATGGTCTTTCCCGACCCCGGCGGGCCGACCATCAGCGCGTTGTGGCCGCCGGCCGCGGCGACCTCGAGGGCCCGCTTGACGAGCCCCTGCCCACGAACGTCGGCGAAGTCGGGTCCGCCCGTGGGTCCGTCGGGTGTCGTGAGGCGGCGCGGTGCCTCCGGCGTCCCCCGGCCGTCCTCCTCGACGAGGAAGTCGAACGCCTCGCGGAGCGTGGCCACGGGGTACACCTCGAGGCCCTCGACGACGGCCGCCTCGGCCGCGTTCTCGGGCGGGACGAGCATGCCGCGCCGGCCGTCGGCCCGGGCGCCGGCCGCCATCGGGAGAACGCCCCGCACCGGTCGGACCGCCCCGTCGAGGCCGAGCTCCCCGACGATGACGACCTCGTCGAGCACGTCCTGAGAGATCAGCCCGTCGCCGATCGCCGCCAGCAGGCCGAGCGCGAGCGGGAGGTCGTATGCCGAGCCTTCTTTCCTGACATCGGCCGGGGCGAGGTTGACCGTCACGGCCCCGCGCGGCGTCGGAAGCCCGGACGTCTTGAGCGCGGCCCACACCCGGTCCCGGCTCTCGCGGACGGCCCCGTCGGGCAGCCCGACGACGGTCCACCGCGGGATGTTGGGCTCGGTGTGGGTCTCGATCTCGATGGGCAGCGCGTCGACGCCGAGGACGGCGCTGCTCCAGACGCGGGACAGCCGGGACAGGGGCGGCATGGGTTGCGAGGGGGAAAGCTCTGTAGACCCAACAGCGTCCGCCATCTAACTCGCCGGCCGGACGCAGTGCACCCGTCTCCCCAACACACAACGGCGATCCGATCCTCCGCTCTATACTCCGCCCTCTCTGCGCCCCCCGTCGTCGCCAGATGCGCCTTCTGATTTACGGACGCCCCTACCTGCTCACACGCAACTCACGATCGGGCGTCGGAGACGAAGGAGCGGCCTGCCGTCCCGACCTCGCGGGGTGGCTCATCTCCGCCTGTCACGACCCTCTCTCGCTCCGCGTCTTCCGGCACGCGCTCGGGGACCTGGAGCCCGGCGTCTCCGTCCGGTCTCTCTCCGACGCCGGCGTCCGCGCCCAGGTCGTCCGGGCGCTCCAGGGGCGCCGTCTCGAATTGCGGCGGCTGCCCCTCGGCGTGACCGGTGCCACTTATCTCGGTGACCCAGACACCGCGACCTCACCCGGAGCCTCCGACGAGACCGACGCTCCAGAGTCCACGCCTCCGTCCGCCTCGGCCGCAGCGGACGCTCCGGACGCGGCGGGCCCTACGGAGACCGCCCCCTCGACCTCGGAGCCCGCCCCGTCCCCTCCCGTCTGCCGCCTGATCTCCTCCGAGGTCATCGACTCCGAGGGGCGGGCCGCGTCGGCCGGAGGCCTGCTCGAGGTGGTCCCTCCAGAGTTCGGCGAGACGATCAATCTATCAGCCGAAGTCGAAGGCGGGTGCGGGCCCCACCCTCGCTGGACGGTCGCGGGGATGGTGTCGTCGACCCATCCCGGCCCGGCCGCCACGTTCCGGTCGTTCCACTGGCAGACCCTCAAGCCCGGCTGGATCGGCTACGTGACGCCGCAGTCGTACACGGCGGTCATGGAGACGTGCGCCGGGACCAAGCGCTACCAGATCGAAGCGTACCCGACGAACGAGCTGTCGGTGGAGTTGACGGAGGAGGGCTGGGGAAAGGCCATGGACGGGGTGAAGGCAGCAGTCGACTGGCTCCGCCAGACGGTCGGGGCCGCTGAGGTCTCCTTCGACCCGCCCGATGGGACGATCTCGGTCTCGGCGAAGTGGGCCGAGCACGACGACCACCGCGCGTTCTACGAGTACACGGCCTCGGTCGAACTCGACCCCCTATTGGGGGGCGAAACGAAGATCCACCTCGGGCCCCTGGCCGCCCTCCCGGGATACATCAAGAAATACGTCCGCGCGAGCGTGTACCTCAAGTTCCAGGGTGGGGTCAGCGTGACCGGGTCGTGGGGCCGGTCGTCACCCGACGAGCACAGCGCGTCGGCGGAGGCCTCCGGGTACATCAAGGGCGCCGTCGGGGCCGAGCTGTTTCTGGCCCACGAGAAGGCCCTCGAGGTCACGGTCGAGGGGGGAACCGGGATCTCGCTCGACGCCGAGGCCTCCGGCGCGGAGCCGCCCAGCCTCGAGTTCGGATTCAACTGGGACGGCGTCAAGGGTTCGGTCTCCGTAAAAATCGCGGCGGGGTACATCTCCTACAAGGAATCGATCACGCTCTTCGATGGCGGCCCCCTCGGGAAGTCGCTCGAGTACGAGCTCCCATTCGGATAGCCATCCATGTCCATCCCCCCGCTCTACGTCGTCGAGTCGATCAGCGAGGCGGTCCGCCTCGACGTGTCGGTCAACGGGGTCAGCGTGATCCGCGTGCTCGCTCCGGGGCGGCGGACGACCCAGGTCAAGCTGAACCCGTGGCTGGTCTCTGGCCACAACGTCATCACCGCCCGCCTGCTCCCGCCCGCCGCGTCCGCGGGTCGGGCAGGCGAGCCGGCGTTCGCCCTCCGGCTCATCCACGGCGAGCACGGACGCCTGCCCGGCCCCGAGGGCGTCCTCGCCGACCTCGAGTGGGATCCCGCCGACCGACCGCTCGAACCAGGGCGGCCGATCGTCTTCGAAGCCGCGTTCTGGGCCGACGACGTGCCGACCGGGTGGGCTTGGGAGTCCGCGCCAACGGGCTCGCTATCAGAGGGGGAGCGGCGACAGATCCTCCGTGTGGTCGAGGCCGTCCATGAGGGGCTGGTCGGGCGGGACGCGGAGGCCGTCGTCGCGCTTCACCGCCGGAAGCACGCCGAGCTCGGGATCGCCCTCGGCGTTCCCCCGGACGAGCTCGCCGACGACCACGCAGGTCTCCTCTCCTCGGCCATGACCGCCGACGACTGGCGCGTCGCCCCGCTCGACCTCGACACCCTGTCCCTGGAAGAATACGCGGATGGCCGGCTGATCGAGGTTCGCGGTCCGGGGAGCCTCCCCCCCCTCCAAGCCCGATCTGGAGGCCGGCCCCTCGCGTTTGGCCTGACCCTCACGCAGGTCGACGGGACGTGGGCGATCGTGCGGTAGCTACCCCTCCGCCACGCGCTGTGCCAACCTGTATGCGATGAACCCCGTCACGCCGAACGTGATGGCGTAGACCGTCGGGTCACTTCCCTGGGGGCTCAGCGCCTCGAACACGAGCGCCATGATGCCGGCCGAGAGCCCGCCGCCGAGCGCGAACACGACCGTGTAGACGACGAACAAGACGAGCGCGCGGGTCGCCGTGATCGGGCGCGGGTTGGGGCGGGTGGACATCGAGGGGAGGATCGGATGGGGGGGCCCAACGCCCGCCCACGGCTCGGGGTTCGAGGCCGATCGCGTCCGCCTCGACGCCGACGCCGACGGGGTGGGACACAAAAAAAGCCCGCGGGAGCGCGTGACTCCCGCGGGCCTCCAGAAGGCGAACGGACCACCCTTAGTTCTGCGTCACCGTCGACGTGTTGTTGTCGCCGATCTGGCTCAGCGTGTCGGTGTGGCCGACCGTGCCGGACTGCGTGAGCGTGAACGTGTTCATGTTGCCGATCTGCTCGGCCGTGCTGACGTGCCCACCGAGGCCGGACTGCGTCTGCGTCGAGACGTTCATGTCGCCGTCCTGCAGGAGGTCGGCCGAATGGATCGCGAAGACGGCCACGCTCGGCCGGTCGTCGACCGTCTGAGTCTGGGTCGCGATGTTGCCCGTGCCGGACTGCGTGATGGTCGCGTCGAGGTCGCCCTCGAAGCTCTCGCCGTCCTGGTACTGGGTGGCCTGGTTGAGCGTGCCGGCCTGCGTGATGGTCGCCTCGAGGTCGCCGAGGTCGTCCTGCGTCTGGCTGGCCGTGTTGTCGTCGCCCGTCTGGGTCACGCTCGCGTCGGAGAAGCTGAAGCCGCCGCCGTAGTTGACGGACTGCTGGAGCTGGAACGACGTGTTGCCGTTGCCCGACTGGTCGAGGGACTGCGACGCGGTCGCCGGGGCGGACGAGCCGACAAGGCCGATGAGCTGCTGGCCGTCGTTGTCGTCACCGCTCTGGGTCGCCGTCGCCGTGTGCGAGACGTTGCCGAAGGGGCTGCCGAACGGGACGTTGACCTCCTGGTAGAGCGTGTTGCCATCGCCCGACTGGTCGCCGGAGACCGACTGAACGATGGTGGGCACGGCGTTGTCGATGGAGAGCACGAGCTGCGTCGCGTCGTTCGCGTCACCGGACTGCGTCAGCGTCGAGGTCTGGTTGACCACGGAAGTGCTGCCGTTGTTGGCGTCGAGGCCCTGGAACGCCGTGTTGAAGGCGCCGCTCTGGTCGATCGAGGCGGTCTTGGCGCCGTTGTCCTCGAGGATCTGCTCGGCCACGTTGTAGTCGCCCATCTGGACGACGCTGGCGTCGCGGTCCGCAGAGCCCGCCCACGTGCCGAACGCGCTGGTCTGGGTCGACATGTTGCGGTCGCCCGACTGGTCAACGGACATCACCACGGTGGCCTGGCCAGCGGCACCGCAGCAGCCGGAGTGCTCGGAGACCTGCGTCGCCGTGTTGTCGTCGCCGCTCTGGACGGCCATCAGCGTCACGTCATTCACCCCGACGAGCGGGCTGAAGACGTCCTGCGTCATGGTCTGCGTGACCGTGTTGCCCGAGCCAGACTGGTCGGCCGAGGCGTCGAAGAGGACCGGCGGGGTAAAGCCCGTCGAGGGGTCCTGCGACTGGGTCGCCGTGTTGTTATTTCCGCTCTGGTAGATCGTCGCCGTGTTGACCGACGTGCCGGTCTGCGCCTGGGTCGCCGTGTTGTCGTCGCCGCTCTGGTCGATCAGCGCGTCGTTGTCCGAGCCGGACTGGGTCTGCGTCGCCGTGTTGTTGGCGCCGCTCTGGTTGATGGTCGCCGACAGCCCGACCGTGCCGATCTGCTCGATGGTGGCCTGGCTGACGGTGCCCGCCTGATCGACGTTCGCGACGGCGCCCGTGGCCGTCTGGTCGACGTCGGCGGTGTTGGAGTCACCGCCCTGCACGACGGTGGCGTCGTCGCCAGCGCCGGTCTGGTCGATGGTCGCGGTGTTGTTGCTGCCTTGCGTGGTCGACGCCGTGTTGTTCTGGGCGTGTGCGGCCGTTGCCGCGAAGACCAGCGCGAGGCTGAATAGGAGGATGCGCATGAGCTCGGGGATGGGGAAGAATGCTGCACGCCGTCGAGGCGCACAAGCGGCCGTGGCCGCGCGCGCAAGAGAGGAGCGCCTCGCGAACCTACCGTGAACCGACCGAATACCCCCTCCCTGATGGGGGGATTTCTTTGACCAGGGCCGACTCCATTCCCAGCCCGGGACAGTCTCAGTTTGAGTCGCCGGGCGAAGATCCCTCCCCATGGTCGTGCTCGGCGGGCTCCGCTTCCGCGGGCGGAGCGGTGGCCGGGCGGGCGGCGCCGCGATGACACGTGTAGCACGTCACGCGCGCCCCTTCGGCCTCGTGGAGCCCCTCGATGGCCGGCAGCGCCTCGCGGTTGAGTTGCCACGTCATCCGCATCATCTCGCGGGCGACCTCCTTATGAGGATTCGCGTCCGACGGAAAGTCGGGCGGCCCCTCCCCCCCTCGCGCGTGGCAGTGGTCGCAGCGGACCCCGAGGGCTTCGGTGAACCCCCGCATCATCCCGATGAGGGCGTCGCGCGAGATCGAGTCCGGGAGGACCTGGAGGTTCTCCCACTGCGACGAGTCGGCCGGGGCCGCCTCGGGGGCGGCGGGTGTGGGGCCAGGGGCGTAGGCCGCGAGGACGAGGAGGGCGAAGCCGACGAGCGGAACGAGGAGGCGCATCGTGAAGGGCGGGTGAGGATGGCGCAACCTCGGACGTTTCGGGCCGGCGCACAAGCCCACCGAGGTGGGCCCTCTCGACGTCCTGCCCCTTAGGCCTCAGGCCAAAATGTCGAGGTCCTCGATCAGGTTGTTCACCGGCCGACCCGCCCGGCTGGCGCCTCCTACGTCCGGTCCGTTCTCGAGGCGGAGCACGCCGCGCGGGCACACCGTCGCGCAGACCCCGCAGCCGACGCACGACGCGCGGACCACGTTCTGCCCGCGCTGTGCGTACCACTTTACGTCGATCCCCATCTCGCAGTAGGCCGAGCACTGGCCGCACGAGATGCACTGGCCGCCGTTCGTCGTGATGCGGAAGCGCGAGAAGAACCGCTGCTGGAGCCCGAGGATCGCCGCCATCGGACATCCGAACCGGCACCACACGCGGCTCCCGAGGAGCGGGTAGAACCCGACGCCCACGACGCCCGCGAAGATCGACCCGATGAGCAGGCCGTAGAGCCACGAGACCGTCTCCGCGACAGCGTCGAGCCAGCCCACCTCGGCGACGGCGGCGACCCACAGCAAGAGCGTCGCCGCCGTGATCGTCGCCAGCACGCCGTGGACCAGCCAGCGCTCGAGCTTCCACGCGCCGAGGCTCTTGTCGGACAGGTGGCGGTACGGGTCGCCGGCGGTCTCGGCGAGGCCGCCGCAGCCGCACACCCACGAGCAGTACCACCGCTTCCCGAAGAAGTACGTCAGCACCGGCGTGGCGACGGCGATCATCACGACGCCCCACACCAGCATCGCCACGCCGAGTTGGCCCTCAGCCCGCAGCTCGGCCACCCTCCACGGGAAGAACAGGTCGTAGTCCAGCGGCCACGTGTAGTGGACGTACAGCTCGGGCTGCTGGAGCGTCACGAGGAAGAAGGGCAGCGCGAACGCGAGGACGGTCTGGAAGAACATCACGCTCAGCGTCCGGATCACGTGATATCGGCTGTGGCGGTACCGAACCAGCGCGCGCACGCCCATCACGGCGACGGCGAGGGTGTAGAGCGTCGTGTAGAGAAACCACTGCCCGCCGTTGCCGAGCGTCGCCGGCTGGTCGCGCATCAACCGCGACAGCGGGTCGGCGAGCGGCAGGAGCCCCGCCAGCCCGGCCGGCCAGAAGTACAGGACGACGTACAGCGCCGTTAGCGCCAGCCCGATCGCCCAGCCGACGGCGCCGCGCGCCTCGTTCGAGGAGACCATCGTCCCCTCGTTCCGCACGCCCGCCGGCGCCGCCAGCCCACCGAGCCCATACACGACGCCGCCGAGGCCGAGCCCCCCGAACGCCGCGAGCGCGAACGGCACGGGGTGCGCCGCGCCGAACGGGCTCGCCAGGGCGACCACGAACGCCGCCAACCCGAGGCCGACGAGTGCGAGCCCGAGCTTCTGGACGCCGGTCGGGCGGAACGCCGGGTTCGAGAACAGCGCGAGGTCGGCGTCGGCGCGGGCGTTGTAGAGCGGGAGGTCGGGCACGGGAGTGGGGTCAGAGGGTGAGGGCGGGGGCGAACTCGGGGTCGAAGCGGGCGGCGTCGAGGTCGGTGAGGGCGCGGTCGAGGGCCCATTCCTCCTCGACCCACTGCGTGCAGACGGCCTGACGAAGCCGAACGCCGAGCGCGCTCACGCCGCGGACGGCGCCGTCGGCGTGCCGGATCCGGAGGCCCCGTCGGCCGTCGGTCCACTCCCAGTCGTCGCCGTCGGTGGACGTCGCGCCATAGACCTGCCACTCGAGGTCGAAGAACTTGGCCGAGTTGAAAAAGACGCCGGGCGCGTAGGCGAGCGGGCGCCCCGCCATCCCGAGTCCCGCCGTCGCGCCCTGGAGCCGGGCCGTATACCAGATCGGCTCGACGGCCCTCGCGCCCACCGGCGGCTCGCGGAGCTGGGCGCAGTCGCCCGCCGCCCAGACGTTCGCTGCCGACGTCCGCAGCGCCGCGTCCACGAGCACGCCCCGGTCCGCCTCGACGGCGTCCCCGAGCCACCCGACGTTCGGCCGGACGCCCGTCCCGACGCCGACGAAGCCGGCTGGAATCCGCTCGGCGTCGGCTGTGACTACCGCTTCCGCCCTCCCCTGGCCTTCGACCCGGTCCACCTCGGCGCCGAGGCGGAGGTCCACGCCGTGCGCCCGGATCGCGTCGGCGACGAGCGCGCTCTCCGCCTCCGAGAACACGCGCGGCAGGTACCGCTCCTCCCGAACGAGAAACGTCACGTCGACGCCGCGGGTGCGAAGCATCTCGGCCAGCTCCACGCCGATCAGCCCGCCGCCGACGACGGCGGCGCGCTCGACCTCCACCGTCGCCGCTTCCATCCGGTTGAGGTCCTGGAGATGGTAGAGGCCCTGTACGCCGTCGAGACCCGCCCCGGGCCAGTCAGGAAGGAACGGGACGGAGCCCGTCGCAATGAGAAGACGGTCGTACGCGAGGTCGCCGCCGTTGCGGAGCGCGAGCCGCTGGCGATCGGGGTCGAGCGCGAGCGCGCGGTCGACCACGCGGTCGATCCGGTTCTCGGCCCAGAACCGCTCCTCGTAGAGCGCCGTGTGCGAGCGGGTGAGCACGCCCATGTAGACGTACATCAGCGCCGTCCGCGCGAACGGCGTCGCGGTCTCGTCGGAGACGAGCGTGACGTGGGCCTCGGCGTCGGCCTTGCGGACGTGCCGGGCGGCCGTCACCCCCGCGATCCCGTTCCCGACGATGACGACGTGCATGAGCGGGCGACCGGAGGACCGAGAGGAGAGGAGGGAGATCGTCAGAACGTAGCCCGGCCCGCGACGTACGCGCCCTCCCCCCGACGCGCCCATGACGTACGGCATTACCGGCAACCCCACGAAAGACGCCCTCTGGCAGCCGCTCGCCGACCTCGTGGCGTGGCTCGACGCCGAGGGCCTCCCCTACCGTCTCGACCGACCGCTCGCCGACGGCCTCGCCCAGCGCGGCGGCACCGACCCGGGAGGCCCCGTCACCGATACGCCGGCCGACGGGGTCGACCTCGTCCTCTCGTTCGGCGGCGACGGCACCCTCCTCCGCACCGCCCACCGCGTCGACGGGACGCCCATCCTCGGCGTCAACATCGGCCGGCTCGGGTTCCTGACGAAAGCGGAGGTCGGGGAGGTCCGCGAGGTCGTCGAGGCGGCCGAGGCCGGCCGCACCGGCGTCGAGGAACGGATGACGCTGGCCGTCGAAGTCGAGGGGGCCGGCCTCGGCGACGTCCCGGACTGGGCGCTCAACGACGTCGTCGTCGACAAGTCGGGGACGACGAGCATGATCCAGGTCGAGGCCCACGTCGGCGACGACTACCTCAACACGTACTGGGCCGACGGCCTCGTCGTCGCCACGCCGACGGGCTCCACGGCCTACGCGCTCTCGGTCGGCGGCCCGATCCTGGCGCCGGGCACGGACACGCTGGTCGTGGCGCCGATCGCGCCGCACACGCTCACGGCGCGGCCCATCGTCCTCCCCTGCTTCTCGGAGTTGGTCCTCCGCGTCGAGACGCGGGACCACCCCTTCGCCTTCGCCTGCGACGGCGTGTCGACGCTCCTCGACGGCGGCGTGACGGTCCGGATCCGGCGGGCCGAGCACGTCGTGCGCCTCGTGACGCTCCCGGACCGGGACTACTTCCAGACGATCCGCGACAAGCTCTCGTGGGGCCAGGGCGGCGTGTTTTAGGAAGGATGCGTGCTCGAGGCAAGTGGAATGAGGGCCGGACCCCTCGACCCCGCATCCCCGATCCCGCGTGTCAAAACCAGAACGCCCCCGCCTCTCGATGAGAAGCGGGGGCGTTCGTGCGACCCGGACGAGACTTGAACTCGCGACCTCCGGCGTGACAGGCCGGCGTTCTAACCAACTGAACTACCGGGCCGAGTCGGTGCGCCCAATCTAGCGACGGCCTCGGGGGCCGTCGAGCGCTGGGGCGCGCTCCGCTGGATCTTCAACCGCTGGGCGCGGTGTCTGAAAGAGCGGGTGGTCGAGGGCGGACTTGAACCGCCGACACACGGATTTTCAGTCCGTTGCTCTACCAACTGAGCTACTCGACCAGCTCCTGGCCCAAACGACCAGAATCGGGGATTCCGACGCGTCGAAGCGTCGGTGACTCAGGCCAGAATGGGAAGGATCAGCACTACGTCAGCAGGAGCCCTGCCAGCAGCGCGTGGTCCCCAATTTAGGCACGGTCCCAGCAACCGCACCCCCGTTTACGCGAAGAGCCCGTGAGGGCACACCCGTTGTGGACTGGCCATGTGTCGGCGGTTCAAGTCCGCCCTCGACCACCGCTCGCCGGACGCCGCCCCATCCTGTGGCGCGCACCTGGCGGCGCAAAGCTATACCCCTACCAGACTCTCAATGTCATCGACGGCAATGTCCCTCATGAATTTTTCTATGTATCTCAAACCACCCGACCTGTCCACATCAGCCGCGAGCAGGTTTCTGCCCCACTTAGAGTCAAATAGCGCTTTGCGCGGGTCAGTATGTGAGAACAAGCATTTATTTCCCGCAAATTCCATCCATCTTGATATCATGTCAGAGGCACCCTTGTCATTCCATCCAAAACCAGCAACAAATACAATATCTGATATATCTAACCAATTCTGGAATGCATGCTGCAGATGTCCGTACGTCTTGTAATTATACATTCCCTCCTTCCCGCCACCAGTAAGCAAGTACGGCATTTGAGAAATGAATGCATACCCCAGATGATTTGCTGACAATCGTGGCCCGCCTCTTATCTCATCGTCAGTCAATGATATAAGACGTTTCATTTTATTGTAATCTTCTCCTATATACCCAACTCTCCAGTTTACAGATCCATGTACTTTTATTACCCGAACTACATCATCACCTAACACAGCCACATTGCGACTCGGCTCGGGAAACAATAGATCCGGGCTGAAATAGTCCTCACCCACATCGCCAGGCAGAAAGCCTGTTGTATATGGAATTTGATTTCTATCCAGTAAAGCTTCAATCAACATATCGTGATTGAATGTGACAATAGCCATACGATTCAACCATTCGGCTTTATAAACATCACATATCAAATCAAGACCCTCTATATTATCAGGTATTTTCTCAAGTTCCTGTTTTATGACGGCATATATTATATATCTTGCAACTAATACAGTATTCAGTAAATCACTTATACTATCATTTTCAGATGATATCATGTCATGGTTTTCTGCGAGATATTGAGAGTACATAATTGATGACGGGTCATACAATTCCCCCCTTTCGACCCTCTCCATCTGCTGTAGTACGTATAGAACATCTTCGTAATTCGCAGAGTATCGAAACTCTATCCTGTCCCCACAAGCTTCGTACTCTAAAATCATATCAATCAACTTGAGTTCTGATCCCAAAAATCCACCCACCTCGTTGACCTCACGACGACCCAATCTATCATGTAGTATTTCTATCCTTCTATTGCTTACGTATCTCTCATATTCATTTATCTTATCTAAAATAGATAGAATCATATTCTGCCCTATCTCCACACAAGATTTATTATCGTTGCAAGATATTTCTATATCAAATTTAATTTCTGACACAATACTATTATATAACAATTCATTGTCCACGATCGAGCTTTGCAAAACTCTAGTTATATCGGCCACTCCCGACACTCCAGAAGGAATAGATGTTCCAGACCCTAGAACAAATACAAAGTTTTTAGATGATTCCATATAATAACTTGTGGCAAAGTATATACGAGTTCATACAATAATTCATTCTTTTTATAACAAAAGATTGTACTGCCAATCGCAAACACACCATTGGATCATTGCTTGCTTTTTCTCAATTGCCAAGTCTGACGACGCTCTGCTTCTTGCGGCACGCTGAAGTGTTTCCTGTTCCACGAATCGCGCATACTATGCCGCTTGGGAGAACTGACGGATCAACTCGTCGAAGAGCCGCGCTTTCAGGATCCGGTTCGCCCTCGGGTCCGAGAGCTTCTTGAACAGGTCGACCCCGTGGGTGACCTCCTCGTACACCCGCTCGTCCACGACCCGGTCGACCACGTGCCTCTGGCCAGACCGCGTGTTGTTCCCGGTCATGACCGCCTGGACCTCCTCGGACTCCCGCGCGTCGCGTACGATCTCCTCGACGCGGACTCGGTCGCGTTCGGTGAGGTCGACCCCGCTCGTCTTCAGAAGGACGCCGTCGAGCTGGTCCTCGGTGAGCTGGTCCTTGAACCCCTCGTACGTCGCGAGGATGTTCTCCTTGCGCTCCTCCAGCACGCAGTCGAGGCGGCGGAGGACGACGAACGGGAGTGTCACGTCGCCGTACTCAGAGCGCTTGAACGTGCCCCGGAGGAGGTCGTCGGCGACTTGCCAGATGAAGGACGCCTTGTCTTGGAAGTTGGGGGCCACGGTCTGTCTAGGTCTGAAGAGCGACGCGGACGTCGAGGTCGTCGCGACCGACGTGATCGGTCAGGGCGATCATGTTCATCACGTGCCCCATCGCGTTGTATTTGGTGTCCACGTAGAACCCGTCGACCTCCGTCCACGCGCCGTGCTTGTCGGGGTCGGCGTGACCGGGATGGTCGCTGACGAAGCACTTGCCGCGCTTCGAGTACGTGGGGACGGGCAGGTCCTCGCGTCTCAGGTGACCCCGCTCGACGAACCAACGGACGAACGCGACCGACGCCGCCGACCAACTCGCCGCGTCCAGGCGGTCCCCACCGATCACGAGGAAGCGCGGCTTCGTGTTACCGAGGTCCGCGCCCTCCCGTAGAGAGAGGAGGGTCCGAGGACCCGCGGGACCGCCCGCGCCCCGATCGTCAGGGCTGCCCGCCTCCCCAGTACCCCGAGTGGTCTCTTCCCGAGTTGTCTCGTATAGAGGCTTCGTATCGGGACGGCGAGGGGGTCCCGCGCCGTCGCGGGCACGGAGGTACGCGGCGACCTCCTCGTCGGTCGGGGTGTACCCGCAGAGCTGCTCGACCCGGTCCTTGACCACCTCGACGACCGTCGGGTCCGGTCCGGCCAGGAGGTCCGCCCACGCCTCGGGGAGCGTCCGCCGGACTTCCTTCTGCCGCTTCTGGCTCGTCAGGACCTCCTGCGCGTTCCGCTGCGCCCGCCCCGTCTCGACGTTCCCCTTCGAGAGGAAGTCGACGAACCGAGCCGCCGCCTCGTCGGTGTCCCGCTGCTGGAGGTCGATCGAGTAGAACTTCCGCTGCTCCCAGGTCGCCTCCCACTGGGCGAGGTAGAACCACCAGACGACGCCGTTAGTCAGGACGGCCAGCGGGACGCCCTGTTGGTACGCGTAGTAGAGGAGCTGCTCCTGGTGCGCCTCGAGGTCCACGTTGCACCGCTTGACCTCGACGAACACCCGGTTCTTCCCGCCGATCCGGAGCGCGTAGTCGACCCGCTTGAGGTCGCCCGAGCCGTACTCCGGGTAGACCTCGTCGACGTCCGACGGGTCCCACCCCAGACGGCGGAACGTCTCCAGGACGATCCCCTGCTTGGTCTGGTCCTCGTTGAACGTCGCGAGGTTCGGGTCCCCGGCGACGCGCCGGAGGAGGGTCAGGAAGTCGTCGGAGACGGTGAGCAACGAGGGCAGAGTCAGTGTATCAGGACGTACGAGATACCGGCGCAGGGACCGCCTCACCCCAGCGGACGCCATCTCAATATCGGCCACTCCCACCACCCCGGCGAGACCGACGAGATCTCCGAACTTGAAGCCCTCTTCCACGAGGTCGGGGGCGAGCCCTGAGCGGCGCCGCCAGCCTCGAACTGGATGCTCTCGCGCCCGAACCGTCCGCCAGTTCGTCGTGCGACGCGGTCATCCGGGAGGCTCCCCTCGCGTCGGATTTCAAGTCCGGATCGCCGGAACCGGTCTTCATCCGTCCCGACGCGCCCGCCGAGATTGAGCGACATTCGAAGGAGGACGGGCGATTCGTTGCCATCCGCTTCGCCGAGGGTATGGAGAAGGAGTGCGACGGCATCCGGGTCCGCTCGGAGTTCGACCTCCCCGACGAAGACGGGCGCGACTCAGCTCGGCGGGGCGCACCCGACCTCCAGATCGTTGACGAAGTAAACAGGCTGATTGTCCTGGTCGGGTGCCAATAGGCGTAGTTCTCGGCGCCAGACCGGTGCCGGCGCCCGTGGGATCGGACCTCGTTCGGTCCTACGGGCATCGCCCTGCTGATTTGGTTCCCGTTCGCGTGAGCTCACCGACCGGTCTGCGTCTCCCGGATTCGGGATCCGTGTTCAAGGCTATAACCCACGTGGGTCCCTCTTCCCCATTCATTGGGTACGAACAGATAAGCCGAGAACCAGTCGACAGCTGTGATATCATGCCTACGCTCCAATGCGGAAAGCTCCCGGTTGATCTCCGACTAGATGGTGTCCACTTGGTGCACTGACGGCAGAGCTGTTGTGAACGCCCCATCCCTGGTTGACGAGGCGGGCTCCGAAACTCTCAGTCGGCCAGCAGCTTTCCGAAGCAGCTCATCATGCCCCACAATCTTCGGCAAGGCAGCCTAGTACCCCTACAACCACCCCGTCATGGAAACGATAGCCATAGAGGTACTAAAGTCGGCTGTATCTGAAATTGTAAAAAAACGACTCAAACAGAGAGGGTCTAATACAAGTGAAATTGACTTCGAAAATCTTGTGTCGAGACATTTAATATCTAGTTTCAGATGGAGTGAGGATATTCAATTTCTGGGACTCAGCACACCTCGCCTAGTAAACTCCAACACTATAAGACTTAAAATCACCGATATGCCCCGCAGATTTAGTGTCAGGGGTAACAGAGGAATCACGATGCACGAGGACGACCTAATCAAGGATGACAATTCATATGTACTATTAGGCGACCCAGGATCAGGAAAAACAACTACTCTTAAGCGTATTGTACAGAGATTATTAGTTAGCGAATCTGATTCAGGGGTTTATGAATATATGCCAATAGTAATCAGACTCAGAGAGATTGAAAACTATTCATTTCTATATGTAGCAATATCTGATACACTTAAAATACCGTACAAAATCGAAATCAACGGGGACGATGCCAGATATACTATACAAGAAGGCAAGCTTGATGATTTTGTATATTCATTGATAAATGAAATTAGATGCTGTCTCATCCTAGATGGAATCGATGAAATGCCTGCATCAGCTCGCAACAAGCTGATTGACGAGCTGCAGATCATAAGTTATGATTACAATATTAAAGTTATCGCGACTTGCAGATCCGCCGACTTTGTCAGATTTATACAGGGATACAGAGTTACAGAAATTCAGCCCCTCACAGACGATCAGATTGTAGAGATATCATCCCTCTGGCTAGGTGACGCAACCTCGTTCGTCAAGGAGCTCGGATCCACCCCATACCACGACGTCGCGAACCGCCCGCTGCTACTCTGCACTCTTGTTTACATATATCAACTATCTGAAGCCCTACCGGACCAGCCCTCTTCGGTGTACAGGACTCTAGTTCGGTTGTTGCTTACTGAGTGGTCTGAGCAGCGCGGCATTATACGAATATCCCAATATGCCGGACTCGATAACGACAGGAAACTAGAGTTTCTATCACATCTTTCATATTGGATAACAGTTCAATTTAAGAGCAAGAGCTTTACTACGGAGGCACTCGAAATCGCGTACCAATCTCTAGCGCCGCGATTTAAGCTACCGATGGGAGAAGCAGGCGCCGTCGCGCGTGAGATTGAATCCCATACGGGAATAATTACCAAGGTCTCTGATCACTATGAGTTTTCCCACCTATCTCTACAAGAATTTCTTGCAGCAAACCACATCGTGCGTATGCCGCTCACAAAATCATTTTACAACTATATCGAGAATTACCCTCACCCTGCCGCTATAGCGGTAGCTATTTCTGCGGACCCTGCCCTCTGGTTGGCGGTCACGTTAGCAAACGACGAAGTAATTAGAAGCTTCAACCTAAACAGCTTTTCTTCGTTCATATCCAGACTTAAACTTGAAAAACCCAACTTGATACCATCTTATGATCTAGGGTATGCAGTCCTGAAACTCATAGGCTATATGTCAACTAAATTCAGTTCGCCAAATTCTCCAATAGACGGATATTCCGAATCTTCAATTGAAGAACTTACTTCTATACCTGGAATATTCGATTCAATTTGCATGCTAATAAGAATCTCAATACTAATTGAGGTACAAGGAGGCACAGGATGGTATATACATAGATCGTATAAAAACATTACCAATGAAGACATAGATGCAAATGAGCCAATTTATCTGACCTCATATCATGTCCACAAATATCTTAGTGGCATACCTGGCATTCAGTTCAAGAGACTCAAAGATGGGTAGACCGTCCGGTGCAGTTCGGGCAGAACCCTCCATACGCCTCGACATCCTCCTCGCTCGGCAGAGCGCGTTGCGCCTCATAGGACGGCGTCATGTGAGTGGTCACCGGCGGCAGTCGACGCTGCCAAAATGCTTGGTCCCACCGGTTCCCCTTCCTGGGTGGCACAAGACTTCCTCCCACGTCGTAACCGACCGGAGACTAGTTCCAATACGGGCGAACACTAGCACAGGTGCGTGTTGGGCGAGTCCCCCTGGAACCCTCTGAACCAGGGGGAGCCTCCGAGCGTCGCCTATTCTGGTTTTCCGAGCGCGATGCGGCGACCGACCACCACCTCGTACGCGTCCGCCATCACCCGCCGCAGCTCCTGCACCCGGCTCCGTGGAGCGACGAACGAGTCGTGGACCGGGAGGACCGTCATCCGACTCAGCACGCGCTCCGCGATTCGGCTGTCCACGAACTGGAGATCGATCCCGATGTCGCTGTGGAAATAGCCCGCGATGGGCTCGTGGAGCCGCTTGAGCGCGTGGACGACGTCCTTCGCCGAGTGGCCGTTGAGGTCGAGCACCTCCTTGGGGTCCGCGTCCTTGGCCTTGAGCATCCGGTAGAGGCTCTGGTAGTTCGGGGCGTTGAGCATCGAGTTGGCGACGATCTTCAGCGTCGTCCGGGGCACATCAAGCCCGACGTCGTACGCGTCTCGACCCACCTCCTCCGTCATCTCCAAACCTAGCCCGTGGTAGAGGAGGTTGAAATGGAGCGACGGGTAGTCGACCTCGACCGTGGGCTCCCCGTCGATCGTCAGGTGCTCTCTGAGCGTCTTGGACAGCTCCTGGAACGGGGCAAAGAACCGTCCCCCCTTCTCCCACGACCCGCGAGAGAACGAGCGGAAGACCTGCTTGTAGGCGTACGGGAGCGTCCACGTGACCGTCCCGCTGGACACGTCGCAGTGCATGGAGTCGAACCGGAGGTACCGCTTGAGCCTCTCGTATTTGGCCTCAGGCTTCTTCTTGATATAGGCGGGGACGAATCGGATCCCGTCTCTATCAGTCGAGTTGCTATGCATATAATGAAGAAGGGATACGTGACCACAGTCTGTGTAATGGGATATCTTAGATAGGTTCATATGGCATAAATCAGACACATTCACCAGATCAAGTGAGGGGTTGGACCCACGACAGCTGATCGAGTGGGACGTGTTCCGTCTCGGGAGGACGCTCACGGTCGACCCGGACACGTGGACGAGCCCGAGGGGGACCGAGAGGGTCACGTGGCTGTGGTCCAACCTCGCGTTCAGGTCGTTCAGGTGACGCCTCATGGCCCTTGTGGCGTCGTTGTCCACGTACTGGACCTCGACTGATTTCTTGCCCGAGCGCCTCGGACGCTCCGGCTTGTCCCGGAGGACGACGACTTCGACTTTCGGTAGGAGGAAGGACCTGGAACCCGAGCAACCGGCGAACGACGCCGACCGCGTGCCGTCCACCTCAGCTGAGTCGGACCGTTCCAGGATCGATGCGAGCTCCATCGTGGCTCGGAGGTGGGTCGCCTTCCCAAGCCCATCGTTCGCCCAGCCAGGGCGACCGGCATACACGTCGATCCACCCGAGGCGCTTTAGACCGTCCAGAATCCGTCGGATCCGTGCGTAGGAGAAGTGCTCCCGCCGGTACCGGTCCCGACCCTGCGTGCTCTGGAGGTTCAGGGCCACCCACACGGGCGCCGGTTTCTGTAGACCCCGCTCCGTCGCCAGCGCGTGCTCCAGGTTGTACACGAGTTGACCGACGATGACCCGGATCTGGTCCCGCCGCTGCCTCCCTACGGCGCCCTCGCGGTCCAGGACCTCGAAGACCCGGGAGACCGCCGGGGACTCGGAGACCCGGACCTCGTCGTAGAGGACCGAGAACCCGGGCGTGGAGCCTCCGGAGAACGGGCGGAGGACTGAGGCATTTTCGACATGGGGGCCATCTCCCATGTTGTGCATATTGTTTTCGCTATTCATATCGCTATGTTTTATTTAGTCAAATGATTAAAACTCTGCTTGAGGTCGGGCTCGTGCCAGCGTACCGAGAGAAGGGGGCTCAGGACGTGCCCGAGCCCCCCCCTTGACGCCGACTCCACCTAGAAGGGGTAGGGGTTGAGCCTCCCCCACTCCGGCGTCCCGTCGGCGCGGACCCGCTCGCACTTGTGGTACCCGAGGTCGTGGGGGTACCCCTCGTCCGACACGGTCCGGTACACGGCGTGACCCCGCGGGCACTCCCCGTAGAGGAGCCCCGCGACGACCTCGTCGAAGAGGAACGTCTTGATCTGGACCCCCACCGAGACCCGGACGACCTCGTGGTCGTCCCCGTCGAGCCCGGTGGCCGTCGTGGTCTCCCAGCCCGTCACTTCCGTCCCCTTGTTCCGGCTCCACTCCTCGTGGACCGCCACGGACCCGGAGTCGAACATGACGAAGACGACGCCGTCTAGCTCGACCATCTCTTTAATGAACTCTCTTTCCATCTGTATTCTCTTTCTACGATCCGGCACCGACATCTCGGAGCAACAATAGCCGCCAGCCCGAATCCGATAATTTTAAATTCCGAGACATCCCTAGCATGCCAAACCTCGTGCCACAACGCTCGAACGGACCCACCTTCACTTTCACTTCGTTATTATATGCAGCCTGTGAAGACCGACAAAACTGTTCATTCTGGCACGAGTTTTGACCAATTGTGTATGTACCAAAACTTTTTTGCAATATGCAACACTACACGACTTCCCATAACGGGATCGACCTATACGCCCAGCCTAGACCGCCCGAACTCGCCCATTACGACGACGCGTGGTGGGTAGTGGACTGGGTTGGGATCTACGCCGTGAGGCTAGACGACACGGGGTTCCCCGAGGTTTACAGGGTGAGCCGGGACGACCTCGGCGTCTACCGACTGGCGGAACGCCCGCTGAAATGGGACAGGTCGACGAGATACCCGAGGGTCACACTCTCGAACGCCCCCCGGAAGGAGCGCCCTTATCTACACAGGCTCGTCCTAGAGTCCGTGACCGGGTTATCGGGCTCTTACCAAGTTCACCACGCTGACGGCGACCCCAAGAACCCGAGGCTTTGGGACCTCATTCCCGTTTCTATACCCGAGCACGTGAAGATCACCGCCCTGGAGCGATACGCGTCTCCGAATCGTAGGTCGAAGTCCGGTCGCCACAACATATACGAGACCTCTTCTGGCCGGTTCTACGTCGCCATCCAGTGCGACGGCGACAGACACACGTCCCGCACGGTACCGACGCTAGAAGCCGCGCTCGACTGGAGACGACAGAAGGCGTTCGAACTGTTCGGGTTCGACCCGTTCCACCCGAACTCGTAGGCGAGAGAGTCCATATCCCGAACATTCCGGCCAGAACCTGAGCTTCGGACGCGGCTCGTTCCTCTCGTGATGAAGCGTCGAGGATCGAGCCGCATCACAAATACGACGATATGCTGATATAATGTATCAATATATAATATAATTATAAAATTATTTTGAAGTAACTTCATGCGTACTCAGGAACATATACCATGTCTGCCAGGTGGCATCCGAGTCTTTCGAGACGCTACCACGGACCCAATGATTACAATCAAGGTCCATTTTTTTCTCTTTTGCCGTGGCTCAAAACCACGCAATTCGTCATGACACAAGAATTAAACGCCGCAGAACTCAGTCCCATACAGCACTCCTGCTGGGCTGGAATCGGAGATCTGAAAGAGTTTATTGACTTTTGCAGATGTCTATCCTGGACGTTCACCCAGATAGGGCAATTCGACCCTGGACACAATGGGGACTATCTGCACACAGTAGAAGAGGCGTATCGCGAAATGATCCACGAAGTGGAAAGAGATGTCCCATGGGATCTAGTATTTGATGGCGAGATTGAAGATGCAGCTCAATCAATCTACAAAATCGTCACAGACAAGAATCCCGAACTACTAGATCGGGAGTCGTATCTAAACTCCGGAAAACACGTTTAGACGATTAAACCATGGTGGCCCCTTCGGCCACCAACCAGGGCGCGCCTGCCACCCGCATCTAGCAGGCGCGCCACCTAACAAAAACCTATACATTATATACACAACATTATTTATCAAATAGATTACGATAAATAGATGTATTTAACCTATCGATCGAATAGGCTGAATAACGTGTATGTGGTCACTACTGACGCCTGCCTTTTCTACTGGATCACAGGAGGAGTCGAGTGGCTGTTCCAAAAGCGGGACGAGTCGTGGGGTCGATGGTCGGGGTCCGGCGGCGGCGGCTTGCAGTCATCTGGCGACCTCCGCCAACAGGTCGAAGAAATCGCCGAGGTCGGTTCCAGCTACGTCCTCATACGACATGGCCTCGGCGATATCCCGATTGCGCCTCTTCACGTTGAAGCCGATCTGCTTCTCTAACTTAGTTCTCGGGGTGATTCTCGTTACATCCTCCGGGAGCTGCCCGCCGTATACCGATCGCAGCGCGTCCACGGTGAAGTAGTTCTCTATAGCGTAGCGCCCTAAGCGATGGCAGCGAACCTCCAACTCCGCGCACTTCGCCAAGAAGCGATCTCGGACACGACGGCTCCCCGGGTCGTCATCCACGATCGCGACGACCTTGTTGGAATCGGTCAGGACACTGAGGTCCAACTGGTCCATGATGTCTCCGCCGAGCGGCCAGAACTTGATCTGCTTCAACCGCAGATCCTCCCTCCTGAGCGCCAGCGTCTCCAGCACCGGCACATCGGTGGGTCCCTCCACGAGCACCACGACGTCCGCGGTCAGGTTATCGGTCACCTCATAACCCAGGTCATCGAGGAGCGACGCCTTGCTTGTCACGTCGCTCAACCGGACCTCGCCATCGACGAACTCTGTGAAGTAGACCTTGTCAACGAACGCGTTGTCCAGGAAGACGTTGGAGTGGGTCGAGAGAAGGTATTGATTCGTCGTCTCCCGCTTGAGGACCTGCAACAGGCGTCGCTGCATGGCCGGGTGGACGTGGTTCTCGGGCTCCTCTACGAGCAGGAGCCCCGCGTCCTCAGCCAACGCGACGGCGAGGATGAGTAGGACGTCGTGGAGACCGAGCCCGAACGACTCCGCTGCATCCCACTTACCCCCGAAGGGTGGGAGGATCTTCAAAGTCAGTGAGCCTCCACTCAACGTCACGTCGAAATCGAACCCCTCTGTGACCGTCGAGAAATGCCCCCTCAATTCCCCGTAGTACGAGTAGGGACGAGATCCCTGCACTTGGTTCTTTGACCAAAACAGGTAGTTCAGCAGGTTCTCGCCCCTGGGGTTCAGTTCTCCTGAAGGCTCCGACTTGAACGCCGCTTGTTGTAATCGTAGCCGCTTGGCCGGCACTAAGACCCGCTTGGGCAACTTCTTCAACGCGGTCGCTACGGCGTTCTCTACCGCCTTCTGCAAGTTCGAGTAGCCCCGGAAGGCGCCGATCCGCTCGACCACTTCCCGTTGTTTCTCGAGATCAAGGAGATCGCCGCCCCACGCACGCTCGATCTGGTCCTTCGCACTCGAGAATGACCAGTTGTTGACCTTACACTCGTTCTCGACCTGTCGCCAGAGCGCCTCGGCGAACTCACCTTCTAGTCGAATGGCCGGTGATCCGAGGGCGGCGCTCCCGTTCATACCGATGTCGCGGACGGACTCTAGCAGGGTAGTCTTCCCGCTGTTGTTCCTCCCGCAGAGGACCGAAACCTTGCCCAAGTCGAGGAACCTCGTGTGATGGACGTTCCTCCCGGGGTTGTGGACGTAGAGCGCGTTCATCATCGGCCATACACAGGGTCATGAACAAATGTAGACCCTCCCGGCAAACACGTGCTGTGTGGCTTCTGCCCCATAGTCGGGGGCGCAGCAGGACATCGCCCGAGCCAGCGGAAATGGGACGAGTGATCACAACGCTAATCGGTCGAACACCCCCACGCTCTCCTTGTGGACCGCCTCCCTCTCCAGGTGGACGTACTTGTACGTCGTAGCGACCGACGCGTGGCCCATGTACTCCCGGATCAGTTCCGCCGTCTTCCCCGCCTGCGCGAGATACGACGCTGCCGAGTGACGGGTCGAATGGAAGTTGACCACGCGGGCTCGGTGCTCAGGGAGAGCCGCTCGGACGTACCTCTTGAACTGGCGGGAGAGGTACCGGGGGCAGAGCCGCCCCGCCTCGGGCGACGTCCGGAACACGTGCTCGTCGCCGCCCGGCTCACGACCACACTCCGAGCGCGACCACGAGCGGATCCGCCCGAGTTCCTGTCGGACCACCGAGGACACCGGGACGACGCGCTCCGAGTGCCCCTTCGTCGTGAACACGGCCAACTCGCCCAACTCTAGGTCGACCTCTCGCCACACAAGCCGGCACACCTCGGACGCCCTTAGCCCGAGGACCACGTTCGACCGGATGATCGGGTACAGCCAGTGCGTCCCGTCGGTCGTGGCCTGCCCGGTCGTGGGCAGAGCCTCCAAGATCAGCCGGACCTCCTCGGGGCGGATCCACTTCGGGCTCTTCCTCGGCATCGGGGGCAGCCGGAGGTTCCGCGTCGGATTCTCGACGGGGCGCCCCGTGTTGTCGGTGATCCCACCTTCCTCTGCTGCCCAGCGAAAGAACACCGAGGCGTGGCGGGCCATCGAGTGCTGGGTCGTCACGTTCCCCCTCCCCGACCGGACCCACCGTAGCACGTCGTCCCGCGTCACCTCGTGCGCTCTAGCGCCCTTGGGGAGCGACCGACCCAACGACCGGAGGGTGTTCCGGTAGGACTCGACCGTCCGCTCCGACCTCCCCCCCCTAGAGGCGAGGAAAAGGACGACCGCGGCGTCGTAGCCGACCACGTTCCCGTCGGGTTCCGTCGCAGCCACGAAGTCCGTCGTCTCCCACGGGTCGAACTCCCCCCTCAGAAACAGTTCGTCGACGTGCGATCGGACCCGCGTGGCCGTCCGTTTCGACGACGTCTTCAGCGGGACCTGTCGCCGCTTCGGACGGCGGTCGTCCCGGTAGAACTGGAGGTAGTACTGGCCGGACTTCGACTTGACGAGGCTGCTCACGGCGGTCTTGGGATGGCCGACCCGAGCCCCACGCCCATCAGCAATCCGTCAGCAGTAGCGGTTGACGACCGGCGATGGACCACCCCATACGCGCTGGAATCCACGGTTTTGCCGAGTCGGACTCATTTTCAGTCCGTTGCTCTACCAACTGAGCTACTCGACCAGTTCCTGGCCAGAGACTGGCCGGGGCGACGAATATACGGGGCCGTCCATCGGCCTCCGAAACCGAGACTCGGTGAAGAGGGGCGGGCTCGCTCCGCTCGCGGGAGATGGGAGATCGGGAGCTCGTCTTTCCGGAGTCCGAACCCCCAGCGTTCTGTCGGTTCCCTGTCCGAACGCCCTACTCCCCCTCCAGCCCTGGCAGCCCCCATGCCTCTCGGAGCACGGCGACCTCCGCCTCGGGCAGTTGGACGAGCACCGGGTCCGCCTCGGCGTCGAGCCAGGCGAGAACCTCGGCGAGGCGGGCGTCCGCCATCGCCGTGCAGCCGGCGGTCGTGGTGCCTGGGCCACCCCAGACATGGAGGAAGATGCAGGAGCCGCCGCCGGGGACGGGCGCGGCGTCCCCGAGGCGAGCCCCCTCGGGGAGCAGGCGGGCGTCGACGCCCGGCCCGTTGTGCGCGACGATGGCGCCGATCCGATACAGCCCGTCTCGGCGACGCATGGTCTCGTGGCTGTCCCAGTCGCGGCTGGGAGGCACGTCGCGGACGAGGTTGTACGAGGCCGAGGCCCGGTCGTCGACGCAGTGGAGGCCCGGCGTCGGGACGTACGGGAGGCCGGTCGGCGCCGTCGCGGCGTAGCCGAAGGCGGCGGAGAGGCGGAACACGCCCGCGGGCGCGCGACCGTCGCCCTCTGCTTTCGTCGGCCCCTCCGGCAACGGCCCGCCGTGGAGGCCGAGCCCCCACCCCAGTCCGCTCCGCCCGACGACGACCGACACCGTCTCGCCGACCGGCGCCCACTCGCCGGCGGGCTCACGCGCGTAGCGCTGCAACGTCCCGCCTGTCGCCGACCAGTCCGCCGTGGTCACGAGGAGGAGTTGCCGGGCGCTCTCCGGGATCGGTCCCGACGGCGTGTCCGGCACGAGCATGGCGATCAGGAGGGCGACGACGAAGGGAGTGGGCATGGCGTGGAGGAGGTCTCATGAAGCTAGTGTCACCTCCTCCCTTCCCCCATAGGCCGTCCCCTCGTCGCGGCGTACACTCCGGCGTTCGGCGTCCGCCTCCCGTCTCCGATACCCTTCAATCTCGGGCGGACGCCGGACGGCGGGGGCTGGTCGGGTCCCGCCGTCGACACGGACTCCGGCAGCGCGGTCTAGGATGCCTCGGCCTTCTCCTTCTGCTGCCGGGCGCGCATCGGCGACTCGACCCACACGACGGCCCGCTGCATGAACTCGGCCGCCCGGTCGATCCCCAACTTGTTCTTGATGTTGGCCCGGTGGGACTCGATGGTCTTGAGGCTGAGCCCCAGCGCCTCGGCCACCTCGCGGGTGCTCTGGCCGCGGCCGAAGTGCTCGAACACCTCGAGCTCGCGGTCGGTCAGCCGCTCGATGGCCGGCGTCGACTCGGTCGCGTGGCCAAAGCGGTCCTGGAGGAACCGCGTCTGGAGCGAGTCGCTGAGGTAGAGCTCGCCGTCGAGGACCGTCCGGACGGCCGTCACGAACTGGCGGGCCGACTCGTGCTTCATGAGGTAGCCCCGGGCCCCGGCCCGGAGCGCCCGCTCCGCGTAGAGCGCCTCGTCGTGGGCCGAGACCACCAGGACCTTCACGTCGGGGTCGAGCGAGCGGAGCCGCTTGATGAACTCGACGCCGTTGACCCCCGGGAGCGAGAGGTCGACGATGGCGATGTCGAACTCGAGGTCGACGGCCAACTCGAACCCTTCCTCCGCCGACGACGCCTCGGCGCAGACGTGGAGGTCCGGCTCGGCGTTCAGAAGACTGACGTAGCCCTCACGCATGACGGGGTGATCTTCGACCAGGAAAATGCGGTGGGCCATGGTACGTTGGGCTCGGTGTGCGTTCGCTGTGCGCCGTATCGGAGTATACCCGGCCACCCTGTCCGGTTCCCCCGCCAGGGGATTCCTGACGCTGCTCTCCGGCCGCGCCCTCAGGGGACGAATCAGAGCTCGGTCGGGCAGACGATCTCGATGACCGTCCCGCTGTCGGGCGCCGACCGGACGTCGACGGAGCCGCCCACCAGCCGGATCCGCTCGCGGACGCCGACGAGGCCGACGCCCGTCGCCTCCTCCGCCTCCCCGTCGGCCTCGAACCCCACGCCGTCGTCGGACACGACGACCCGGACGCGGCCCCCGTCGGCCGGGCCCACGCGGATCGTGGCCTCCGACGTCCCGGCATGTTTGACCACGTTGAACAGGAGCTCCCGGACGATCTGAAAGAGGAGCACCTGAACGGTCTTGCCCGCCTGGACCGGGCCCTCCCGTTTGACGGCCACGTCGAGGCCGTACGCCTCGCCCATCCGGTGGGCCAGCCACTCGAACGTCCGGTCGAGGCCCTCCCCCCGGAGGACCGGCGGGCGGAGGTCGACGGTCAGCGTCCGCGTGACCTGGACCGCACGGGCGACGAGCCCGTCGGCGTCCTCGATGATCTCGAGGAGCTCGGCCTCGGCGCCCCGCCGCATGGCCTGCAGCTTGAACTGGGTGGCGTAGAGGAGCTGCTGGAGGTCGTCGTGGAGCACCTGCGCCACGCGGCCCCGCTCGCGGCGCTCGGCCTCGGTGAGGTCGCCGACCAGGCGACGGACCTCGGCCGTCCGCATCACCACGCGCGCCTCGAGCTCCGTCGTGAGCCGCTCGAGCCCGGCCTGGGCCCGCTTCAGCGCCGTCACGTCCTGGATCACCACCATCGCCCCCATGACCTCGCCGTCCTCTGTGAGCGGGACGAAGTTGACGAGCCAGTCGCGGAGCGGGCCGTCGGGATCCGACGGGGCCGGGAGCGCCATCTCGACGTCGCGGATCGGGACGCCCGTTTGGAGGACGCGCTGGAGGAACGGCTCGTTGATGTCCCGGTGCCCCGGGAACAGGTCGCCGGGGCGGTGGCCGAGGAGCGCCTCCGGCTCGCGCCCGACGAGGGCGGCCAACTGCCGGTTGGCACGGAGGTACCGGCCGTCCGCGTCGTAGACGGCCACGCCGAGGGGGACGGCGTCGAAGTAGGCGTCGACCTGGGCCAGCTGGCGGCGGGCCCGGGCCTCGGCCTCCTTCAGGTCCGTGATGTCGAAGAGGAGGCCCACGACGCGCCGGGGGGCGCCGTCGGAGAACAGGCAGACGCCCCGCGCCGCGAGCCAGACCGTCCGCCCGTCGGGGCGGGGGTAGCGGAACTCGATGGAGAACGTGTCGCTATCTCCGTCGGGATCGCACGCCCGGTCGACCTTCGCCCGAGCCTCGGCGAGGTCGTCCGGATGGACGCGTTCGTTGATGGCTCGGCGGGTCGCAGTCGGCGGGGTCTCGAGGAGCGCCTGGGCCTGCTCGTCGAAGTGAACGATGGGCTCGCCGTCGCCGAACTCGAGGGTGTACCCGCCGAGCCCGCCTCCGGACATGGCCAGTTCGAGGAGCCGGTTCGCCTCGGCGAGATCGGTCTCCTGCCGCCGCCGCTCGGTCACGTCACGGACCATCGCGCTGACGCCGAGGACCTCTCCGTCGCTGCCGAAGCGGGGGACGTAGGTCGTGAGCCAGATCCGTTCCTCCTGGGAGCCCGGCGTCGTCCCCCGGATTTCGAACTCCTCGAGCGCCTCCCCGGTCTCGATCACGCGGCGCAGCTTCGGCTCCAGGTCCGGGGCGACCGAGGGGACCACCTCGCCCGGCCGCTTGCCGAGGTGGTCCTCGACGGACGTCCCGTTGATGGCCGCGAGGCGCTCGTTGATGCGTCGGTACCGGAGGTCGGCGTCGAGGACGCCCAGGCCGACCGGCGCCGTCGCGTAGATGGCCTCGATCTCGCCGAGCTGGTGGCGGATCGTCGCCTCGTCCCGGTCCCGCCGGATGGCCGCACCGACCACGCTCGCGAGGGCGTCGATGAACTGGGTGTCGGCCTCGGAGTACTGCCGGACCTCCCGGGCGTGGACGCCGAAGACGCCGAACGGGCGGGCGCCGGGCCCGGGGATCGTCACGCTGATCCCGCTCCGGACGTCGTGGTCGCTCAAGAGGGTCGGTGCCGAGAACCGCGACTCCTTCGCGAGGTCGGGGACGACCACCGGCCGGTCGGCGACCAGGGTGTAGCCGGCCTGAGAGCCCTCGTCGTCGGGCACGGTCGCGTGGCCCACGATGCCCTCGGCCCACCCGACGCCGGACACGAGGTGGAGCACCCCGGCCTCGGGGTCGTGGCGGAGCACCTTGGCGAAGTCGGCGTCGAGCGCGTCGACGGCCAGGGCGACGGCCCGGTCGAACACGTCGGCGAGCGATCCCGTCCGGAGCGCGAGCTGGCCGAGCTCGGCGAGGGCCTCCTGCTGCCGCGCCCGCCGGAGCGCCTCCGCCTGCGCCCGCTTCTGGAGGGTCACGTCGAAGACGGTCATCACGACGCCCTCGATCCGGTCGTCGGCCGTCCGGTACGGCGTCGCCCGGAGGACGTACCACCGGCCGCTGTCGTCCTCGACTTCCTGCTCCTCGACGTGGAGCGTGTCGAGGACGCGCTGCGCGAGCGTCGTCAGCCCGTCGTGGTCGAGCCGGTGCGTGACGTGGTCGAACGGGCGCCCGACGTCGCCCGGGATGAGGTTGAACAGGTCGGCCGCGACCGGCGTGTAGCGGGACACGCGGAGCTCCCGGTCGAGGAACAGCGTCGCGATCGCCGTCGAGGCGATGAGGTTGTGGAGGTCGGCGTTGGCCCGCGTGAGCTCCTCGACCTTCGTCTTGAGCTCCTGGTTCACCGTGTGGAGCTCCTCGTTCATCGACTGGAGCTCCTCGCGCGACGTCTCCAGCTCCTCCGTCGTCGACTGGAGCTCTTCGTTCATCGACTGGAGCTCCTCGTTCGACGCCTTGAGCTCCTCGTTCGAGGTCTCTTGTTCCTCGACGATGGCCTGGAGCCGCTCGCGCGTCCTGCGAAGCTCCTCCTCCATCCGGACCACGGCAGGATCGTCGTGGAGCTGCTCGCCGTCCCCCCGGTCGATCACCCCCACCCGGAGGCCCTCGACCGAGGCCGGGTCGAGTTCGACGAACACGACCTCCGCCAGCCCGTCGGCCTCGGCCTCCCCCCCAGCCATCCCCACGTGGAGCCGGACCACGCGCTCGGTCCCGCCCACAGACACGCCGTGAAACCCCGTGTCGGTCGCCTCCCCCTTCGAGAACGCCCGGAACAGGGCCGACCGGAGGTCGACGCGGAACGCCCGGAGCACCTTCTCGACGACGTTGTTGCTCACCGGACCCTCGCGGTCGCGGAGGTACTCCCCCGCCCCGCCGAAGACGTGCGTGATCTCGTGGTGCTCGTCGACGAGGACGCGGGGGGGGGCGTAGGCCTGGAGCGTCCACGACGCGTACCGATCGACGAGCCCGGACTCCGCGTCGGCCGGCACCGATGGGCGAGGCGGGCGAGGCGTCTTGGTCCGGGTGCCCGAGAACAGCTCGAACCGGTCGCCGCCGAGGTTCGCGTCGCGCCGGCGGAACACGCGGGCGCTCTTGTCGAGCTCCGCGAACCCCTTCGACAACACGTCGGCCCCCTCCGATCCGCCGATGAAGAGGTACCCGTCCGGCGCGAGGGCGTAGTGAAACGCCGTAAACACCCGCCGCTGGATCGACCGGTTGAGGTAGATCAGGACGTTCCGGCACGAGACGAGGTCGAGCCTCGAGAACGGCGGGTCCGAGATGAGGTTGTGGCGGGCGAACAAGACCATGTCGCGGAGACCGCCCTTGACGCGGATCCCGTTCGGCTCCTCGTCGAAGAACGCCAGGAGGCGCTCGCGCGTCAGGTCGCCGATGGCCGCCTCCGGGTAGAGCCCCTCGCGCGCCGACGCGAGGGCGTCGTCGTCGATGTCGGTGGCGAACACCTGGATCTCGGGCTGGACGCCGAGCCGGTCGCGGTGCTCGCAGAGCAGCATCGCCACCGAGTAGGCCTCCTCGCCCGTGGCGCAGCCGGCCACCCACACCCGGACCGTGTCGCCGCGGCCCTTCCCCTCGAACAGCTTCGGCACGACCTCCCGCTCGAGGACGTCGAACGCGTCGGGGTCCCGGAAGAACTGGGTGACGGAGATGAGGAAGTCGCGGAGGAGCGCCTGGACCTCCGCCGGGTGCGTCCGCAGGAACGCGAGGTACTCCGACAGCGCCGGGATCCCGTTGACCTGGAGCCGCCGCGCGAGGCGTCGACGGATCGTCGACGGCTTGTAGTCCGAGAAGTCGTGGCCGGTCCGCTGGCGGAGGAGCGTGAGGACGGACTGGAGCGCGGTCGTCTCGTCGTCGTCCTGGGCCGGGATCACGATCTCCCTCGCGGAATGGCGAACGCGGACCAGCATCTGGGCCAACTCGGCGGCCGACCCGACCACGTCGACGAGGCCCGTCGCGACGGCGCTGCGGGGCATCCCGTCGTAGTCGGCGTCGTCGGGGTCCTGGGCCATCGTCAGGCCCGCCCGCTCCTTGACGGCCTTGAGCCCGAGCGCCCCGTCGCTGCCCGTGCCGGACAGCACGATGCAGACGGCTCGCTCGCCCATGTCCTCGGCGAGGGACCGGAAAAAGTGGTCGATCGTCGACGGTTTCCCGCGGCCCGGGCCGGGCTCCTTGAGCGCCAGGCTCCCGCCTTCGATCACGAGGTGCTTGCCGGGCGGGATCACGTAGACCCGGTTCGCCTCGACGGCCGGGTGGTCCCCGACCTGGGCCACCGACATCCGGGTCTGCGTCTGGACCAGCTCCGCGAGCGCGCTCTCGTGGTCGGGCGAGAGGTGCTGGATGAGGACGAACGCCATCCCAGGCTCCGGCGGGAGCGCGGAGAAGAACGTCTGGTAGGCCCTCAGTCCACCCGCAGACGCGCCGATCCCGACGACGGGGAAGCCGCCGTCCGCCTCCCCTGACGCTAACGGGGGGGCGAGATCCGAACTGGTGTCGTCAGCCATGGGGCGTAAACGGGAGCGACCGCGCGTGGTTCGACACCGCGCGGACCCGATCGTCGCACGGGCCGGGGCCTCGATCCAAGCGTCCCCCGACCCGCCTACGCGGCCTCGATCCCGAACACCTCGCCCTTCAACGTGCCGAAGTCGATGGGCTTGGTGAGGTAGCCACGGGCGCCGCCCTGAAGCGCCGTCGACTCGAGCTGGTTGTCGTCGTAGGCCGTGACCATGTAGACCTCGACGTCGGGGAACTCGCGCGTGATCTCGGCCAGCAGGTCGAGCCCGCTCATCCCCGGCATGTTGATGTCGGACAGGACGACGACGACGTCGGCCGCCTCGCCCGTTCGGAGCTTCTCGAGCGCCTCCTCTCCGCTCGTGGCGAACACGAACTCCAGCAACCCCTTCCGAACCTCGCGGCGGAACTTCTGGGTGAAGAGAAACTGGACGTCGGTCTCGTCGTCGACGACGAGCGCTCGCGTGGGCGTGTCGGCCATGGGGAGGGGCGCGGGGGGCAGCCGGAACCTACGGAGACTCGGGGCCGTCCGGCGCGCCGACGCCGCCTGGGCACGCGATCTTCCCCTCCCCTCCCCGCCCCATGCCGACGCCGCCGCTCGGGCGCCTCCACGTCCTCACCGATACCGCCCTCCAGACGCGCTTCTCGCACGCGGCGGTCGCGGGCGCGGCCATCGAGGGCGGCGCCGACACGATCCAGTTCCGGCAGAAATCGGGCGGGCCCCGGGACCTCCTCTCGGGACTTCTCCCAACGGTCGAGCGGTGCCACAGCGCCGGCGTCCCGTGCCTCGTCGACGATCACCTCGACCTCGCGCTGGCGGCCGGCGCCACGGGCGTCCACCTCGGCCAGACCGACCTCCCGGTCCGCTACGCCCGGGCCGTCGCCGACCGCCTCGGGGAGCCGTTCCTCGTCGGCGCGACGGCCACGACCGCCCAGGGCGCCGCCGCCGCCGAGGCGGAGGGGGCCGACTACGTCGGGTTCGGCCCGGTCTTCCCGACGGCCTCGAAGGCGAACCCGGCGTCGGTCAAGGGACTCGACGGGTTGCGCGCGGCCTGCGAGGCCGTCTCGATCCCCGTCGTCGCGATCGCCGGGATCACGCCGGAGCGCGTGGGGCCGTGTCTCGACGCCGGCGCGTGGGGCGTCGCCGTCCTCTCGGCCGTGACGTGCGCGGACGACCCCGCCGAAGCCGCGGCCACCTTCCGCGCCGAGATCGACCGCTGGCTGAGCGATCGGACCTGAGCCGAGCGGGTTACTCCGCGGCGTCGCCGCCCGAGGCGGGGGGCGTCAGGTGCTCGGCGAGGAAGGCCGTCGTGCGCGCCCACGCGTCCTCGGCGGCCTCCGCGTCGTAGGCCTGGCCGGACGGGTTGGCGAAGGCGTGCGCCGCCCCCGGGTACGTGTGGACGGTGTGGGCCACGCCGGCCTCGGCGAGCGCCCGGTCGAACGCCGCGACGGTGTCGGCCGGGATCGAGTCGTCGGCGCCGCCGAACAGGGCGAGGACGGGCATCGAGAGCGCCGCGAGTCGGTCCGCCTCGGTGACGGGCCGGCCGTAGTAGATCACGGCCGCATCGAGTTGGTCTGGGAGCGCGAGCGCCGTCCGCAGCGACCACATCCCGCCGAAGCACCAGCCGATCGACCCGACACGCGGGGCGCCGAGGCTGTCGGCGAGGAAGGCGTAGGCCTGGCGGACGTTGTCGGTCAGCGCGTCCTCTCGGCTCATCGCCTCGCGCATGAACGCCATCGCCGAGTCGGGCGTCGTGGCGACCTGCCCGCCGTAGAGGTCGACCGCGAGCGCGGCGTAGCCCTGGGCCGCGAGCCGCCGCGCCATCGCCTCGATGTTCTCGTTGAGGCCCCACCACTCCTGGATCACGATGACGCCGGGGAGGCCGGCCTCGGCGCCCTCCGGGCGGGCGAGGTACCCCGTGACGGTCTCCCCGCCGACGGTCGCGTACGGGACGGTCTCGGTGACGACGCCCTCCGCGTCGGCGCCGTCGGTCATGCCGGTCGCGTCGGGCGTGTCGCCGTCGTGCTGGTGGCGCATGTCGTCGGCGTAGTCGCCGTCAGAGCCGCAGGCGGCGAGGGCGAGGAGGAGCGGGAGCATGACGAGGGCGCGCATCGGCGGGCGGGCGGGTGAGCCGCGGGAACGGCGGCCGTCCCCGCGTATGTTCCGCGCGTGAGCGACCACGTCCCCGTCCTCCCCTACCGCGTCGAGCTCCAGCGCAAGGCGATCCACCTCGGCGCGCTCGTGCTCCCCTTCGCGATCCTCGTCTTGCCGACGACGCTCGCCCGGGTCGTGCTGACCACGCTCGCCGTGCTCGCCGTCGCGCTCGACGTGGCCCGCCAGCGGGTCGCGGCGGTCCACGACCTCCTCGTCGACCGCGTGTTCGGATGGATGATGCGGCCCGAGGAGCTGCCCGAGTTCGGGGGGCCGATCGTGTTCAATGGGGCCGTGTGGATGTGCCTCTCGGCCGCCGCCTGTGTCTGGCTGTTCCCGCCGGGCGTCGGAGCCGCCGCGCTCGCGATGCTGATGGTGGGCGACGGGGCCGCGGCCGTGCTCGGTCGGCGGTTCGGGCGGACGAAGTGGCCGGGCTCGCCGAAGTCGGTCGAGGGCACCGCGGCGTACGTCGTGGCCGCGTTCCTGACGGGGCTCGCCGTGACCACGTGGCCGTCGGTCGGGCTGACGGTCGTCGGGTGTGGCGTCGGCGCCGTCGTCGGCGCCGCGCTGGAGGCGCTCCCGATCCCGGTCAACGACAACTTCCGCGTCCCCGTGCTCTCGGGCCTCGCCATGTGGGCGGTCCTTTGATGACGCCCCCCCGCCTCCTCGCCCCGCCCCGATGCTCTCCGGGCTGACCCGCCGCGCCGAGGCCGTCGCGCGACGGGCCGTCGAGTTGGAGCCGATGCCCCAGCCGCCGCTCCGCCCGACGCGCTACCCCGTGGTCCTGCTCCACGGCTTCGGCGCACTCGCCAACCTGATGCAGGGCGGCGTGCTCCACGCCGAGGCCATGCACCTCCGGGCCCGCGGCGTCTGGGCCTACGCGCCGCACGTCAACCCCTACGACACCGTCGACGTCCGCGCCGTCTCGTGGGCGGACCGGCTCGAGCGCGTGCTCGACGAGACCGGTGCCGACCGGCTCAACCTCGTCGGGTTCTCGACGGGCGGCCTCGACGCGCGCGCCCTCGCCCGCGACGAGCGCTGGGCCGGACGATTCGCGAGCCTCGTGACGGTCTCGACGCCCCACCGCGGCTCGGCGCTGGCGCCGTTCGTGCTCGACCGGCCGGAGCGGCTCCGGGCGTGGGCCATCGGGGTGATGGAGTTCGTGGGCCGGGCCGCCTATGAGTCGGCCCCGCCGCACGCCGAGGCGGCCCTGGCCGAGTTGGCGCCCGACGTCGTGGTCGACCGCTTCCCCCCGGACGAGACGGTCCCGGACGCGTGGTGCGCCTCGTACGCCGGCCGCGCGGGCAAGGGCACGGACGTGCCCATGTACCCGCCGCTCGTCGTCCCCAACCGCATCCTCCACGGGCTCGCCGGGATCAACGACGGCATCGTCCCGACGGACTCGGGCTGGTGGGGGGAGCGCCTCGGCACGCTCGACGCCGACCACGCCCGCCAGATCGGCCTCCGCTGGACGGCCTCGCCGGCCTACGACTCGCTCGCCTTTTTCGAGGCCCACTGCGACGCCCTCCGCGAACGCGGACTGTGAGGGCGGATCTTCGGCCGGGTCCGCCTCGGCACCGAGGCGGCGACACCCAGCCGGCCTCGTAGGCCAGAACACAGGGGGCTGCCAGAATTCCCCCTCTGCCCTGTCCGCCCATCCACGCTCTACCTTCCGGCATGGAGCCCACGCCGAGCCTCCCCTACGTCGCCCCCGAGCTCCTGACGGCGCTGACCGACGCCGCCGGGCGGCGGCTCGACTGCAACGAAGCGTGGCGCGACATCTTCGGCGACGACGGGCTGTGGGGCCGGCTCCCGATCGAGGACGCGCGGTTCGCCCAGGAGCACACGGTCGAGGCCTCGCGCGGCGGGGCGGTCACGAACGAGGTGTTCCTCGTCGAGGGCGGCCTGGGAGACGGGCCGTTACCCGTCCTCCTCCACTTCCACCCCGTCCGCCTGCCCCAGTCCGAGCCCGGCCGGTACCCCGTCTCGATCCACGGCGAGGTCATGCGGGAGCCGGCGAGTTGGGCGGCCGAGCAGACGCGGCGGCGGCGGATGGAGATGCTCGGCCGGATGACGATGGGGGTGGCCCACGACTTCAACAACCTCCTCACAGCGGTCATCGGGCACGCGGAGCTGCTGCGCTCCGACCTCCTCCGCCTCGGGGCCGACGGCGAGACGCACGGCCACCTGAAGGCCCTCGAACAGGCCGCCGGCGACGGCGCCGCGCTCGTCCGCAAGATCCAGCAGTACATCCGCAACGAGAAGCAGGAGCGGGCCGTGCCGGTCGCGCTGCACGCCATCGTCCAGGAGGTCCTGACCCTCACCCGGCCGTACTGGCACAACGAGCCCCGTCGGCAGGGCATCGCGATCCGGGTCGAGACCGAGCTCCGCCCGGTGCCGGCCATCCTCGGCACGCCGACGGAGCTCCGGGAGGTCCTCGTCAACCTCGTCCTCAACGCGGTCCAGGCGATGCCGGCCGGCGGGACGCTCACGCTCACGACCTCCCGCCGCGACCGTGCCGCCATCATCGAGATCGGCGACACGGGCGTGGGGATGACCGAGAGCGTGAAGCGGCGCGTGTTCGAGCCACTCTTCACGACGAAGGGCTCGGGCGGCTCGGGCATGGGGCTCACGATGAGCCAGGGGATCGTCCAGGAGCACAACGGGCGGATCGAGATCGAGAGCGAGCCGGGCCGGGGAACGCTCTTCCGCCTCGTCTTCCCGTTCTCGACGGGCACGCCCGCCCCCGAGACCGCACGGCCAGCGGCGGCCCCCGCCACCGCCGCCCCCGGCATCCGGCTCCTCGTCGTCGACGACGAGCCGATGGTCCGGACGGTCACGTCGAAGCTCCTCCGCCTGCGCGGCCACGACGTCACCGAGGTCAACGGCGGCCCCGCCGCGCTGGCGGCCCTCGCCGACGGGACGGCCGTCGACGCCGTCGTCACGGACCTCTCGATGCCCGACATGAGCGGGCGAGAGCTGGCGGCCGCCATCCGCCAGCGGCACCCGGGGCTGCCGGTCCTCCTCCTGACCGGCGACACGGACGCCGAGGCCGACGGGGACGACGTGGCGGCCGTCGTCAAGAAGCCGTTCCAGATCGACGTGCTCGACGCGGCCGTGCGGGCGATGGCGCCCGGCGCGTGAGCCGGCCCGCCTCGGCCCCGAGCCGGGCGGGGTCGTCGCGTCACGACCAGCGACGAGACATGAGGCTCTCGCCCGCGCCGAGCTCCGGCTCGTCGGGCGGCGTGAGGTTGTAGAACGCGACGAGCGCGTCGAACAGCTCGGAGTGATGGTTCCGCAAGCGCGCGGGCCGCTCGAAGAACTGCTCCGTGGCGACGGCGAACAGCTCGGCCGGCGCGCTGGCAGCGTACGCCCGGAGGACGCCCTGGCCCCGCTCCGCCCGGCGCATCTCGCGGCGCATCAGCGTCGTCCACGCCTCGGCCGAGCGCGGGTCGAGAAAGCTCGGGACGCCGTCGGCCTCCCAGCCCTCGAAGTCGAACACGTGGGCCAGCTCGTGGAGGACGACGTTGTGGCCATCCTCGTACGCCCAGCCATCTTGGACGGCCCGCGTCGAGAGGACGATCGGCCCCTGGTGGTGGACCATCCCGTCGTAGACGCCGGGCTCCTCGTCGCCGTAGGCCTCGTCGAACGTGTCGGGCACGAGGAGGACGGTCCGCTCGGTCGGGAGCTCCCAATCCGGGCGGCCGTGGAGGAGGAGCGCGGCGCCGGCGGCGACCATCAGCCGGAGTTCGTCGGTCGCCTTGGCCCCGCCCGCGCCCTCGAACGTGAGCCCGTCGAGGGCGAACGCCACGTCGCGCTCGAACCGCCGGCGACCCCTGTCGTCGAGCGTGCCGTAGAGGCGGACGTGGTCGGCGATCCAGTCACGGGAGGCCTGCGGGAGCGCGCGCCGCGCGACGCGGAGCCGCCGGAGCGGACGACGCAGCGCCCACCCGAGAACCCCCGCCCATACGCCGAGGCCGACGGCCAGCCCGACGCCGAGGCCGGCCGCGCGCGCCCCGACGAGCCCGGCGATCAGGGCGAAGAGGGCCCCGCCGAGGGCGGGCACCAGGAGGTCGGACGGGCGAGCGACGCGCACGAGACGATTCGGCGAACGGGGGACACGATGGGCGGCCCGTGAGTTTACCCTCCGCCCTCCCCCGCCGATGCTCCGGCGGACCGACGCACGCCGCCTCGGCGTGCCACCCGCCCGACCCCGCCTCCGAATGCGACCGACTCTCCACCTCGTGCAGGACGACCCCGAGCAGACGATCCCGCTCCTCACGCCCGACGAGGAGCGTGAGATGCACACGTCATCGATCCCGGAGACGCTCCCGATCCTCACGCTCCGCAACACGGTGCTGTACCCGGGCGTGGTCCTGCCCATCACGGTCGGGCGCGACGCGAGCCTCCAGCTGGTCAAGGACGCCTACGCCGGCGACCGGCTGGTGGGCGTGGTCGCCCAGAAGCGCGCCGAGGTCGAGACCCCCGGGCCCGACGACCTGTACCGCGTCGGCGCGGCGGCCACGATCCTCAAGCTGATCAAGATGCCCGACGGGTCGGTCTCGATCGTCATCCAGGGCAAGCGGCGGATCGAAGTCGAGGAGTACGAGCAGCTCGACCCCTACCTCACGGCCCGCGTCCGCGCCGTCGACGAGGACGACCCCGAGGAGGTCGACCCGGTCGAGCTCGACGCCCGCGTGCGGAGCATCAAGGAGTTGGCGGTCCAGATCGTCAACCTCTCGCCGAACCTGCCCTCCGAGGCGGCTTACGCGATCCAGAACATCGAGAGCCCGTCGTTCCTCGTCCACTTTATCGCGTCGAACCTCCAGATCGACGTCGAGAAAAAGCAGGACCTCTTGGAGACGCGGCCCCTCCTCGACCGCTCGCAGCTCGTGCTCGACTACCTCGAGCAGGAGGTCCGCGTGCTGGAGATCTCGGAGGAGATCCGGTCGAAGGTCAAGACCGACGTCGACCAGCAGCAGCGGGAGTTCTTCCTCCGCCAACAGCTCAAGGCCATCCAGGACGAGCTCGGCGAGACCGAAGGCTCCTCGCGCGACGCCGACGAGCTCCGCGACAAGCTCGACGAAAAGCGCGGCGAGCTCCCCGAGGAGGTCATCGAGGCGCTCGAAAAGGAACTGACGAAGCTGGCGCGGACGAACCCCGCGAGCCCCGAGTACGGCGTCGTCCGGAACTACGCCGAGACGATCCTCGACCTCCCGTGGGGCCACACGTCCGAGGACAAGCTCGACATCGCCCGCGCCGAGGACGTCCTCAACGAGGACCACTACGGCCTCGACGACGTCAAGAAACGGATCCTGGAGTACCTCGCCGTGCTCAAGCTGAAGGGCGACATGAAGGCGCCGATCCTGCTCTTCTACGGCCCGCCGGGCGTCGGCAAGACGTCGCTGGGCAAGAGCATCGCGCGGGCGCTCGGGCGCGAGTTCCACCGGATCAGCCTCGGCGGCGTCCGCGACGAGGCCGAGATCCGCGGCCACCGGCGGACGTACATCGGCGCGCTCCCGGGCCGGATCATCCAGGGCCTCAAGCGGACGGGCACGAGCAACCCGGTCTTTATGCTCGACGAGGTCGACAAGCTGGGGACCGACTTCCGGGGCGACCCGGCCTCCGCCCTCCTCGAAGTTCTCGACCCCGAGCAGAACGACTCGTTCAACGACCACTACCTCGAGCTCGACTACGACCTCTCGAAGGTCCTCTTCATCGCGACCGCCAACTACCTCGAGACGATCCCGCCGCCGCTCCGCGACCGGATGGAGACGATCGAGATCAACGGCTACACGCCGTCCGAAAAACTGGCGATCGCCAAGCGGTACCTCGTGCCGCGCCAGAGCGAGCGCAACGGCCTCAAGGAGGACCAGTTCTCGATCACCGACGACGCGCTCCTGCTTCTCGTGGAGGGCTACACGCGCGAGTCCGGCGTCCGCCAGCTCGAGCGGACGATCGGGTCGGTGGTCCGGAGCGTTGCCAAGACGGTGGCCCTCGACGAGGCCGACCGCGGCGACATCACGGCCGACGACGTCCCGGACATCCTCGGCGGGCGGAAGTACTTCAACGACGTGGCCGAGCGGACGGAGGTGCCGGGCGTCGCGACCGGCCTGGCGTGGACGCCCGTCGGCGGCGACATCCTGTTTATCGAGGCCTCGGTCAGCCGCGGGACCGGCAAGATGACGCTGACGGGCAAGCTGGGCGACGTGATGCGCGAGAGCGCGCAGGCGGCCCAGTCGTGGGTCCGCGCCAACGCCGACGACCTCGGCATCCCGGCCGACGCGTTCCGCTACTGGGACCTCCACGTCCACGTCCCGGCCGGCGCCATCCCGAAGGACGGCCCGAGCGCGGGCGTGGCCATGACGGCCGCGCTGACGTCGATCTACACGCGCCGCCGCGTGCGGCACGACGTGGCGATGACGGGCGAGATCACCCTTCGCGGGCTCGTGCTGCCGGTCGGCGGGATCAAGGAGAAGGTGCTCGCCGCCCGCCGCGCGGGCATCTCCTGCGTCGTCCTCCCGGAGAAGAACAAGACGGACGTCGACGAGATCAAGGACGAGGCCGTGGAGGGGCTCGACGTGACCTACGTCAAGCGCATCCCGGAGGCTCTCGACCTCCTGCTCGAGAACGAGGCGGTCGAGGACCCCGCGGAGCTGTTCACGATCTCGGACCGGGAGAAACAGCTCGCCGGCCCGCCCTCGAACGGCTCGCCCGTCGTCGTCTCGGACGGCGACCCCGAGCCGACGCCGCCGGGTGAGCCCGTCATGAACCGGGCGAGGTGAGGTCGCCGACGGCACCCGCAGATCGAGCACCGTAGCCCATCCGCTCCGGTCCGTCTTGGCCCCCCGCCTCGGCGCCGAGGCGGGGGGAGCTGCGGTCAGCGCCCACCGGCCAGCGCGGGGTGCCGGTACGTCGCCGCGGCGGCCAGCAGACCGGCCAGCGCGATCATGCCCGGCGCGAGGAGCGGGTTGACCCCACTGAGCGCGTCCCACGTGAGCTCGACCCCGCGGGAGTCCGGACGGACCTCCCGGGCGAAGCCGAGGTTGCCCTCGACGTGGAAGTACACGCCGGCCAGGGCGGTCACCGTGGCGAGCACGCCGGCCCACCGGGCCGACCGGATCGAGGAGCGCCTCGGCGACGCCCACGCCCAGGCCGCGGCCGCCACGCCCAAGCCGATCGTCACGAACGGCAGGATCTGCTGCCACCCCTCGTAGTGCTCCACGAGGGCCAGCTCGACGGCCGCCGCGACGTAGGTCGTCACGGCCATCGCCAGCAAGAACCGCCGGAGCCAAGGCTCGGCGGCCACTACTCGTACTCGACGTAGACGCTCGCCGAGGCCGCGTCGGGCTCGCCGGCGATCGACTCGTACGCCGTCAGGAACGCGTCCTCCGATGCGTACGGCCGGCCATCCACGAGCTGCTGAGCCTCGGCCTCCGACGTGACGCCTGGAAGCTGCATCATCGTGGCGACAGAGGCCTCGTTCGGGTTCACTGGCACGAAGACATACTCCTCGTAGCCCGCCACGACGTCCTCATCGACGTACTTGCCGATCTCCTGGCGGAACTGCTCGATGCTGGTGTACGGCCGGTACTCCTCGAACTCGTGGATCATCCGCTCGCCGACGCCTGGAATCGTGGCGAACTGCTCGGCGGTGGCCGTGTTGAGGTTGAACGGCGCGGCGCCATCCGGGTCGAGGATGTCCGCCGTGGCCGTCGTGTCCTCGGAGGCGACGATCTCGCCGGAGTCGACGGGAGGGGCCTCAGCCGACTCGTCGGCGGGCTCGCACGCGGAGACGATGAGCGCGAACGCGGCGAGAAGGAAGATGCGACTCATGGGATCTGGGGGGTGACGTGTCGTGATACCCGGACGCCCATCGGAGGGTCCGACGCACGTCACCGAGCGCATGCCCGTGACCCGAGCGGCAGGACCACGACCACCAGACCCGACAAAAGACGAGAGCCCTGGCCTCCTCCAGCCAGGGCTCTCATCAAGGGTGACGACTGCGCGCCTCTGCGCGCGGAGGCAACGTACACCAGTGGCCGTGCAATTTCACGCCCGTCGTCAAAAAAGGCGCCCTGGGCCCGGAGGCCCAGGGCGCCCTGCCGGCCCCTACGCGCGCAGGCTAGCGGACGACCTGGATGGTCTCGCTCACCCGCGCCCCGTCGATCTCGACGGTGACCACGTACGCGCCGGCCGAGAGCGGGGACAGGTCTAGGCGGACCCGCGAGGGCGAGCCCGGCGCGACCGGCCCATCGAAGGCCGTCAGAACCTCACGGCCGCGAACGTCGAACACCGTGATGGTGGCCCGAGACGGTGCTGCGGGGACCAACTCCACCCACGCCTCCGTCGAGGCGGGGTTCGGCAGGACCACGAAGCGGGCCGGACTGGCCGTCTCGACCCTGGCACGGCCGAACGGCACGACGGCCGGCGCGTCGTCTGACACGACCGGCGTCCCCCGGACGCCGTCCGGTCGGCCGTCCCTAAGCGGGCCCGTGTAGACGATCGCTACCTCTCGGCTCGGGACGAACGTCGCCAGCCGACCGTCGGCGAGTTCGCCGGTGACGGCGACCGCAGGTGCCCCCCTCACAAGAGCCCGGTCACGCCCGTCTTCGAGCGGCCCGACGTCCACACGGGCCGCGGGCACGAACACCGCCCCAGGCACCGCCTCAGCGTCTGTCTCCCAAGTCGGCTCAGCGTGGGCCGCCTCGGTGCGCCGCGCGGGTGCACGAGCCGCCTGGATGGAGAGCGGGTCTTGGTCATCGACGACTTGGAAGCCCAGCGACGACGGCTCATCGACGATCACCCGCCCCGGCTCGTCGGCGTCGTCGGGGGCGACGTGAACCTGGGCGAACGGAGCCGCGGCGAATCCGAGAGCGAGCCCGAGGGTAGCGGCCGTGCGAAGTAGAACAGTCATGGGTCGGGTAGGCTGGAGGGGTGGTGAGACGCGCTTACTCATGGGTGGGCCCGAGGAGCGCCTCGATGCGGGCCAGGCGCTCAGCCAGCGCGGCGTTGGCGGCCTCGAGCTGAGCAATGCGAGCCTGCGCCGCCTCATTCCGCGTGTGGAGCGCCTGGATCGCGGCCAGAGCGACGCCGTCGGCGTCGACCATTGAAATCGTCGTCTCACCCTGCCCGAGGCCGAACGCTCTGTAGAAGTCCTGGGCCATCGGGCCGAGGTGCGTCACGTCGGACCCGGTGTACTGCCACGTCGAGAGCGGGAGGCCGACGACGCCCTCAAGCACGGCCTCTGCATCGACGGCGACGACGGCGTCCTTCCGGTCCACGTCGGACGCCTGGAACAGCGCCCCCGAGATCGTCAGGTTCCCCCCGTTGTCAAGGCGAAATAGGTTGGTTGCCGTAGCGGTGTTGCGGATCTGAAAGACGTACGGCGTCGTCGTGGAGTAGTCGGCCTGGAAGGCGAGCGTCCCCCGGCCGATGATGCCAGAGCGGAAGTCGGCGCCGCCGAAGAAGAGGGCGGTCCCGTCGGTCCGGGTGTTGGCGCGGAAGCGGGCGAGGCCCTCGACCTCGAGGTCCGTGTTCAGGGCGGCCGTTGTGACGTCGTCGAACCCGACGAGCATCCGATCGGCCCCGGCGACCCCATTGGCAAAGAAGCCGTACCCGGCCTTCGGGCTGCCCGAGTTGGTCTGCTTGTTCACCTCGACGCCGCTCGGACCGACCAGGACCTGGTTGCCCGGGGACCCGGCGAGGATGCGGAGGGGGAGCGCGCTGCCATTGTTGACGTCGCGGACGAAGAAGTTCGTCTCGTTCCCGGCGAGGTCCCAGGTCCGCGTCGCGAACCCGCTCGACCCGTCCTGCTCCAGCCGGAGCGTCGGCGTGTCGCCGTCCGCCACGTGGATCTCGGTGGTCGCAGCGCCACTCTCCGTCCCGAGGGCCAGATCCCCCTGCTCGTCGATCCACAGCGACCGGGCCGGGGCCCCGCCCGCCACGCGGAGGATGTCGTTCGCGATGGACCCATCGTCACCGGCGTCTTGGATCGCGAAGTAGCTCGCCCCCCCGTTCTGGCTGCTGTTGGCGACGAGCCACCAGTCCCGCGACGAGAAGCCGCCTTGCGCACTCGTGTCGAAGAACCGGATGCGCGTGTTGTTCTCCTTGAGCATAAGGGTTTCGAAGCCGTACGACTCCGAGTCCGCGCAGTCGAACCCGACGCAGAGCGAGTCCCTGATCGTCTGGTTACCCGTGATGACGGGCCCGATGACGGCGACGAACCGGCCGCTCCGGATGGCGAACGGACCGGACTGCGTAAGGCCCACGCGCGCTTCGGGGTCATCAGCGTCCGCCTCGGTCGTCACGATGAGCACGTCGTAGCGGTACTCGCCGTCGGGGAGGTCGAGGGCGGCGATGTCGGCGGCGGTGAAGGCCGGCACCTCGCCGGCCTGGAACACGCGGCGGGCGACGACGCCCTCGGGACCGCGGAGTTCGATGGCCGTCTCGACGGCGTCGACCTGGAGGTCCCACACGAGGCGGTCCTCGGTGACGGTGGTCGGCGCGGGGACGTCGTCCGACGCGAGCGCCGAGGCGGGGATGGCGAGGAACGCCAGGAGCAGGGCTGGGAGCAGCCGAGAACGACGGAGGGTCATGTGTGGGAGGGAGTTGGGCCGACTGGGATGGAACCGCGGAACCTACACACTACGGGACTTCCCCACCTCCCCTCGCTGGGTGTGTCCGCAGGGAGACCGCTCGCGGAGTTTCGGAGGGAACGGCATCCCCTGAACCTCTTTGCCGAGTGCTCCCCGACCCTCGACGCGCCGGTCGCGTCGAGGCGACGTCATGGCGCGCCGAACCCCGAGGCCGACCGCCCAAGAAACGGATCTCCACGCCACCCCGGGCTCCCCCCGTCTCCTTCCCGCTGTGGGCCCGCGACCTGACGTATCTCCGACGTGCCACCACAGGTATCGGCGCCATGACCGACGTCCGCCGCTTCCCCGCCCGCTTCCCGTTCGACCTGACGCTCACGTTCCTCCGGGACATGCGCGCGGGGATCGCCCGCCTCAACGCCGTCGGCGGCGACCTCGTCGAGGTCTCGGCGCCTGGCCTCCCCGGGCTCGTCCTCGTCCGCCACCCCGACCTTGTCCGCGAGGTGCTCGTCGACCGGAACGCCGACGTCACGAAGGCGCGCGGGCTGCGGTTGGCGGCGCGGATCCTCGGGCACGGGCTCCTCACGAGCGAGCCGCCCGTGCACACCCGCCAGCGGAAGCTCATGCTGCCGGCCTTCCACCACGGCCGCCTCCGCCTCTACGGCCAGACGATGGTGAACCTCGCCCGCGCCGAGGCCGACCGCTGGGCCGAGGGCGAGCCGGTCGACGGCGCCGCAGCCATGACCCGCCTCGCCCTTGCGATCGCCGGGCGGACGCTCTTCGGGGCCGACGTCCTCTCGGACGCCGACCGCGTGAGCGAAGCGGTCCGCGAGTCGATGGTCGCCTTTGACCGCACACAGTACCCGTTCTCCGACAAGCTGATGTGGCTCCCGACGCAGGCGAACCGCACCGCCGACCGGGCCCGACAGTCGCTCGACGCCGTCGTCTACGGACTGATCGACGAACGCCGGGCCGCGCCTCACGAGTCGCACGACGACCTGTTGGCGATGCTCCTCGAGGCGCGCAACGAGGACACCGGCGAGGGGATGACCGACGAGGAGGTCCGCGACGAGGCCATGACGCTCCTCCTCGCGGGTCACGAGACGACGGCTGCCGCGCTCGCGTGGACGTGGCTCCTCATCGCCCAGCACCCCGAGGTCGAAGCCCAGCTCCACGCCGAGGTGGACGCCCTGGGCGGGCCGCCGTCGTTCGACGCGCTCGACCGGCTGTCATACACCCGCCAGGTGTTCGCGGAGTCGATGCGGCTGTACCCGCCGGCCTGGGTCGTCGGTCGGGAAGCCGCGCGCGACATGACGCTCGGCGACCACCCGATTCCCGCGCGGACGATGATCCTGTTCGCACCCGCCGGCATCCACCGCGACCCGCGTTTCTGGGAAGCGCCCGACGTCTTCCGTCCCGAGCGGTTCGAGGCCGAGGCCCGCGTGAAGCGGCACAAGTTCGCGTACCTCCCCTTCAGCGTCGGTCGGCGCGGGTGCATCGGCGAGCAGTTCGCCTGGGCGGAGGGCGTGCTGGTGATGGCCACGATCGCACAGCGTTGGCGGCTCCGGATGGCCGGCCCCGCGCCGGACGCCCACGCCTCGGTCACACTCCGACCCGCCGGGTCGCTGCCCCTGGTGCCCGAGGCGCGATAGAGCCCTTTGGGATGCCGCGTCACAGGGTTGTCACACCCCCTAGGCGACGTTCCGGTACGCCACGCGCCCCCGACGCCGATGTCCCGTCCCCCGCTCGCCGACACGCTCTCCTACGCGACCGACTTCGTCATCGAGATCCTGTCGGCGTCGTCGCGCGCGCCGTTCGGTCAGCTCTCGTGGGTCGAGATCAACCGGCTCGCGGCCCAGTGGCTCCGCCCTGAGGCGGGCGAGGCCGGCGACGACACGTCCCGCCTCGGGCACGCCGTCGTCATCGAGATGTCGGCACACGGGCTCCTCGACGTGGAGCTCACGTCGGCCGCCGACGGCCAGCTGATGGTGCAGCGCGTGGCGCACCCGAGGTTCGCGGGCGTCCAGGCCGCACAGGCGCTGGCCGCGTAGCGTCTACGCGTCGTCGGCCGGATTGTCGGCCCGGTCGTCCCACTCTTCGAGTACGCGGGCGTCCGTCATGTTGGGGTCGAGCTCGCGGTCGAAGGCCTGCTTGGCGTCGACGGCGATCGCGGCGGCCCGGTCGAGCCCTTTGTCGATCGCGTTGGCCAGGAGGCGGACCGCGCCACCGCCGAGGAGGCCGGCCCGCTCCAGCAGGCCGGCCTTTTCGAACCGGTCGGGCCACGACTCGCTCACACCTCTTCCGGGCCGTCAGCCGGAGGCGACGGGGGGTTGCCGGCCGTCTTTTGGGGCGTCGGTGCCTTCGCCACG
>NZ_MQWD01000001.1:2543857-2656770 GCF_002283365.1 Rubrivirga marina | reverse complement strand
GCCGGCGGCGGGGGCGGCGGCGCGCCGACGTCCTCCGGCTCGTGGGCGCGGAACCAGTCGTCGATGTCGAGGTCGTCGAGGACCGTCGCGGCGCGGCGGCCGGTCTCGGAGAGCGCCTGACCAATCGTCTCGAACGTGGCCTCGAGGACGAACGCGGCCTTTTCGGACGTCCCGAGGGACTTGAACGCGTCGCGGACGTCCTCGAACGGGTCGGGCTTGGGAGGGGCGGTGGGCATGGAATCGGGGGGAACGGTGCTGCGGGGGCGAGGGCACGAGTCCGAGCGTCGGAGCCTGTCCCCACCGCCTGCGTTGGACGAGACCCCCACCCCAGAGTTTCGCCTGTGACCGACGCCGCCGACCCGAGTCCCGAGACCCGCCACGGCCTCGTCATCCGTTCGACCGGCAGCTGGTACGACGTCCGCACGGACGACGGCGAGGACCTCCGCGCCCGCATCCGCGGTCGGTTCCGCCTCGACGCCCTCGAGATCGACGAGACGAACCCGCTCGCCGTCGGCGACCGCGTCAAGCTCACCGTCGGCGACGACGAGACCGGGTTCATCACCGACATCGAACCGCGAGAGAACCAGCTTAGCCGGCGCGCCCCTGGCAAGCGTGGTGCCGTCCGCGAGCACGTCATCGTCGCCAACGTCGACCGCGCGTGGTGCGTCCAGTCCACGTTCGGGCCGAAGGTGAACCCCGGCTTCGTCGACCGCTTTTTGGTGGCGGCCGAGACGCGCCACATCCCGGCCGGCCTCCTCCTCAACAAGGCCGACCTCCTCGATGGGAACGAGCGGGCCGAGGAGGCGATGGCGTTCTGGCAAGAGCTCTACGAGGGCCTCGGCTACCCCGTCATCCTCACGAGCGCCGTGACCGGCCGCGGGGTCGAGACGTTCCGTGCCGCCCTCGCGGGCGCCGTCAGCGTCGTCGCCGGGCCGTCCGGCGTAGGCAAGTCGAGCCTGTTGAACAGCGTCGAGCCCGGCCTCGGCCTCCGCACCTCCGAGATCGGCGAGAAGACCCAGAAGGGCCGTCACACGACGACGTTCGCCACGCTCCTCGAAGCCGGCGGCGGGTGGGTCGCGGACACGCCCGGCATCCGCGAGTTCGGCCTGTGGGACCTCGCGCCGGAGGAGCTCGGCGGCTACTTCGTCGAGTTCCGCCCCTACCTCGACGACTGCCGCTTCCCCAACTGCACCCACGTCCACGAGCCGGGCTGCGCCGTACAGGCCGCCGTCGACGCCGACGAGATCACGCCGGAGCGCTACGGCAGCTACGTCGCCATGCTGGAGACCGTCGAGGAGTCCCACCGCGCCTCGCAGCAAGCCCGGTGGCGAACGCAGGGCCGGCCGGACGACCCGGACGAGCCCGTCGAGGAGATCGAGTAGCCCCGCCTCGGCGCCGAGGCGGAGCGGGTCGTCGGGCTAGGACGCCTTCTTCTTGCGGCCCTTCTTCGAGCCGCCCTTGGCGGCCTTCGCGTTGACGAGCTCCACGGCCTGCTCGAGCGTGATCTCGTCCTTGTCCATGTCCTTCGGGATCGTCGCGTTCGTCTTCTCGTGCTTAACGTACGGGCCGTAGCGGCCCTCGAAGACGTCGATCGGCTTGCCCGAGGTCGGGTGCGCGCCGAGCGTCCGAAGCGGGGCCGACTTCTGGCGCTTCTGCGCAATGAGTTCGAGCGCGCGGTCCAACTCGACGGTCAGGACGTTGTCGCCCTCGGCCGGTTTGAGGCTGGCGAAGGTCCGCTCGTGCTGGACATAGGGTCCATACCGGCCGATGTTCGCCTTGATCGGGTTGCCCGTCTCCGGGTGCTCACCGAGCGTCCGCGGGAGGTTGAGGAGTTGGACGGCCAGGTCGAGGTCGACGTCGCCGGGCTCAGTGCCCTTGGGCAGCGACGTCCGCTTCGGCTTCTTCTCCTCGTCGTCGCCGAGCTGGACGTAGGGGCCGTATGGGCCGGACTTGAGGAGGACCGGCATCTCGGCCTCCGGGTGGATGCCGAGCGGGCGCTCGTCGTCGTTGGCGTCGATGAGCCCGGCGATGTCGGCCTCGGTGAGGTCGGCCGGCGCCTGCTCCGGCGGGAGCGATGCCGTCGAGCCGTCGGGCGCCGCCGCATACGGCCCGTAGCGGCCGACGCGCACCTCGTAATCGCCCCACTTGACGTGGCGCATCGTCGAGATCTCCCGGGGGTCGATGGTCTCGACGCCCGCCTCGACCTTCTTCTCGAGGCCCTCCGGCCCGTTGAAGAACCGCTCGAGGTACGGCCGGCGCTCCTCGGTCCCATCGGCGATCTCGTCGAGCTCCTCCTCCATCCGCGCCGTAAAGTCGGTGTCGACGAGCCGGTCGAAGTTCTTCGCCAGCAGGTTCGTCGTCGCCATCCCGGTAAACGTCGGGACGAGCTGGTTGCCATTGCGGATGACGTACCCGCGGCGGACGACCGTGTCGATGATCGACGCGTACGTCGACGGCCGCCCGACGCCGGCCTTCTCGAGGGCCTGGACGAGCGAGGCGTCGGTGTAGCGCGACGGCGGCTTCGTCTCATGGCCGACGGCGTCGACGGCCTTGCAGCCTGGCGTGTCGCCCTCGACGAGCGGCGGGAGCGGGCTGTCGCGGTCGTCGAGCGCGGCCGTCGGGTCGTCCTTGCCCTCGACGTAGGCCCGGAAGAAGCCCGGGAACTCGATGACCTGGCCGGTCGCCCGGAACGTCGACTCGTCGTCGGTGCCCTCGGCGGCGAGGATCGTGGCGCGCGTGCGGAGGAGCCGGGCCTCCGCCATCTGGCTGGCGACTGTCCGTTTCCAGATGAGGTCGTAGAGCTTGCCCTCGTCGCCCGAGAGCCGGAGCTCGTCGCGCGTCTTCATCGCGGTGCCGGCCGGGCGGATGGCCTCGTGCGCCTCCTGCGCGTTGCGGACTTTGCCCGAGTACTGGCGCGGCTTCGGCGAGAGGTACTCCTTGCCATAGCGCGCCTCGACGGCGCCGCGGGCCGCCACGACCGCCTCGGTCGAGAGGATCGGCGAGTCGGTCCGCATGTACGTGATGTGGCCCTGCTCGTAGAGCTTTTGGGCCGTCTGCATCGTCCGCCGGGCGCTCATGCCCAGCTTCCGGTTGGCCTCCTGCTGGAGCGTGGAGGTGATGAACGGCGCGGCAGGCGAGCGGCGGGCCTTTTTCTGCTCGACTTCCGAGATGCGCCACGCCGCGTCCTTGAGACGGGACGCCAGCCCGGTGGCCTGCTCCTCCCCGAGTACGAGCGCGTCGCTCTGGTCCTTGAGCTTCCCGGTCTTCTCGTCGAAGTCCTTGCCCGTGGCGAGCCGGTCCTCGCCGAGGTGGGTCATCTTCGCCTCGAACGGGACGGCGCCCTGCTCCAGCGTGGCCGAGAGGTCGAAGTAGCTGGCCGAGATGAAGTCGAGCCGCTCCCACTCGCGCTCCACAAGAACGCGAACCGCGACCGACTGGACGCGCCCGGCCGAGAGCTTCGGGGCGATCTTCTTCCAGAGGACGGGCGACACGGAGTAGCCCACGAGCCGGTCGAGGACGCGGCGCGCCTCCTGGGCGTCGACGAGGCGCGTGTCGAGCTCGCGCGTCTGGTCGAGCGCCTTGAGGATGGCCTCCTTCGTGATCTCGTGGAACACCATCCGGCGAACCGGCACCTTCGGCTTCAACACCTCCAGGAGGTGCCACCCGATCGACTCGCCCTCGCGGTCCTCATCCGTCGCGAGGTACAGCTCGTCGGCGTCCTTGAGCGCGTCCTTGAGCTGCTTGACGACCTTCTTCTTGTCGGCGGGGACGACGTAGAGCGGTTCGAAGCCTTCCTCCACATTCACGCCGAGGCGGGCCCATTTCTCCTTCTTGACGGCCTTCGGGATCTCGGAGGCCGACGACGGGAGGTCGCGGACGTGGCCCATCGAGGCCTCGACCTGGTAACCGGGCGGGAGGAACTTGCGGATCGTGCGGGCCTTCGTGGGGGACTCGACGACGACGAGGCGCTTCATAGGTGGGGTCTGTACCGGGAACCGGGCGAGCCGGGCAAGCTAGCCCCCGCCGGTGACGACCCTCTGGCATGGCCGGGGTCTGGAGGCGGGGCGGGGCTACACGCGGGCGGCGCGTGCCCGTTCCGCCTTGGCCGCACCCTCACGCCCGGCGAGGTCCCAGATCTGTCGGCCCAGCGCCGCCGGCACCACCACCGCCCCGACCCGACTCACACGGACGGCGCTCCGGCCCCCCGCCACGGGCATCACGCTCTGGATCGCCGACCACGGCACGAACCGAAGCCCGCTCGGCCCGATGCGCAGGTGGAGTCCCGACTCGTCGATGGCCACCTCGCCCGGAGGACCAGGGGGCGACACGAGCAGCACGGCCCCGGTGGGGAACGACGACGGGTCGTAGGCTTGACCGAGGCGCTCCGCCATCGCGGCGAACGCTTCCTTCCGCCGACGAACGCGCATCTGCGACCTGAACGCCACAGCTGCGATGGCCCCGACGACGATAGCTCCGATGACGTAGACCACGAGCATGGCAGGACCAGTGAAGTCCCCACCTTACCGACCCTAGGACTCACCATCAAGAGCCGAACGGATTCTTATAGGCAGAAATCTGGGTCGATAGAAAAAAAGCTCCTCCTCGACCTTAGCCATACGCCGCCTCGAACCGGCGCATGAACTCGACCAGCAGCTCGACCGAGCGGGGCTCGACGGCGTTGTAGATCGACGCCCGGACGCCACCGACGGTACGGTAGCCCTTGAGGGCGAGGAGCCCTTCGCGAGCGGCGTCCTGAATGAATCGCGCCTCGAGGTCCTCGTTGGGCAGGCGGAACGTGACGTTCATGTGGGAGCGGCTGTCCTCCCGAACCGTTGGCCGGTAGAAGTCGCTCGCGTCGAGGGCGCCGTAGAGCCGGCTCACCTTGGCCTCGTTCCGCTCGACCATCCCCTTGAGGCCCCCTTGCCGCTCGACCCACCCGAGCACCTTGTCGACGATGTAGATCGCGAACACCGGCGGCGTGTTGAACAGCTTGGCCGCGTGCGTCCCGTAGTCGAGCATCGTCGGGAGCCCCTCGGCGCGCGACTGGAGCACGTCGTCGCGGACGAGGACCGCGGTGACTCCAGCTGGGCCGATGTTCTTCTGCGCCCCGGCGTAGATCAGCCCGTATTTCTTAGGGTCGATCGGTCGGCTGAGGAAGTCCGACGACATGTCGCACACGAGCGGGACGTCGCAGATCGGCTCCTCGTGGAATTGGGTGCCGTAGATCGTGTTGTTGCTCGTGAAGTGGAGGTAGGCCGCCTCGGGGTCGACAGTCCACTCCGAGGGCCGCGGGATGTACGTGTAGTCCGCGTCGCGGCTGCTGGCGGCGACGGTGACCGTGCCGTCGCGGTCGCGGGCCACGATCTCGGCCTCCTTGATGGCCTTCGCGCTCCAGGAGCCTGTGTCGAGGTAGCTCACGGTCCCGCCCCGCGGCATCAGGTTGAGGGGCACCTGGTGGAACTGCATCGACGCGCCGCCCTGGAGGAACAGGACGTGCCAGTCGTCGCCGAGCCCGAGGAGCGACGCCAGCCGGGACTTCGCCCGCTCGTGGATCTCGGTGTAGGCGCCCGAGCGGTGGCTGACCTCGACGATCGAGGCGCCGAGGCCGGCGAACACGGGGAAGTCGTCGCGGACCTCCTCCAGCACCTCGGTCGGCAGCGCGCCGGGGCCGGCGGAGAAGTTGTTCTGGCGGAGGTTGAGGTCGGCCGGCGGCGTGTCGTACGTGACGGGGCGGTCGAGCATGGGCGGACTCGGGGGCGTGGGACCTGTGGACGTGCGAGCCGGCGAAGGGTTCACGCGTCCACGGGCCCCGCCGTCACCGACCCGCTATTCCGACTCGCACTCGCGGCGGCGCGTGTCCATGATCTGGACGACCTGCCACCCGTCGTCGCCGAGGGCGAGGAGGAACGCGTTGGTGCCGCAGTGGCTGAACTCGCCGCCGGCGTAGAACTCGTAGGGCGTCCACGCGACGGCGAGGCCGTGGTCGACCATCACGGGGTAGTCGTCGGGGATCTGCTCGTCGAGGTCGACGGGCGCTCCGGCGATGGAGGCCAGGAACTGGCCGATCGGGGCCTCCTGCACGGACCGCTGGCCGTCGCGGTTGACGGTCGTCATCAGTCGGGCCTCGGGGTGGAGGGTGGCGCGGATGGCCGTCGTGTCCTTGGCGCGCATCCCGTCGAAGAGCTGCGTGATGGTGGCCTGGACGGCCGCCTCGGGCGTGTCCTGGGCGGCGACGGGGAGGGCGATGAGCGCGGCGAGCGCGAGCGGAGCGAGACGCATGGAGGGTCAGGAAGGAGAGGAGAGTCTACGGGGGACGCTGCCGAGGTTGCGCCCCCTACTCCTCCAGCGTGCTCGCCATCTGCTCGGCCGCCTCGGCATCGGGCCGGGTGGGCTCCACCGTCTCGTGCGGCGTCGCGGGCCGCCCCTTCGCGCGGGCCTCCAGCTCTTCCCTCACGAACCGCTGCATCCGCTCCTTGGCCGACCGGGCGAACTTGAGCTGGAGGTGCCTCCCGAAGAGCTTGAAGCCGATGCGGTAGAACGGGTTGCGGATCCGGTCAGGCTTCGAGAACGCGTCGATGTGGAAGTCGACGGCGCCCGTCCGCTCCGTTTTCCGGATCTCGAACGTGATCTGGCCCATCTCGAAGTGGCCCTCGAGCGTCGCGTAGTCGAACCCGTAGGCGTGGACCGGGCCGGCGTCGGTCGTCCGGACCTCGTCGATCTCGTCGCCGACGCGGACGCCGAACCAGAACGAGACGCCGAGGAACCGCGCCCGGAGGAGCATAGGCCGGCCGGGGAGCGGGTCGTCGGGCGAGAAGATGCCCGTGATGAGCCTGGGGTCGGGGAAGGCGTAGTGGCGGACGAGATCGCAGGCGATGGCGAACGAGGCGCGCGCGTCGTCCGGGGGGAGCGGCGGGCCTGGCGGCTCGGGCGGAAGCTCGGCCTCGTGGTGATCGAGCCGCCACCCGTCGGCCTCGGAGTACTCGTGGTCGTCCGACAGCTCGAAGTTGTAGCGGGCCTCGCGGACCGCGTCGAGGCGGTCGTGGTAGCGCCGCCAGTCGGGCCGGCGGGGGACGGCGCGGTGCCAGAACGGATCGTCAGCCATCGTCTTCGTCGTCGGTCTCCTCGCGCTCCGTGAGGACGCGGACCTCCTCCATCTTTTGGCCGCAGTCCTCGGCGACGCGCTCGCAGAAGAACGTCCACATGCCCTGCTGGGCCTTCTTGGCGAGCCCGAGCCCGTCGTAGACGAAGTCGACGGCGCCGTCTCGGCTCCGGGCCCACGACTCGATGGAGAAGCGGAGGGCGCCCGCCTCGGTCGGGTGATCGCCCGCCTCGAACCGGATCTGGCCGGCCTCCATGTGCCCGTCGAGCGTGGCCAGCGTGAACCGCCGCGGCTCGACCTCGACCACGCGGACCGGCCCGTCCCACGGCGACCGGATGTGGATGTCGAACTCGTCCCCGACGGCGAGCCGTCCCTCCTGCCCGGTCGTCTTCTCGAACGTGGCGATCTCGTCCGGCACGTAGTGCTGGATGTCCTGGCCGATGCACGACATCAGCTCCTCCGGCGACTTCGTCGTCCGCTCGACGTCGACCTCGTACCGCCGGTGGAACCGTGGACCGACGCCGGCCTCCTCGGGCTGGAGCTCACGCTCGCCGTGCGGGGCCGCCGTCGGCGGCGGGTCGGGCGCCTTCGGCACGTCGCGTTCGACGGCGCGAACGGGGTAGCCCCACCGCTTCCACAGCCACGTGCCGAGCGCAGCGCCTGCGGTCAGCGAGGCGGAGGAGATGAGGATGGCACGGGTGCGGCGCGTCATGCGAGGTCAACGCGCTGCCCACGTCGGGGGCTCCCCCGGCAGGAAAAAGGGGGACTGACAGAGTGGCAACCGAGACGCCTCCCCACCAATGAGGCGCCCCGCCCGACCGAGGCCGAGCGGGGCGCAGAGAGAGAGCGAGGCGGGCGGGGTCGGGGCTCCTCACCCATTCCCCTTCCCCCCTAGTCGCGGCTCATGAAGAGGCGCAGGACGTACCAGAACATCAGCGCCATAGAGGCAAAGAGCTCGAGCGCGGCCGAGACGTAGCGGTCCTCGGGATAATGGTGGAGCACCTTCGACGTGTCGTAGAGGATCGCCGCGCCGGCCAGGCCGATCATGGCGACCGAGAACCACGTGCCGAGGTTGAACCCGAACAGCACGCCGGCCACGATCGCGACGAGGGCCAGGACGAACGCCCACTTGAGGATGCCGCCGAGGAACGAGAAGTCCTTGCCGGTGAAGAACACGATGGCCGTGAGCGCCGAGAAGCCGAGGAGCGTGACCCACGCCGCGCTCGCGATCACGCCGCCGCCGACCGAGAGCTCGGCCATGACGAGGAGCGGGACGAAGATGACGGCCTCGGCGAGCACGAACGCGCCGAGCGCGCCGTACTGCGCCGCCTTCGACTCGGCCCGCGCCGCCGCAGACGACGCGAACCAGCTCACGATGACGAACCCGCCGAGCACGAGGAGCCAGCTGACGCCGAGCATCGCCTGGGCCATCGGGTACGCGAGGCCCGAGGTGAAGAGGAACACCTCGATGAGCGCGAACAGCAGGATGGCACCCAGGAGGTGCGCGTAGGTCCGCGTGAGGAACGCGGCCCGGGCGTCGTCGCCGAGCGCGGCGACCGGGGTGCGATAGGTGAGGTCCATGGGGTGGGAGGCTGGATCGGGGGGAAGAACGCGGATCGGCGTGCGGCAGTCTAGCCCGGTCGGGCTTCATCCGCTCATCAACCGGTCGGCATGGAACAGATCGAGGGCGTCGTCGGATTCGCCGAGGAGCGTCCGGGCGGCGAGAACGCCGAAGCGGAGGGCGTAGCCCATCCCGTGGCCCGTGAAGCCGGCGGCGAACCGGGCGCCGGGAACGCCCGGGACGGCGCCGAGACAGGGCAGGCCGTCGGGGCTGAACCCCATCGTGCCGGACCAGCGGCGCTCGACCGGGACGCCCGCCAGCGTGGGGAAGTGGGTGGCGAGGTAGTCGCCCAGGCTCGCCTGAAGCGCCTCGGTCGTCGCGTCGTCATAGCCCACCTCGGCGTCGCGGTGGAGGTGGCGGGCGCCGCCGAGGAGCACGCGGCCGTCGGCCCGTTGGCGGACGTAGAAGTAGCCCTCGTGCGAGTAGACGGGCGCGTCGAGCGTCGGCGGGGCGGGCGCCGTCGCCAGCATCTGCGCGCGGACGGGCCGTACGACGTGTGAGAGGCCGGGCAGCAGTCGGGGCAGAAAGGCGTTCGTCGCCAGGAGGACGCGGTCGGCGACCGCCTCTCCCCCGCCCTCCGCCACCAGCCGAACGCGCCCGCCCTCGGACTCGACGCCCTCAACCCGCCAGTTCTCGTAGACCTGGGCGTCGCTCAGCCTCGCCAGCGCGCGCACGAGTCGGGCCGGGTCGATGGCTCCGCCCTCCGGCACGAACAGAGCGCCAGGAAACCCCAATCCACCCATCTCGTCGTCGATGTCGGCCTCGTCCCACCACTGGGTCTCCACTCCGTCCTCCGCCAGCAGCGCACGGGACCGGCGAAGGCGGGCAGCGTCTGTGTCGGACGCAGCTGCAATAACAGACCCCGTGTGCGCGAATCCCACGTCCTCGGCCTCGCCCACCTCGGCGGCGAGGCGGAAGGCCTCGGCCGTGAACGCCCAGATCTGCCGCGCGGCGTCGCGGCCGTACTGCTCGACCGCAGACGCGTAATCTGACGCCGTGCCGAGCAGCAAGAACCCTGCGTTCCGGCCGCTCGCCCCATGCGCCAGCCGCTCGGCCTCGAGGATCGCGACGCGGAGGTCGGGGGCGAGTCGGCGGAGCGCCCACGCCGTCGCCGTTCCGATGACGCCGCCGCCGACGATCGCGACGTCGGCCTCGACACGCGCGGGCCGCTGCCAGAGCGAGACGGTCGCCATCAGCGGCGGACGTCGACGACGACGCGGCCGACGGTCTCGCCTGCCACGATCCGCTCGCTCCACTCGGGGACGTCGCCGAGGCCGATCACGGTCCGCTTCACGTCCGCGAGGGCGCCGGTGCGGACGGCCTCTGCCAGCCGGCTCCAGGCCTCCTCGCGGAGCGCCGTCGGCGCGGTGTTCGAGTCGATGCCGGCGAGCGTGACGCCGCGGAGGATGAAGGGGAAGACGGTCGTGTTCAGGCTCGGCCCGCCCGCGAGGCCGCAGGCGGCGACGCACGCGTGCCGCTTTGATTGGGCGAGGAGCGTCGCCAGCGTCGTCCCGCCGACCGAGTCGACGGCACCCGCCCAGACCCCCTTCTGCATCGGTCCGCCCGCGTCGTCGGAGAGCGCCTCGCGGCCGAGGATCTCGCTCGCCCCGAGCCCGCGGAGGTAGTCGTGTGCGGTCTCGGTCCCGGTCACGGCGTGGACCTCGTAGCCGGCCGCCGCCAGCAGCGCCGTCGCGATGGACCCGACGCCGCCAGAGGCGCCGGTCACCGCGATCGGCCCGTCGCCGGCGTCGACGCCGTGGTCCTCGAGGGCGAGCACGCTCAGCATGGCGGTGAAGCCGGCCGTCCCGATCCACATCGCGTCCTCGGCCGAGAGGCCGTCGGGGAGCGCAACGAGGTGCTCGGCCGACGAGCGGGCCTGTTCCGCGAACCCGCCCCAGCGGTCCTCCCCGGTACCCCACCCCGTCAGCACGACGCGGTCGCCGGCCTGCCACGCGTCCGAGGCGGACTCGGCCACGGTCCCGGCCACGTCGATGCCCGGCACGAACGGGAAGTCACCGCGGACGATCTTCCCCTTCCCCGTGACGGCCAGTCCGTCCTTGTAGTTGAGGCTGGAGTGCAAGACGTCGAGGAGCACGTCGCCGTCGGGGAGATCGGCCCGGTCCACCTCGGTGACGGTGGGCTCCGGGTCGGCGGCGGACTGGAGGACGAGGGCGCGAGGCATCTAACCTGGGGGGACGGCGAGGACGGGATCGGGGCCGGAGGGACGAAGCACCGTAACCGAGAGCGGGAGCGTTGTTCCGTCGTCGAGCGTGACCTGCCCGCTCACGCCCGGCTGAGCGTACTCCGGCCGGCGGTCGGTCACGGCGTCGAAACGGATTGCCTGGACCCGATCGAGGCTGGCGGTGGGCGCCTCCGCCCGGTCGGCGTCCTCCGAGAAGATCCGCGTGCTGACTCCGACGAGGCCGAAGGCCGACTCCATCGCCTCGGAGGTCGCCGCCGTCCGGTGCGGGCCGGCCGCGCGAGGAGTGACTGGGGCTACCTCGGGAGGTCTCCGCGGAGGTCCGGGGGGCACGCCGCCACATCGGATCCACCGGGGGCACGTCCCACCAACGTGGGGAGAGCGAAGGCCGTGACGAGGCGGGGGCATGGCGAACCGGCGGTGGCGGTCCCATAAAAAAACGGCGCCCGGACCGAAGCCCGGACGCCGTTGCAGACGGAACGCCGCGCTAGAAGATGAACGCCAGCACGAACAGGATGACGGCGGCGACGAGGGCGATCTTGGCGAAGTTCGCCGAGAGTCCGGCAACCCCGCGGAAGCCGAGGAGCGCCGCGACGAGCGCGACGACCGCGAGGACGATGAAGACAGAAAAGAGGCTGCCAGCCATGGGAGGGGCGGGTGGTGAGGGGAGCCGTTGCACGCCGGCACCGATCGAGAAGTTGCCTAACGGCCAGAAGCGCCGCCGAACGACGACGGCACCCTCGACTTGCCCCGTACCTTCCGCGTGCCCCGCCACGCCCCCATGACCGACGCCCCCCTCCGCACCACCCCACTCCACGACCGGCACCTCGCCGCGGGCGCCAAGATGGCCCCGTTCGGCGGCTGGGACATGCCCATCCAGTACACCGGCATCCTCGACGAGCACCGCGCCGTCCGCGAGGCGGCCGGGCTGTTCGACGTGAGCCACATGGGCGAGTTCAGGGTCCGCGGGCCGAGCGCGCTCGCGCTCGTCCAGCGGCTCGTGACGAACGACGTATCGAAGCTGTCGGACGGCCAGGCGCAGTACGCTGTGCTCTGCCACGAGGCCGGCGGCGCCGTCGACGACCTCCTCGTCTACCGCCTCGCCGACGACGACGTGCTTCTCGTCGTCAACGCGGCCAACATCGAGGGCGACTGGGCCCACGTCTCGACCGAGGCGGAGCGGGCCGGGCTCGACGCGACGCTGGAGAACGAGTCGGACGACTGGGCGCTCCTCGCACTCCAGGGACCGACGGCGTTCGATGTGTTCCAGAGGGCGACGGGCCTCGACGTCTCGAACGTCCCCTACTACCACTTCCGGCCGATGGACACCGGTGCGGTGTTCGGCGCCGAGCGGGCGATCGTCTCGCACACCGGCTACACGGGGGAGTCGGGACTGGAGCTCTACCTCTCCCCGGAGGCCGCCGGCCGCGCGTGGGATGCGCTCGTCGAGGCGGGGGCGACGCCGGCCGGGCTCGGCGCTCGCGACACGCTCCGCCTGGAGGCGGGCTACTGCCTCTATGGGCACGAGCTCGACCCCGACACGACGCCGCTGGAGGCGGGCCTCGGCTGGGTCGTCAAGCCCGACGCCGCCGACTTCGTGGGCCGCGACGCGCTCGCCCAGCAGAAGGCCGACAGGATCCCGCGCAAGCTGGTCGGCCTGGTGGTCGAGGGCCGAGGGATTCCCCGCGCCGGGTACCCGATCGTGGACCGCGACGAGAACGAGATCGGCATCGTCACGAGCGGGAGCCAGTCGCCGACGCTCGGGAAGGGCGTCGCGCTCGGGTTCGTACCGAACGACCCGGCCTACACGGCCCTGGGCACGGAGCTCGGCGTCTCGGTCCGCGGACGCGTGCTGCCGGCGGTCGTGACGAAGCCGCCGTTCCACAAGGCCTCGTGAGCCTCTCCGTCGCCCTCTCGCCGGCCGGGCTCGACGCCGAGGCGTTCGACGGCCGCGCGGTCCTCGTGGTCGACGTCCTCCGCGCCTCGACGACGGTCGTGACGGCGCTCCAGAACGGCGCCCGCGCCGTGATCCCCGTGGCCGACAAGGGCGAGGCTGGCCGCCTCGCGGCGACGCTCGACCGGGACGTGTCCGTCCTCGGCGGCGAGCGAGGCGGCGAGAAGCTGGCCGGGTTCGCGCTCGGCAACTCCCCCCGCGAGTACACCGAGGCGGCCGTGGCCGGCAAGACGGTCGTGCTGACGACGACGAACGGGACGGCCGCGCTCGTCCGGGCGCGCGGCGCGGCTCGACTGGCGATGGGCGCGCTCGTCAACGCGGGGGCGTCCGCCGCCTTCCTCCATCGCGCGCTGGACGACGGGCTCGACGCCGTGGTCCTCTGCGCCGGCTGGGAGGGGCGCGTCTCGCTCGAAGACGCCCTCTGCGCGGGTCTCCTGGTGGACCGCCTCATCGACCACCCGTCGGCCCCGCCGCTCAACGACGGCGCGCGGATCGCGCACGGCCTCTACCGCGGCGCCCGCGACGACCTGGCTCGCGCCCTCTTCGGCGCCGACCACACCCGGCGCCTCGTCGCCCTCGGCGCCGGCGACGACGTGGCCCTCTGCGCCCGCCTCGACGCCTCCGACGTGCTGCCCGTCTACCGCGACAATCGGCTCGTCGCCGACGCGGCCTAACCCCTTGTCTGAGCCCGTCGCCCAAGGGCGGGCCCGCCTTGTCGTACCTTCACGACGGCTCCACGTATCTGCGTGGGGCGTCGCTCGGCCGTTCGTCCCCCCACGTCCGTGAGCACCACCCGATCCCGAAGCAAGAAGCGGACGTCGTCCAAGACGAAGGCCGCGGCCGGGTTCTCCCGCCAGCGCAAGCAGGAGATCCTCGGCATCCTCCTCCTCGCGCTCGCCGTGCTGGCGGGCCTCGCCGTCGTGACGTTCTCGGCGGCCGACGACGTCCGGCTGGCGGACGAGAACTGGGAGAACCTCGTCGACCCCGGCGACAACCGGTTCGACAACCTCCTCGGCTTCGTCGGCGCGACGCTGGCGCGGGCGCTCGTGTCGGGCCTCGTCGGCTACCCGGTGCTCCTGCCGATCGTAGCGCTCCTGGCGTGGGGCTGGGTCCTGCTCCGGCAAAAGACGCCGGTCTTCCTGCCCACGCTCACCGGGCTCTCGCTGGCCGGCGCGCTCTTCCTGGCCTGCTTTTTTGGATGGTTCGACGCTCAGCTCGACACCGACCTCGCGGCGTTCAGCGGCGACCTCGGGATCGGCATCGCGGGGTGGCTTACGAGCGTGCTCAAGCCCGTCGGGTCGTTCATCGTGCTCCTCGTGGCCGTCCTCGTCACGCTCCTCCTCGTGTGGGACCGGGACATTCAGACGTCGCTCGACCGGGCCGAGGGCGCCGTGACGAGCCTGAAGTCGGGCCTGACGGAGTCGTGGGCGAGCTACCGCGTCGGCGCGGCCGAGCGGAAGCAGCTCCGGGCGCAGGCCCGCGCGGAGGCGATCGCCGCCCGTGCGGAGCAGCGCGAGGCCGCCCAGAAGGAGCGCGAGGCGAAGAAGGCCGCGAAGCCCTCTGCCCCGCCGCTCCCACCCGCGCCGACCCGCACGCCCACTCCGGCCCCGGCCGCCTCGGCACCCGCGCCGAAGGAACCGGAGGCGCCGTTCTCGAACGTCAGGCCCAAGGCCGCGCCCGAGCTCACGCCGGTCGACGCCGACGACCCGCTCCTCGACGAGCTCGTGAGCAGCGAGCGCGGCGACGGCCCGGCGTTCCACGTCACCGGCCCCAAGGAAGAGGCGCCGGCCGACCTCGACGCCGCCCGCGCCGCCACCCCCGACGCGGCCTCCCTCCCCTACCAGTTTCCATCCATCGAGCTCCTCGAAGAGTCCGACTCGGACCAGGAGGTCGACTTCGAGGAGATTGAGGACAACAAGCAGATCCTCCTCGACAAGCTCGAGACCTACAACATTGAGATCGACGCCATCGAGGCCGTCGTCGGGCCGACGGTCACGCGCTACGAGCTCACGCCGGCCGCCGGCGTCAAGATCAGCCGGATCACGTCGCTGGAGGACGACCTCGCGATGGCGCTCGCCGCGCCCGGCATCCGCATCATCGCGCCGATCCCGGGGAAGAGCTCGATCGGCGTCGAGATCCCGAACCGGACGCGCGAGATGGTCCGCCTCCGGCAGTTGTTGGCCACGGCCAAGTTCCGCGACGCGGCCCGGAGCGGGAAGATGGCCCTCCCGGCGCCCATCGGGAAGACGATCGAGGGCGAGGTGTTCATGGAGGACCTCGCCAAGATGCCCCACCTCCTCGTCGCCGGCGCGACCGGCTCGGGCAAGTCGGTCGGCGTCAACGCCCTCGTCGTCGGGCTCCTCTACGCCAAGCACCCGGCCGACCTCAAGTTCGTGATGGTCGACCCGAAGAAGATCGAGCTCAACGGCTACGCCGAGCTCCTGAACCACTTCACGGCGATGCCCGAGGACGCCGACGACCCGATCATCACGGACTTCAACGAGGCCGCGGCCGTGCTCCGGAGCTGCGAGCGCGAGATGGAGCTCCGCTACGACCTCCTCGCCGAGGCCGGCGTCCGCGGCATCGACGACTACAACAAGAAGTTCGCCACCGGCAAGCTCGAGGAGCTCGGCGAGGACCACCGCCACCTCCCCTACATCGTCGTCATCGTCGACGAGCTGGCCGACCTCATGATGACGTCGGCGAAGGAGGTCGAGGCACCGATCGCTCGGCTCGCGCAGATGGCCCGCGCCGTCGGGATCCACCTCGTCCTCGCCACGCAGCGACCCTCGGTCGACGTCATCACGGGCCTCATCAAGGCCAACTTCCCCTCCCGGATGGCCTACCAGACGTCGTCGAAGATCGACTCGCGGACGATCATCGACGGCGGCGGCGCGCAGCAGCTCGTCGGCAACGGCGACCTCCTCTACATGAACGGCAGCCGCCTGACGCGCCTCCAGGGCCCGTTCGTCTCGACCGACGAGGTCGACGCCGTGGCCGGCTTCATCGCGGGCCAGGAGGGCGCCGGCCCGTACCTCCTCCCGCCGATGGAGGCCGGCAGCGACACGCCCGCGGGCTCGGCCGGCGACTCGTCGGAGGACCGCGACGACCTGTTCGAGGACGCGGCGAAGGTCATCGTGCGGAGCCAGCAGGGCTCGGTCTCGCTCCTCCAGCGGAAGCTGTCGGTCGGCTACACGCGCGCGGCCCGGCTCGTCGACCAGCTCGAGGACGCCGGCATCGTCGGGCCGTTCGAGGGGTCGAAGGCGCGCGAGGTCCTGATCCCGGACGAGTTCGCGCTCGACGCCCACCTCCACGGCGCCGAGGCCGAGGGGGCCGACGTGGAGGCGTAGCCCCTTCCGCCTCGGCGCCGAGGCGAGAGCCCCCGACCTCGCTCCGCGGGCGACGGTCGTCCGAGGACTCACCGACCGCGCCTGCCGGCCGTCGCCCCCCGTCGCCTTGGTGCCGCCACGCCGGCGAACCAGCCGGACACAGGGGCGGGGCCGGGCGTCCCACCACAGGCACCCGGCCCCGCATCGCTCACGCCTGGGGCGTGGAGCGGTTGGAGTATGGTACGGCTCAGGACAAAACCGCCGCGCACTCAGGCGCCCTATCCCGCGAAGAACTAGACAAGTCCGCGCTCGAAGGCGGCCCGGACGGCCTGCGCGCGGCTGTGGACCTGGAGCTTGGCGTAGAGGTTCTTGACGTGGGTCCTGATGGTGTGAGGACTCACACCGAGCGAATCGGCGATGCCGGCCTCGGTGTCGTCCTCTACGAGGCGGGTCAGCACGTCGGTCTCGCGGGGCGTGAGGCGGAGGGCCTCGGCGGTCTCGGCCGAGCGCCGGGCGTCGTCCTGCTGCTGGCGGACGTACCCGAGCAGCTTCCGCGCCACGAGCGGCGACGTCGGCGCCCCGCCCTGCGCGATCTCGCCGACGGCCCGGACGACGGCGTCGGGCCCGGCGTCCTTGAGGAGGTACCCGCTCGCGCCGGCCTGGACGGCCGCGAAGATCCGGTCCTCGTCCTCGTAGACCGTGAGGATGAGGACTTCCATCGACGGCCACGTCTTCTTGAGCTCGGCCGTCGTCGCGATCCCGTCGCGGCCCGGCATCTCGATGTCCATGAGCACGACGTCGGGCGTCGGGGCGCCACTCCGCTCGCGGACGGCGAGGTCAGCGAGGAACGCGTCGCCGCTCTCCGACACGAGGACGAGCTCGACCTCGTCGAAGAACGCGAGCTGCTGGACGAGCCGCTCGCGAAGGCCGGCGTGGTCCTCGACGACGGCGACGCGGATGGGACTGGACATGGGGCGGGTGCGGGAACGTGTGACAAGGTCGCCGCTAGCGCCGGTTCTCGCTCTCCCCTACGCCGGGGAGGGCCGGGCGTCCAGTGGCACGCGAACCCGAACGCGCGTGCCCGCCTCGGTGGCGAGGTCGAACGTCCCCCCGAGCCGTTCGGCGCGCGTGCGCATCGAGCCCAGGCCGAAGCCGGAGAGCCCGTCACCGCCCGCCGGCTCCACGAACGTCCCGTCGTCTTCGATCACGAGCACGACGGAGGCGTCCTCGGGGCGAAGCCGGACGGTCAGAGTCTGAGCGCCCGAGTGCTTCAGCGCGTTCGTAATCGCCTCCTGCGCCACGCGGTACAGGGACAGCGCCAACACGGGAGGCAGTTCGCGCTCTGCGCTCCCCTCGCAAACCACGGACACGGTCCCGATGCGGCCCTTCACCCGGCTCTTGGCGTAGGCGTCGAGCCGGTGGCAGAACGCGCCAGCCGTGAGGGTCTCGTCGTGGAGCGCCCAGATCGTCTCGCGGAGCTGCCGGATCGTCTCGCGGGCGTCGGACTCGACGGCCTCCAGCGGGTCGGCCGAGGCGCCGCCGCCGCGCGCGCGCCGCGCCAGCTTCGCCAGTTCGACGCCGGCGAGCAGCGACGACAGTTGCGCCCCGACGTGGTCGTGGAGGTCGCGACTGATCCGCTCGCGCTCGTCCTGGACACGCCGCTCCACCTCGAGCCGCTCGACCTCGCGCCGGAGCCGCCGCTGCGACAGACTCCGGACGGCCGCCCCGAACGCGAGGAGCGCGAGAGCGACGAGCCCGAGCACGACCGGCGGGCGCTCCCACCACCGCGGCGCGACGGCGAGCGTGAGCCGGGCCACCTCGGCCGAGCGCGCCCCGTCCGGCCCCACCGCGCGCGCCTCGACGACGTGGTCGCCCGCCCCGAGGTCGGAGAACACGACGCGGTGCTCGGGGCCGGTCCGCTCCCACGGCCCCCGCCCGACGCGGTACTCGACGACGGCCGCGCCGCTGTAGAGGAGCGCCGCGAATTGGACCTCGACCCGGTGCCGTCCGGCCGGCATCGAGACGCGGTCGCCGCCGAGCGGCGCCCCGCCGAGCGCCCGGACCGCGTCGTCCACGCGGACGCTGAGGAGGGCCACCTGCGGCGGCGTCGTCGCGTTCGGGATCCGCGCGAGGTCGACGGACACGAGGCCCGCGGACGTGGCGAGGAACAGCCGATCGCTCGCCGCCGAGTACGCCGCGTCGTTGATCGAGGCGCGCGATGCGGCCCCATAGAGCACAGCGCCGAGCGGCCGGACATGCTCCGCCTCGGCGCGATAGAGCCCGCGGTCGCCGATGGCGTAGACGGCCCCGCGGTCGGCCGGGCGCTCGAACACGGCCAGGATCCTCTGCCGTCCCAACGCTTCCTCGCCGACGGCGCGAGCGCGCGCCCCGTCCCACTGCCCGAGGCCACGATCGGTGCCGAACCAAACGGTTCCGTCTCGAGCCTCGGCGACCGCGTAGACCGCCGACGAGGGCAGGCCAGCGACCCGGTCCACGGTCGTCACGCGACGGCCCCGGAGGAGCGCCGCACCGTTCGAGCGCGTCAGCGCCCAGACGCCGCGACGCGTGCGAACGAGGCCTTCGACCATGTCGGTGCCGAGGCCGTCGTCCGCGCGGATCGTGTCCCGCGTCGTGCTCCACTGGCGGACGACGCCCGAACCGTAGCCGGACACCCAAAGCGTATCGGTCCGCGCGTCGATGCCCGAGATCCAGCCGGGATCTTCTGCCACCAGGACTCCGAGAGGGGCCATCGGGTCGGAGAGCGCGTAGGCGCTCGCGCCTCTCGTGACGATGACCCCCCTCCGCGCGGGCGCGACCTCACGGAGGCCCTCCCGAAACGCGTTTCTCTGGACCACCCTCGTCCGTGCGTCCACGCGGACGAGGCCGTCGCGGCCGGTCGCCCACACCACCCCGTCGGCCGCAGTCAGTCGGAGCGTGGGGTCCTCGGTCAGCCGCTCGACGTGGCGGCCCGCGAGCCGGAGCACGCCCTGCCCGAACGTCCCGACCCACACGCCGCCCTCGCGGTCGACGATGAGGTCCTGGCCGCGGAGGGGGCTCAGGAGGACTGGCTCCGTATCGGGCGCGTCGGCGACCCACACGCCGCCGTTGTCGCCGACGGCGTACACCTCGCCCTGAGAGCCGAGCACGACACGACGGGCGCGCGTGAGCGGGTAGACGGCCTCGGCCACGAACCGGTCCAGCTTGATCCGCCCCAGCGCCACGCCCTCGAGCCCGGCGCAGAACGTCAGCCCGTCGCCGGCCTCGGACAGCCAGCGGGGCCCGACGACGCCCTCGGGCGACGCGACCGGCGTCGGCGGGCCGCCACCGGCGGGGAAGGCGCGGAGCTCCCACGCGTCGTCGTCGGTGGGACCGACCCGGTGGGAGGTGGCGATGGAGCCGTCGGGGAGGGGGATCGCGCCGGCCCACCCACTCCCCTCGCCCACGGGGAGGACGCGCCATCCACCGCCGCGGCGGAGCGCGGCGTGCGTCCCCGTCCGGATCAGGAGTTCGCCAGCCGGCCCCTGCGACACACTCAGGACCGGATCGTCCCCGAACGGCGTCTCGACCTCCGCGAAGCCGCCGCCCTCGCGCCGGGCGAGTCCCCGGAACGTCCCGACCCAGAGCGTCCCGTCGCCGTCCTCCCCAATGGCGTAGACGAACGGGTCGGGCAGCCCGTCGTCGGCCGTGAACGGGACGACGCGACGGCCGTCGTAGCGGGCGAGCCCGGCGTCGGTCCCGAACCAGAGGAAGCCGAACCGGTCCTGATAGACCGCCTGAACGAAGTCCGACGGCAACCCGTCGACGCGCGTGAGCGTGTCGAAAGCCGGCTGCGCGTCGGCGAGCGCGACCGCGAGGCAGGCGGCGAGAAGGGCGCGTCGGAGGATGGGCATGGGCCGTCAAGACCGTTGGGAAATCTAGCGTTGCGGCCGACCCCTCGTGCTCATTGGCACGTCGAACCGCCCGGGCGAAGAATGGGGGAAGCGCCTCGCGACCGCGCACCCCGCCCCGTCCGTGCCGTTCCATAGGTCCATGACCACCCTCATCGACTACGGCATCGGCAACCTCCGGTCGCTGGCCAAAGCGTTCGCCGCGGCCGGCGTCGAGGCCGTCCGCACCGACGACGCCGACCGGATTGCCGAGGCCGAGCGCCTCGTGCTGCCGGGCGTCGGCGCGTTCGGGGCCTGCGCGGCCGAGCTCCGCGCACGCGGGCTGTTCGACCTCGTCCGCCAGCGCGCCGAGGCCGGCGTCCCGCTCCTCGGCGTGTGCGTCGGGATGCAGCTCCTATTCGACGCCTCCGAAGAGCGCGGCGAGCACGCCGGCCTCGGGCTTCTCCCGGGCCGGGTCGTCCGCTTCGCCCGGGACGCCGAGGCCGATGGGCGCCGCCTGAAGGTGCCGCACATGGGCTGGAACCGGCTCCGACCGCAGCGCCCGCACCCGATCGTCGAGGGAGACGACTGGGTCTACTTCGTCCACTCGTACCACGCCGCGCCCGCCGACCCGACGGACGTCGTCGCGACCGTCGACTACGGCGCCGAGGTGCCCGCGGTCGTCGGGCGGGCGAACGTGGTCGGCGTCCAGTTCCACCCGGAGAAGAGCGCCCGCGCGGGGCTCGCGATGCTGCGTAGGTTCGCGTCCTGGACGCCCTCCCCCACCACGGCCCCCGTCTGATGCTCGTCATCCCCGCCATCGACCTCCGCGACGGCCGGTGCGTCCGGCTCCGCCAGGGGCGCTACGAGGACGAGACCGTCTACTTCGACGACCCCGTCCGGATGGCCAAGCTGTGGCGGGTGATGAACGCGAAGGTCCTCCACCTCGTCGACCTCGACGCGGCGCGGACCACGGCGGACGAAGTCAGCGACAACCGAGCCGTCATCGCCCAGATCGCCGAGACGCTCGACGTCCCGGTCCAGGTCGGCGGTGGCATCCGGACCCTCGACGATGTCCAGGCGATGCTTGACCTCGGCGTCTACCGCGTCGTGATGGGCACGGCGGCCGTCCGCGATCCAGACCTCGTGAGCGAGGTGATCGAGCGGTTCGGCGCTAGCCGCGTGGTCGTCGGGATCGACGCGCACGACGGCGAGGTGATGACGGAGGGCTGGGAGGCCGGGTCCGGCGTCGACGCCGTCGACCTCGCGCTCGACATGGAGCGCCGCGGCGTCCGCCGGTTCGTCTACACCGACATCAGCCGCGACGGGACGCTCGAAGGCCCCAACATTGAGGCGTACCGGGAGCTCGCGGAGCAGCTCGACAAGGCCCACCTCACGGCCTCCGGCGGCGTCGGCGACTACAAGGACCTCCTGGCGCTCCAAGCCGTCGAGGCCTCGGGCGTCGATTCCGTCATCGTGGGGCGCGCGCTCTACGAGAATCGATTCCCCTGCCAGCAGTTCTGGTGCTGGCACCGCAAGAACGAGGTCGACCTCGAGCGCTTCTCCACGGCCCGGCTGGCGTTGAAGGGCAAATAGGGAGACGGGCACCGGGGCATGGCAGATCCATTGCCCCGCGTTCTGCCCGTCCCCGCCTCTCCAGTTCCCATTCCCATGCTTGCCAAGCGCATCGTCCCCTGCCTCGACATCCACGACGGGCGCGTCGTGAAGGGCGTCCAGTTCGTCGACCTCGTCGACGCCGGCGACCCGGTCGAGCAGGCCCGGTTCTACGACGCCTCTGGCGCCGACGAGGTCGTGTTCCTCGACATCACGGCAACGCACGAGGGGCGGGCGACGCTCTACGACACGATCCGCCGTGCGGCCGACGAGGTGTTCATCCCGCTGACGGTCGGCGGCGGGGTCCGCACCGTCGAGGACGTCCGCAACCTGCTCGAGGCGGGGGCGGACAAGGTGGCCATCAACTCGGCCGCGCTCGCCGACCCCGACCTCCTGACGCGCGCGGCCGACGCGTTCGGCGCCCAGTGCGTCGTGCTCGCCATCGACGCGAAGCGGACCGGCACGACGGCGAGCGGCTGGGAGGTGTTTACGCACGGCGGCCGGAAGCCAACGGGCCGGGACGCCGTGGCGTGGGCCGCCGAGGGCGCCCGCCTCGGCGCCGGCGAGCTGCTGGTGACGAGCATGGACCGCGACGGGACGAAGATCGGCTACGACCTCGACCTCCTCCGCGCGCTCGACGCCGTCGTGGACGTGCCGGTCATCGCGTCGGGTGGGGCCGGCACGCTCGACCACCTCGCCGAGGGGCTCACGGAGGGCCGCGCCGACGCCGTCCTCGCCGCCTCGATGTTCCACTTCCGCGAGGTCACGGTCGCCGAGGCCAAGGCGCACCTCGCCGAGGCCGGCGTCCCCGTCCGCCCCGCCGCGTCATGAACGAGACGAGCCTCGGCGTCCGGCTCCTACGACTCGCCATCGGTGCGGTCGTCGGCTTCCTCGTCGCTGCGGGCGCCTACCTCGGGTGGGCTGCCTGGGCGAACCCCGACGTCCGCCTGAAGCAGCCGGACTGGGTGCAGGGCGCGTTCGACCACTCGTACTGGCTCCCGGTGCTCGCCGTGACGCTGGGCGGCGCCCTGCTCGTCGGGCTCGTGCTGTGGACGGCGTACCGGCGCCTCCGCAATGGCGAGGACCTCTACGAAGAGCGCCTCGGCCGGGGCCTCCGTCGCCGCGGTGAGCGGTTCGTCGACGGCGAGTAGCTTCGGAGCCTCGCCCCCGGAATCGATGCGCTGGCTCCTCCTCTTCGCTGTCCTTACGACCCCGGCGCTCGCTCAGGCGTCCGAGTTCGACCCCGACACGGTACTCCCGCTCCTCGGGCGTCCGTGGAGCGAGGCGAAGGTCGGGCTCGCGGCGCCGGACTCGGGGCACGTCGTCGGCAAGGCCGGCACGCTGCTCTGGCGAGGGGGCGACCGCGACGTGTCGGCGATCTACGTCCACGTGCGGGGCGGCGTGCTCGCAGCGCTCGACGCCGTCGCCGCCCCGATGGCGTACGACGACTTCGACCGCATGGCCGACGGCATGCGGGCCGAGCTCGGACCTCCAGGCGCGGACGGGTTCTACACGGCGGACCAGGTCCGGTCGACGGGTCGATTGGGAGAGGCCGACGTCGAATTCCGGTTCGACCGCGACTCGCGGTCGTTGACCATCCGGGCGCCTCGTCAGCGCTGACGGAGCCGCGTGAAGAGGTCGGTCAGCCACGCGCGGGCGGCAACGTACACGCCCGGCGCCTCGCTCTCGCGCGGCCCCGCTACGTTGAGCCGGCCCGCCTCGGGCACCACGTGGGCGGCCCAGTCCGCGGCCTCACCGAGGCGGTCGGGGTCGGGCGGGACCACAAGACGCGGCCGGCCGAGGTCATGGGCGACCTCGAGGGTGAGCGCCGTGCCGCCCGACGGCGCGGCCGGGGCGACCACGAGCGTCGCGTCGCTGTCGCGGACGTTCCAACGCGTCCGCTCGGCGGGATCGGCGGAGGGCGTCTCGCGGAGCGGGTAGCGGCCCGGGATCGGCCCGTCTTCGGCCCAGCGGTGTGCGGGGCACCAGCCGACGACGTCCAGTCCGAGCGCCATCGCCGCGTCGAGCGCGGCGCGATCGACCCCGCTCTGTCCACCGGAGACGATCGTGAGGGCCATGGATGTCGCGAATGTGTGGCGTTGCCGTCACAGCCCGGGACGCGGCACGCCCCTTGAACGATCCACGTCAGTCCCCCGTTTATCGGACACTCCCCCCACCACCATGACCCACTCGGTACCCTTCCGCCCCCTCGGCCTGCTGACCCTGCTCGCGGCCGTCCTCCTCGCTGGACAGGTCCAGGCCCAGACGCCCGAGGCGGTGGCCCAGCGGCTCCAGGAGCGCTACGGCGCGCTCTCCTCCCTCCGCGCCTCGTTCGTCCAGACCGCCGGCGGGCAGCAGCTCCGCGGCACCCTCTCCGTCCGCCGCGACGCGTTCCGGCTCGACCTCGGACATCAGGTCCTCGTCACCGACGGCGGCACGCTGTGGTCGTACTCCCGCGACGACGAGCAGGTCGTGGTCCAGGACTACGAGCTCACGCGCGTCGGCTTCTCGGTCGGCCAGCTGTTCACGGACTACCTCGAGGTATTCCGAGTGACCGGCGCCACGAAGGCCACGATCGGCGGCGTCCAGCACGACGTGCTGACGCTCCGGCCCCGTCAGTCGGGCATGTCGGTCCGCGACGCGACGCTCTACGTCCGCTCCTCCGACGCCGTCCCGACCCGCGTGCGCGTCCACGACACGAACGGCGGGACGCTCGCCTTCGACCTCCGCGACGTCCAGCGGAACGTGTCGCTGCCCGCCTCGACGTTCCGGTTCGACGCGCCGTCGGGCACCGAGGTCGTCGACCTCCGCTGATCCTCACGGACGAACCCTCCCGCCACAGCGACGTTGGGCGCGGGGCCGCCGGTGCGCGGCCCCGCGCCCACGTGCTTGAATGAAGGACCAGACCAAACGCCTCCTCTCGCTCCTCCTGAGCCTCGGCCTGGGCGCCCTCCTCCTGTGGCTGGCCCTCCGCAACGCCGACCTCGGCGCCGTCGCCGACGCCCTCGCCGACGGCGAGTGGGGCTGGATGGTGCCATTCGTCGGCGTCGGGCTCGCGTCGGTCGCCCTCCGTGCGTGGCGCTGGGGGATGCTGATCGACGCCCTGCCCGGGCGCACGGAGCGCGTGCCGCTCACGCTCACGTCGGCGTCGGTGGCCATCGGGTACCTCGTCAACTACGCGGCGCCCCGCCTCGGCGAGGTCGCGCGGACGGCGAACGTGTCGCGCCAGGCGGACGTCCCGTTCACGTCCGTGCTCGGGACCGTCGTCGCCGAGCGGATCCTCGACGTGATCATGCTGGCGATCGCGCTGTTGTCCGTGCTCCTGCTCTACGGCGACCGCGTGGGCGGCATCCTCGGGCAGGCCCGCGAGACGCTCGTGGGCGCGCTCGCCGTCCCGCTCTGGGCGATCGGCCTCGGGGTCGTGCTGGTGGCGGGCCTCGGCGCCCTCGCCGTCGGGCTCCTGCTCCGGCGGAGCGGACGGATCGGGGCGCTCCTCGCGCAGTTCCGCGACGGGCTCGCGTCGGTCACGCGGACGGGCCGCCCCGGCCTGATCATCCTCTCGACCGTCCTCCTCTGGCTCAGCTACGGGCTGATGTCGGACCTCCCCTTCCGGCTCCTCGGGATGGACGCCGCGTACGGGCTCGGGCCGGTCGAGGCGTGGGCCGTGATGGCCGTCGGCGGGATCGGGATGGCGCTGCCGGCGCCGGGCGGGACGGGCTCGTTCCACTACGCGACGGTCCAGGCGCTGACGCTCCTGTTCGGCGTGGCCGTGACGCCGGCCGCGACCTACGCGCTCCTCGTGCACGCGGCCGGCGTCGTGTTCTACTGCGTCCTCGGCGTGCTGGCGGTCGCCGTCCAGGGCACGTCGCTGAGCGCGCTCACCCACACCGAGGCTGACATCGACAAGGCGGAGGCCGTCGAGGCGTGAGCGGCAAGGCGGTCCTGGCCAGCGTCCTCGGCCTCGGCGGCCTCGCGCTCGGGGCCGCCCTCCTGATCCGCGAGTCGGGCCCGTTTCGGGAGCGCGTGGCGCTCCCCGACGTCACGGCGACGACGCTCGACACGGTCTCGGTGCGAGGCCGCCGCGTCGAGGTGTCGCTCGAGGGGACCGTGACGCAGATCGGCCCCGGTGACGACGTCTGGCTCGAAACGGGGGGCGACGCGGTCGCCCTCGTCTTCCCCGAGGCGGGCGACCTCGAGGTCGAGGACCGGCTGTTGGCGGTCGGGCGGCTCCGGTCACGAGGGGGGCGCCGATGGGTGGACGTCGAGTCATGGGCCCGGGTCGAGACGGGCGTGCGGCCCCCGTCGGAGCCTGGGCTCTAACCATTCAGTCCCGCCTTCCGACCGTTCGGGCAGTGCACTCGGTTTGACCCGGAGCCCGTGGCTACCGTCGTTGCAGACACACCGACAGCCCCCCGCGTCTCCATGGAGATCACGTCCGACTTTAACCCCCTCGGCGACCTCGTCCCCGACGAGATCTATCAGGTGCTCGAAGAGCACAAGTTGCTCAACGAGAAGGGCGTCCGCGACTATAAGATCCGCAGGCAGTTCAAGACCATGCGGAACAAGGATGTCCCCGCCTACGAGGCGATCGAGGAGCTCCGTGAGCAGCACCCGTACCTCCAGTTCGACACGATCCGCAAGATCGTCTACGGCCTCCGGCGCCGCTCCTAGCGCGCCCGGGCACGCGGCCTCCTCCACCGCGCGTCCGACGAATCTCCCCAGGGTTGGGTGAGAACCGGGCCCGGTCTCCGGACCGCAGCCCACAGAGGGATCGGCGGGGTGGCCTCGGGTCACCCCGCCGTTTTTTTGACTCCGCCCGCCTCGACGCCGAGGCGGAGGAGGTCAGTCCCGGTCCTTGACGGCCGCGAACAGGGCGATCCCGGCGGCGACGCTCGCGTTGAGCGACTCGACCGGCCCGCGCATCGGGATCGACGCGAGGGCGTCGCACGCCGCACGGACGCCGGGACGGAGCCCGCTCCCCTCGTTCCCCACCACGATCACGACGGGCCGGTCCCAGTCGTACGTCCAGACGGTCGTGGCCTTGTCGCCCTCCGCGTCGTCGGCCAGACCGACGACCCAGTAGCCGCGCTCCTTGAGCTGCTGGATCGCGTCGACGAGGTTCGCCACGCGGGCGACGGGGATCTGGAGGGCCGTCCCGGCGCTCGCCTTGATGGCGACGGCCGAAAGCGGGGCCATCCGCCGCTCGGGCACCACAGCGCCGGCGGTGCCGGCGGCGACGGCGCTCCGAAGGATCGCCCCGAAGTTGCGAGGGTCCTCGACCTCATCGAGCGCGATCAGGACGGGCTTGGTCTCGCGGACCACGTCGAGCGTCGGCGCGATGCCGGCCAGCATGTCGTCGAGGTCGGCGTAGGCGACGGGCGCGACGACGGCCACGACGCCCTGGTGCTCGGCCTGGGGCGCGAGGCCGTCGACTTTCGGCTTGGGCACCATCTGGACCGGCACGCCGGCCGCCTTCGCCGCGCGACGGATCCCGTCGATGGCGCTCCCGTGGACGCCCTTCTGGAGGTACACCTTCTCGATCCGGCCGTCGGCGAGGTCGAGCGCGTCGCGGACGGGGTGCCGGCCGGCGAGGACGTCGGTGCGGGAGTCGGAGTGGGCCATCGGGTGATCGGGTGATCGGGTGATCGGGTGATCGGGTGATCGGGTGATCGCAAAGTCCCGGCTGGGCGGCCTCCCCGCAACCCGCCGCGGACGCATTCCCGGGCAATTGTCGGCCCGCCGTCAGCCGCCGAGGGGGCCCGCGAGCCCGTCGAGGCGGGCGACGAGACGCGTCGCCCAGGCCTCGTGCTCGGGCTTCATGAGGACGCTCCGGAGCACGCGCGCGGCCGGCGCGTCGCCGCCGAGGGCCGGGAACCGACGGCGAAGACGGTCGGCGCCGAGGCGGTAGAGGCCGACGAAGACGGGATCGTCGGGATCGTCCATCGCCTGCTGAAAGACGGCGGCGGATCGGGCGTCGAGCCGGTCGAGGGTGTCCGCCTCGGGTGCGTAGACGACGATGTCGGTCTCCGGGGCGAGGATCGGCGCGAGGTGCTCCGAGGCCCGGACTTCTCCGTAGAAGGCGCGGGCAGCGCGGAGGCCGGCGGCGAGGATCGGGCCGAGCCCGTCGTCCGACGCCAGCGGAAGGGCCTTTAACGTGAGCCAGAGCGCGCCGGCGGCGGCCCCGGGGCGCGAGCACTCCAGGCTGATCTCCCCGAGGTGGAGGTCGGTCGAGGTGAAGTAGGTGTAAGGCGAGTCGTGGCGGTAGTGCCGCCCGACGGCCGGGTCGGCGAAGAGGACGGCGCCGCAGCCGTACGGCTGGAGCCCGTGCTTGTGCGGGTCGACCACGACCGAGTCCGCCTCGGCGATCGCGCGGAAGTGCTCGGCCGGGAAGCCGACGGGCGCGTCGGCGGCGTCTGCCAGCAGCCGAAAGAACCCGCCGTACGCGGCGTCGACGTGGACGCGGGCGCCGTAGCGCCGGCACAACGGGATGGCCTCCGCGATCGGGTCGACGGCGCCGAGGCCGGTCGTGGCCGCCGTCAGCACGACCGTGCCGACGTCCCCTCTTCGGAGCACATCTTCGAGCGCGTCGAGGTCCATCCGGCCCGCGTCGTCGGAGGCCACGACGGCGCAGTCGACGTCCAGGACACCGGCCATTCGGGCGTGCGTGAAGTGGCCCTCGCGGCTCACGGCGACGGCCTTTCCGCCCGTCTCCTCCCGCGCGATGAACAGCGCTTCGAGGTTCGCGACCGTCCCCCCACCCGTGAGGTGCCCGAGCGGGGACGCGAACCCGAACATCGCCGCGAGGCCGGCGACGACCTCCTTCTCCATCTCGCTCGTCGGCGGGCCGCCGTCGAGGGCGTGGTTGTTCGGGTTGATGCGGGCCGCGATGGCATAGGCCGCGAGCGCGACCGGGTGCGGCGGCTTCAGCATCTGCCCGGCGTAGCGCGGGTGACCGAACGGGTACATCCCCGGCGTCTCCCCGCGCGGCGGCGCCGTCAATCTCCCGAGGTACTCCTCGACGGCCGCGCCGAGACGGTCCGCGTCGACGCCGAGGCTGGGGTGGGCCTCGACCGCACCGAAGCCGGCCTCCCACGCGTCGAGCGCGGCGTAACCCTGGCGGATCAGGTCGAGCGGGTCAGGGTGCATCGGCGTCGGGTCGCTCCTGGCCGAGCTCACGTTCGATGGTCGGCCAGAGGAGGTCGCGTCGGAGCGCCCCGCCGCGCGCGCGGATCGTTCCGTCGGGGCCGAGGAGGACGGCGGCCGGGAGCCGGTCGACGCCGAAGGCCGCCACGGACGGGTGGTCGAACTCCTCGCCCACGAAGCCGTGGAGCCACGGCATCGGCGCGACGCGCTGGCGGAAGGCCTCGGCGTCGTCCGGGTACAGGTCCAGCGAGACGCTGAGGACGTCGAGCCGGTCGCCGAACGCCTCGTGGACCGCCGCGATGCGCGGGATCTCAGCGTGGCACGGCACACACCACGAGGCCCAGAAGTCGATGAGCACGAACCGACCCGCGAAGCGGTCCGGGGTGTAGACCACCGCCGGGTCGGCGAGCGACGGGAACGCGAAGGCCGGCATGGCGACTCGCTCCACCTCGGTCGAGTCGTCGCCCGAGGTGGCCGAAGCCACGTCGACGGACGTGACCCGAGGCGGCTGGGCGGAAGCGCCGCAGGCCACGAGCGCGACGGCGAGGGCCGCGCGCCTCATGCCGTGGCGGTCGCCGCGGCCGGTTCGGCGTCGGGCGTCGTGTCGTCGGTCCGCCGCCGCGTCGTGAGGGCGAGGCCGACGAGCCCGGCCAGAACGAAGCCGATGGAGATCAGCTGCGACTGTGGCATCCCGAACGCGGCCTCCGGGTTGACGCGGATGAACTCAATCAGGAACCGCTCGAGGCCCGCGAACACGAGGTAGAGCGAGATCAGCCAGCCGGCCTGGAACGGGTTCTTGCGCAGCATCCAGAGGACGCCGGCGAGCACGGCCGCCATCGCGAACTCGTAGAGCATCGTCGGATACACGCCGTCGGGGCTGGCGAGCGTGCACTCGGCCCCCCGCTGCGTGGCGTTGTACACGACGGGGTCCATCTGCCCGAGCATGTTGCGCGGAAACGTCTCGCTCCACAGCCACGACGGAATCCAGCCGGGCTTGTCCTCGAGCTGCGAGCACACGCCCCAGTCACCGTCGCCGGAGAGGTAGCACCCGATCCGCCCGATGCCGTAGGCGAACAGCAGGCCTGGCGCCGCGGCGTCGGCGAGGTGGGCGCGGCTGACGCCCTTCTTCTTGGCGTACCACAGAATGACGACGGAGCCGAGCAGGATGCCGCCGTAGACCGTCAGCCCGGACCCGGAAAAGATCATCCCGAGCGGGTCGGCCGTGAACTCGTCCCAGTAGTCGATGATGTGGAACAGCTTGGCGCCGACGACGCCGAAGAAGCCGGCCATCAGCGCCATGTTCCACAAGAGCGCCGACGGGCTCGTGAGCGCCACCTTCTCGCGCCCCTTCGCGTCCTTCACCTTCGCGCGGACGGCCGACATCCACCCGAGCGCGTACCGGCGGTCGACCTCGATCCGGGTCATGGCCGTCGCGACGAGGATGGCGACGGCCACCATGAGGCCGAACGAGTAGAGCGGGACCGGCAGTTCGAAGCCGAAGAGGTCGCGCGTGAGGTCGCTGATCCGGGGGTACATCGGGCGGAGGAGAGTCGCGGGAAGCTAGCGGACGCCGAGACGCCCCGGGGTGCGAACGGGTTACGCCGCCGTCTCGCGGACGAGCTCGACCGCCAGCCGGCCGATGGGGACGGCCCGCTGCTCGCTCTCGCCGAGGTCGCGGACCTGGGCCACGCCCTGCGCGAGCTCGTCCTCCCCGAGGATGACAGAGTAGCCCGCCTGCGAGCGGTCGGCGGCCTTCATCTGGGCCTTCATCGAGCGGCCGCCGAGCGCGAAGTCGACGGCGAGGCCGGCCTGGCGGAGCGTCTGGGCGATCCCGAACCCGGCCGCCTCGGCGGCGTCACCGAGGCAGACGAGGAAGACGTCGGGCCGCGGCGGCGCGGGGAACGCGTAGCCCTCGTCCTCGAGGGCAATGAACAGCCGCTCGATCCCGGCTGCGTAGCCGACCGCCGGCACCGGACGCTTGCTCCCCACGGCCTGCGCGAGCCCGTCGTAGCGCCCCCCTGCGCACAACGCGCCCTGGGCGCCGAGCGCGTCGGACTCCAGCTCGAACACAGTCCGCGTGTAGTAGTCGAGGCCGCGGACGAGCAGGGGGTCCTCGACGTACGGGACGCCGAGGCCGTCGAGGAGCGTCTTGACCGTCTCGTAGTGGGCGAGAGCTTCGTCGCCTACGAAGTCCGGGAGCTTGGGTGCGTCAGCGAGAAGCGCGCGCTCATCGGGATCCTTCGTGTCGAGGATCCGGAGCGGGTTCGTCTCCAGCCGCTGGCGGGACGTGTCCGAGAGGACGTCGGCGTGGGGCTCGAAGTACTGGCGGAGGGCGTCGCGGTAGGCCGGGCGGTCGGCGGCGTCGCCGAGGGTGTTGAGGCGGAGCCGCGTATTCGTGACCCCGAACGCGTCGTAGACCGCCCGCATGTTGGCGATGACCTCGGCGTCCGCGCGCGGGTCGTCGGAACCGAGGAGCTCGGTCCCGAACTGGTGGAACTGGCGGAACCGACCCTTCTGCGGACGCTCGGCGCGGAAGCACGGCCCGAGGTAGTACAGCCGCTGGGCCCCGCCGCGCTGGTCGAGGTGGTGCTGGAGGTACGCCCGCATGACCGGCGCCGTGACTTCGGGGCGGAGGACGTACGTCTCCTTCGTCCGCTCGACCGTAAACATCTCCTTCTGCACGATGTCCGTCGTCCCGCCGACGCCGCGCGCGACGAGCTCGAGCGGCTCGATTACGGGCGTCCGGACCTCCTCGAACGCGAACCGCTCCATCACGCCGCGGACCACGCCCTCGACGTGGCGCCACGCGGACGAGCCGGGGATCTCGGAGCCGCCCGAGCTGTGAGCGTCGGGGAGGACGTCGAACGTGCCGCGGATCGTCTGATAAGCCATGCGGAGGCGGGCAGATGGGACCGGAAGGTCCGGCGGGACCGCGCGCGTCGACACGCGCACTCTGCGAAATCCGACCCGACGGGCCTACACGTTCGCCTCGGCCTCCACGACGGCGGCCACCAGCGCCTCCGGGGTCTCCGCCTCGGCGATGCGATGGCGGACCTTGGCCGCGCTCAACACGCGCGACAGATGCGCCAGCAGACGGACGTGCGTCGCCCGCGCCGCCTCGGGCCCCGCGAAGAGGAGGACGAGGTCGACGGGCGCGCCGTCGTGCGCGTCCCAATCCACCGGGACCGCGAGCGTGCAGAGCGTGGCGACGGTCGACGTCACGGCCGACGTCCGGGCGTGCGGAAGGGCCAGACCCTCCCCTACTCCGGTCGACATGAGCGCCTCCCGGCCCTCCACGTCGGCCGCCAGGCGGGCGGGGTCGACGACGGAGGGACAGTCGGCGAGCAGGCCGACGGCGATGTCCACGGCCTCTTCCCGCGTCGCCACCGACACGCGGACCGCCACACGGTCGGGAGCGAGGAGGTCGGCGAGCCGAGGGATGTCAGTCATGCGGATGATGCGGGGCGCCGGTAGGTACCAGCACCCCGCATCCGGGGTCCCGCCGCCCGGCGACGGGCGGGATCACGCCCCCCTGCCCGATCAGCCGGGCTCGACCCCCCGAAGACGACCGACCACCCAAGCCATGTCGTCGGGGAGGGGCGCCTCGAATGAATGCACGTCTCCCGTGTCGGGGTGGACGAACCCCAACGTCGCCGCATGAAGAGCCTGCCGGGGACCGAGGCGGGAGAAGAGGTTCCGGACGAACGCCTTCCGTGACCCCTCGGCCGATCCGTAGACGATCCGGTCCCCGCCGTAGGTCGTGTCGCCGAAGACGGGGTGCCCGACGGAGGCCGCGTGGACGCGGATCTGGTGCGTCCGTCCGGTCTCGAGTTTGAAGCGCACGAGGGCCGTGTGGGCAAACGACTCGACAGGCTCGTAGGTCGTGGCGGCCCACTTCCCCTCCCCCTCCGGGCGCACCGACATCTTCTTCCGGTCGCGGGGGCTCCGCCCGAGCCAGCCCTCGACCCGGCCGGGGCCGTCGAGCCCCCCCCAGACGAGGGCGAGGTAGCGCCGCTCGATCGTCCGCTCGGCGAACTGCTGACCCAGATGGGCGGCGGCGATGTCCGTCTTGGCGACCACCATCAGCCCCGTCGTGTCCTTGTCGAGCCGGTGGACGAGGCCCGGCCGAATCGTCGGGTCCCCGTCGAAGCGCGGCCCGGCCGTCGCCGTCGCCAGCCCGACGTCGTCGTCGTCGGAGTCCTCGACGTCGTCGGCCGCGAGCGGGCCGGCGCCGACGTGGTGGAGGAGCGCGTTGATGAGCGTCCCCGAGCGGTGCCCGTAGGCCGGGTGGACGACCATCCCGGCCGGCTTGTTGACCACGAGGAGCGTGTCGTCCTCGTAGACGACGTCGAGCGGAATGTCCTCCGGGACGACTTCGATCGGGGGCGGACGCATCACGCGGCACACGATGTGGTCGCCGGGCTGGACCGGGGTCGAGACCTTCGTGACCGTCTCGCCGTTGACGTCGACGTTGCCGTCCTTGATGCCGCGCTGGACCTTCGAGCGCGTCGCGTTCGCCGTCTTGTCGGTGATGTAGACGTCGAGCCGAACGGGCGACTGGCCCGGCGGGACGTCGAGTTCGATGATCGTCTCGATCTTGTCGGGCTCCTGGCTCATGCAGCGACGGGGCGGCTGAAGGAAGCGACGGCGTCGAGCGCGAGGTCGACCGCCTCGGGACGCGTCTGGGCGTGGGCGGCGAACCGAACGAGCCGGCTCCGCAACGAGCAGGTCACACCGCGCTCGACGAGGTGGGCATGGAGCCCCTCGGGGTCGTCGGCGCGGACGGTGACGATGCCGGACCTCGGCTCCCCCTGCGGCCCGACTCGGTCGTACCCGAGACGCTCCAACCCGTCCCCGAGGCGGGCCGCGTTGGCGAGCGCGGCCCGTTCGATGGCGTCCGGACCCACCCCGAGGATCGCGCCGAGCGCGGCGTCGAGCGCGTAGAGCCCGGCCGTCGGCATCGTGCCGACGTGGAAGCGGGTCGCGTCCGGGTGGAGGTCGGTCGAGATCGCGTCGAAGTCGTCCCAGTCGACGGGCCCGTTGAGCCAGCCGCGCATCGGCCGGAGGCGCTCCATCAGATCGGGCGCGACAGCCACGAAGCCGGCCCCCTGCATCGCCCCGAGCCACTTGTGGCCGCCCGTCGCCAGCAGGTCGATCCCGAGCGCGCCCGCGTCGAGGCGGACGGCGCCGACCGCCTGGATGGCGTCGACGGCCAACAGCACGCCGCGGTCGCGGCACAGCGCGGCGATCGCCTCTAGGTCGCACCGAAAGCCGGACAGGAACTGGACCGCCGAGACCGCCACGACGCGCGTCTCGGGCCGGATCGCCGCGGCGACGTCGTCGACCGAGAACACGCCGTCGCGGTGCGCGACCCGGTCCACCTCGACGCCGAGGTCGGCCAGGCCGAGCCACGGGAGCAGGTTGGCGGGGAACTCGCACCCGGGGACGGCCACCCGATCGCCCGGCATCCAGTCGAGCCCTTGGACGAGGAGGTTCAGCCCGTACGAGGTGTTCGGGACCATCGCGACCCACTCGACCGGCACGCCGACCAGGTCCGCGGCCCGCCGGCGCGCTCGCTCGATCCGGTCGAGGTCGGCCGGGAAGTTGTTCGGCGACCGCCCGTCGATGCGCCCCGCCCGTCCCTCGAGGTAGTCGCCGACGGCGTCCGTGACGTGCCGCCCGAGCACGCCCGTCGCCGCGTGGTCGAGGTACGCGCCGTCCGCGGAGACGTCGAACAGGTCGCGGTAGGCGTCGAGGGTCACAGCGGAGGAGCGGAGGAGCGGAGGAGCGGAGGAGCGGAGGAGCGGAGGAGCGGAGGAGCAAGATGCCAGGCGCCCGCCGGAGCCGCCAGGGCGCCGTGCCGAAGACGTCCGGAACTTTCCAGACGCCGCCCCTCGCCCCTCATTGGTCCTCCCGGACCCGCTCGCGGTGATCTTCGGGCGTCTCCTCGGCCTTCATCCGCTCCGCCTCCTCGACCATGTGGCGCCCCTCCTCGACGTCCTCCTGCTCCGCCTCGGGCGCCTCCTGGAGGGGCTGGACGGCCGGGTTCAGCTCGAGCTCGATGAGGATTGGGAAGTGGTCGCTCCCGACGTTGCCGAGCCGCCGGAGCTCGCGGAGAGCGAAGTGCTCCGAGTGGAAGACGTGGTCGAGCGGGTAGCGGAGCCACCAGTGGTCAGCGTGGAAGGTCGAGAACGTGCCGCGGCCCACGCGCGGGTCGAGGAGGCCGGAGAGCTCCTGAAAGAGGCTCGTCGTGTGGCTCCACGCCACGTCGTTGAGGTCCCCGCCGACGACGACCGGGCCGTCGTGCTGGGCCACGTCGCGGCCGGCGAGCACGAGCTCGGCGTCGCGGAGCTCGGAGTCCTGCTGGATGTCGGGCCGCGGCGGCCGCGGGTGGAGGACGACGAGCGACACCGACTCGCCGGAGCGGAGCTCGACCGACGTGAAGAGGCTCGGGACCTCTGGCTCGACGAGGTGGCGCACTTCGGTCTCCGACAGCGGCAGCTTGGAGTAGACCAGCATCCCGTACGTGTCGTCCTGCGGGACCTCGACGTAGTGCGGGTAGTCGTCGGCGAGGGCCCGCGCCGTCTCGGCCCACCACGCGTCGGTCTCAACGGCCGCGATCACGTCGGGGTCGGCCTCGCGCATGACGTCGAGCCAGCGGTCGCCGTCGCGGTTTTCCATCAGCACGTTCGACACGACGAACCGGAAGCGGCGCGACGAGTCTGCGAGGACGGGGTCGGCACCGATCGTCTGGACCGAGTGGAGCGGCGTGTACGGCACCATCCGGACGACCTGATACGCCGTCGCCACGGCCAGCGCCACGAGGAGCCCCCACTCCCAGGTGTTCGGCTCGCCGAGCCAGAGGTCGAACGCGGCGTAGAGCACGAGCACGACGACCGCCGCGGCGGCGATCTGCATCCGCGGGAAGTCGAACATCCGGACCCACCACTCCGACGACCGGACGAGGGGCAACACGGTCGCGAGGACGAGGGCGACCGCGAGGACGGTCAAGGTGATGCGGATCGCGGTCACGGGGCCAAAGAGAGGGGCCGAGCCTACGGAGCGGTTCGGCTGCCGTTCCTCCAGCGCCCCACGGACCGCTCGGGGAGGTACCGATGCGCCTCCCGACGAGGGCCCTACGTCCGCGCGAACTGCTTCCCTTGGAGCTGGCGGACGACCCCTCGGAACTCGAGTTGGAGCAGGTACACGAGCGCCGTCGATGCGTCGAGGTCGGCGTCGACGCAGACGGCGTCGAGCGGGCGTGGCTCGGTCGTAAGCACGTCGACAAGGCGCTGCTCGACGCGGTTGAGTGGGAGCTCGGGCTCTTCAGGCCGTATGGGCAACGCCTTCGGCGTCTCGAGTTGGGGCGCGATGGCGTCGAGCACGTCGACAGCCGACGTGGCCAGGGCCGCTTCCCCGCGCTGGATCTGGCGGTTCGTCCCCCCCGCCTCCGTGAACACCGAGGCGGGCACGGCGAACACCTCGCGGTTCTGCTCGAGGGCGATCCCTGCGGTCAGCAGCGCCCCGCCGGTCTCGAACGCCTCGGCCACGACCGTCGCGCGGCAGAGGCCGGAGACGACCCGGTTGCGGCGTGGGAAGTTGGCGGCGTCCGGCGCCGCGCCCAGGGGGAACTCCGAGACGACGGCCCCAGCGTCACGCTCCAGGATCTGGCGGACGACCGGGGCGTGCCGCGACGGGTAGATCCGATCGACGCCCGAGCCGAGGACGGCGATCGTCCGCCCGCCTGCCGCGAGCGCCGCGCGGTGCGCGGCCACGTCGACGCCGTACGCCAGCCCGCTGACCACGGTGACGCCCGCGGCGACGAGGTCGCCTGCGAACGCCTCCGCGACTCGCCGGCCGTAGTCGCTCGCCCGCCGCGTCCCGACGATCGCCACCGCGAGGTCGTCCGCCTCGGTGAGCCGCCCGCGGACCCAGAGGTGCGATGGCGGGTCGTAGATCCGGCGAAGGAGGTCCGGGTACTCGGGGTCCGAGAGCGCCACCAGCCGAGCCCCGACGGACGCAGCCCGGCGGAACTGGGCGTCGACGGAGGGCCAGTCGTCCCACGCGCGGATCGCCTCGGCGGTCTGGCGCCCGACGCCCTCGGCACGGACGAGCCGGCCGACGGGCGCGCGCATCACCGCGTTCGCGCTGCCCAACGCCGCCAGCAACGCGAGCACGCGCCCCGGCCCGACGCCCGGCACCAACGACAGGGCCACGAGCGCCCGCCGCTCCGCCCCATCGGGCAGGTCGAGTTCCGGCGTGGATTCCGATGCGAACAGGTCGGCCATGCCCGAACCTAGCGCGACCCGCCCGAACGGAGTCCCGGCGGGGGCGCGTCCGGCACCCGTCCGCTAGCGCGTCGTCAGGCGGATGTCGCCGAAGTAGGCCGTGGCCGCGCCGCCGGTGTTGTCGGCGTCGGTCATGATGGCGACGCCCGAGATCGGCGGCGGGTCCTCGCCAAACGCCGCGCGATAGTCGCGGATGAGGTCGCGGCGCTCCGTATGCCACTCGCCGAGGCCGGCGGAGCCGCTCCGTACGGGCACCATCTGGACCCAGTCGGTGAACGCGTTCGGCACGATCGCCGTCTCGCCGGACTGGTTGGCCCAGACGTAACTGAGGGCGCGGACGGGGATGTCGTCGTAGCCCAGCGCGCGGAGGGCGCGGTACTTCAGGCGGTCGCCGAAGGAGAGGTCGCCGGGGTCGTAGTCGAACGTGACGTAGATCCGGGCCGGGTAGTCGTCGCCGCCGCGGCGCCGGATGTCGCCGCCCGCGATCACGTTGTCGGCCTTCCAGCGCCACGTGAGGACCGGGAACCGAGCGGCATCGATGGCGATGCGCCGGACGAGGCCCGAGGCCGACCCGTCGGCCTGGCCCTTGACGACGGTTGAGCCGCCGTCGCGGACGAGCGCGTAGTTGCTCCGAGGCGCGTCTCCCAAGCTCATCGTCTCCCAACCGTTGATCGTCCCGCCGGGCGACATGTTGGAGAACGACGCGACGACGTAGTCGCCGGGCGCGAAGGCGGTCAGGCCGAGGACGAGCGCGGCGAGCGCGAGAGGTCGGAGTCGGGGCATGGAAGGTGTCGGATGGCGTCTGGAGAGAAACGAGCCGGCTCCGGCGCCGATTCCACCCGGCTGTAGGACGCCGCCGCCCCCCCCCGTCAGCCGCCCCCGGCGCCGAACGGCGCCCCCTCCAACGCGGCCCCGAGGCGCACGGACTCGACCGTGGTCACCCCGGTGACCACACCGCCGACGGCCTGGCGGACGCGGTGCGGCACGAACACGCCGTCGACCTCGCGGTAGTCGCGGAGGACGACCTCGACGTACTCGCGGCGCCCCCCCTGCCGGCGGAACGTCGTGATCCGCGCGGGCCGTCCGGCGTCGTCGAGCCCGATGATGAGCGGATCCCGACGGCCGGGCACGTCGACGCGGAGGAGATCGGCGCCCAGGGCCTCGGCCGAGAGCTCGGCGCGGCGGGCGGCGAGAACCAGCGGGCGGAGCCAGAGCGCAGCCTGGAGCGCGTCCACGGCCGCCTCGGGGAGCGCTCGGACCGAGTCGCCAGCCGCCACGCGACCGGCCTCGCCGTCCAGCCACGTCGCGCGCTCGGGACCGTCGGTCTTCGCGGTCCAGCGAGCGGCGTCGGGAAACTCCACGGCCAGCGTCGAGCGGACGGTGACGGTCGCCTCCCCCACCGTCGCGCGCGTCCGCGACCGGACCTCGAGGGTCTCGACCGCGTCGATCCGCGCCCGCCCGCCGAGCGCGTCGGCGAGGGCGGCCAGCGGGTCGGGCTGAGCGGCCGCCGAGGCGGACAGAGCGAACGCGAGGACGGCGAGGCGCATCGTCAAGGATAGCGCGCTACTCCGTCGGCGCGAAGAGGAGCCGCCCATCGGGGTCGAGCACGAGGTCGGCGCCGGACGCGGCGGCGACGGTCCCCACCCCGCCCGCCATCGCGACGCGCTGGCGGCGGCCGTCGACCGAGACCCAGACCGGCACGTCGAAGGCGACATCGGCGACGGCCTCGGGCAGCACCCACCGGATCGTCGCCTCCCCGTCCCCGCGCTCGACGGCGAGCCGCGGGAGCTCCGGCTGGCGGATGTAGACCTCGAACACGCCCGACAGATCGCGGCCCGACGCCCGCGAGAACGCCGCGAGCACGTCGTCGGTCGAGACGAACCGGGCCTGCCGGCCGTCGGTGATCGCCTCGGCCTGCTCTGACGGGTAGAGGATCGAGCGCATCGCCGCGAAAAACCGCTCGTCGTCGTCGATCAGCCCGCGGAGCGTGTGGAGGAGCCAGCCGCCCTTGACGTAGATGTCGGGGTTGCCGCCGCGCTGGGCGCCGTACATGTACTGCGTCGTGCGCGTCTCGCGCGGCGCGAGCGGGATCCGGTTGACGATGCCGCCGCGCGTGCCGGCGAGGTACGCGAGGTAGGCCGCCTCGGCGGCCTCGTCGCCGGACCGGCGGCGGGCGAGGTCCTCGGCGTAGAGCGCCTCCGAGTAGTTGGCGAACGACTCGTGGACCCAGAAGTCGCGCCAGTCGGGCGCGGTCCCGAGGTTGGCCCACCACTCATGGGCGAGTTCGTGGAAGTGGAGCCAGTCGAACCCATAGGCGTTGTCCCCGAACTCCGAGCCGTAGGCCACAAGCGTCTGGTGCTCCATCCCGAGGTACGGCGTGTGGAGGACCTTGTAGCCGTCGGCGCGCCAGGCGTACGGGCCGTACGTCCGCTCGAGGAAGGCGAGCGCGTCGAGGAAGCCGGGGAGTTGGCGTTCGGCGTCGGCCACGCGGTCCGGCAGGACGAAGAACGGGACGGCCTGGCCCCACCCCGCCGGGCTCTCGTACTCCGCCTCGACCACCTCGTACGGCCCGATCCCGAACGAGACGCCGTAGTTGTTGATCGGCTGCGTCGTGGCCCACGTCTCGGTCGCCGTCCCGTCGCCGTTCTCCACGCGCCCCTCCCAGACGCCGTTCGAGATCGCGCGGAGCTCGGCCGGGACCGTCAGCGACACGCGGACCGAGTCGGGCTCGTCGGACGGATGATCCTTGGCGGGCCACCAGAGGTCGGCTCCGTTCATCTGGCAGCTCACCGCCACCCACGGCTGACCGTCGGCGGTCTCGGCCCAGGTGAACCCTCCCTCCCACGGCGGATTCGGCGCCACGCGGGGCGTGCCCCCATAGGCCACGCGGATCCGGAGCCCCTCGCCCGGCTGGGCCGTCCGCCCCAGGTCGACGCGGAACCGGTTGCCGTCGCGAGCGAAGCCTCGGGCGAGCGCCACCTCCTGCCCGCTCCCCACGACGTACCCGACCTCCTCCACCGCGGAGATCGCGAGGGGCGCGTCGAGGTCGAAAACCAGTTCGGACGTGGGCTGGACGACGCGGGCCTCGGTCGTCGCCGTCCCGGCGATCGTGCGGCCGTCGGCGTCGACGGCGAGGTCGAGCTCGACGTAGGTCACGTCGATGGCGGCCTGCTCAGGGAGGAGCGGGAGGCCGGAGTCGTTGACGCCGGGATCGCCCGGCTGAGCGCTGGCGGCGGTCGCGAGGGCGGTGACGAGGAGGAGTCGGCGCATGGAGAGAAGAGACGGATCCAAGAACCTAGCGCCGCCCGCGCCGGCGAAAGGTCCTGTCCGATTCGCTCGCGCCATGCTCCATCTCCGTCCGCGAGTGGGAGGGACGTTTCCGCATCGACCGGGAGCGCGGGGCACTTCCGACGCGGGGGTGGGTTCGACGGCCTCCGAACTTCCCCTCCCCCCGACATGCGCCCTGCCCTCCTGCTCCTCGCCGTCCTCACGCTCCCCGCCTGCGACGCCGTCAGCGACGCCGTCGACGACGCCGCGTGTCAGGCCAGCGGCTACGCCGACAGCGGCACGGTGCGCGCGACCGTGAGCGGCGATTCGTTCTCCGGCACCTGCGTCCGCGTCGACCGCGAATCCGGGACGCTGACGATCGTCGGGGCCGACAACGTGGTGTCGCAGAACGACCAGGAGATCATCACGCTCGCGCTCCCCAGCGACGACCTCCGCTCGTACGACTTGAGCAACGACGTGGCGACGGCCGCCTTCGCGCGTCGGACCGAGGACCCGAACGACCAGAGCGACGAGGTCTACGTCGCCACGAGCGGCACGCTGACCGTCACGGCGGTCTCCGACGACTCGGCCGAGGGCACGTTCGCCTTCTCGGCCCGGAACGCGAGTGGGGCGACCGTCGAGGTCTCGGGTGGCCGGTTCGACGTGTCGTTCTAGCTCCTCCCGCCTCGGCGCCGAGGCGGAGGAGGCTAGCGGACGACGGCGCCGGGCTCGCCCTGCGCCTCGACCGGCCAGAGCGTCCCGTCGCGGTCCTCGGCGAACAGGATCATCCCGTTGCTCTCGAGCCCGCGGATCGTCCGCGGCGCGAGGTTGGCCACGACGACGACGCGCTTGCCCAGCAGGTCCTCCGGCGCGAAGAACTCCCGGACGCCCGACAGGATCTGGCGCGTCTCGAAGCCGAGGTCGACGTCGAAGCGGAGGAGCTTATCGGCCTTCGGGTGGAGGTCCGCCGCGACGATCTCGCCCACGCGGAAGTCGAGCGGCGTGAACTGGTCGAACGTGATCTCGTCGCCGAGGTCGGCGTAGGGCGCCTCCGGCTCCGCCTCGGCGCCCTCCTCGGACGCGTCGGCGCCGGCCGCCGCGGCGCGGTCTTTCAGTAGCTGGAGTTGGGCCTCGACCTCCTCGTCCTCGACCTTCCGCACGAGGATGCCCGGCTCGCCGATCACGTGGCCCGCGTCGAGCGTCGTCGGCCCGACGTCGTCCCAGCCGAGCCCGTCGACGCCCGCCTCGGCGGAGGAGCGGACGCCGTCGAGCGCGAGCATCCCGCGGAGCCGCGAGGCCACGCCGGGCACGACGGGCTCGAGCAGGATCGACAGGCCCGCCGTGACTTGGAGCGCCACGTGGACCGAGTTGCGCATCGCGCGCTCGTCCGTGGTCCGCGTCTTCCACGGCTCGGTCTCTTGGAGGTACTGGTTCCCCTTGCGCGCGAGGTCGACGGTGAGGGCGACGGCCTCGCGGAGCCGGTACGCCTCGTAGGCCGCGGCGATCTGGGCCGGCGCCTCCGCGAGGAGACCGAGCATCTGCCGGTCCTGGTCCGTCGGTTCGTCGAGGCGGGGCACCTCGCCGTCGCAGTACCGCGCGGCGAACGTGAGCGCGCGGTTTGCGAAGTTGCCGACGACGTCGGCCAGCTCGCCGTTGACGCGGTTCTGGAAGTCGGACCACGTGAAGTCGGCGTCCTTGGTCTCGGGCAGGCCGACGGCGAGGGCGTACCGCAGGAGGTCGGCGTCGAACGCGTCGAGCGCTTCGTGAGCCCAGACTGCCCATCCCCGTGAGGTCGAGAGCTTCTGGCCCTCCAAGTTCAGGAACTCGTTCGCCGGCACGTGCGCCGGGAGCACGAACTGCGGGAGCGATGGCTGCGCCGCGTTCGCCGTCATGAGGATGGCCGGGAACGTGAGGCAGTGGAAGACGATGTTGTCCTTCCCGATAAAGTGGACGAGCTCGGGCTCGGTCCCGTCCTCGTGGACCTGCCAGTAGCGCCGCCAGAGGTCCTCGTCGCCCTGCGCCTGCGCCCACTCCTTCGTGACCGAGAGGTAGCCGATGGGCGCGTCGAACCAGACGTAGAGGACCTTCCCTGCCGTCTCGCCCTCGACGCCGTCGGGTACGGGCACGCCCCAGTCGAGGTCGCGCGTCATCGAGCGGTCCGTGAGGCCGGCCTGGAACCAGCTCCGGACCTGGCCGAGCACGTTCGGCTTCCAGTCCGTCTTCGTGCCGATCCACGCCTCGAGCTTGGGCTGGAGGTCGCCGAGCGGGAGGTACCAGTGCGTCGTCTCACGGCGCTCAGGAGTGGCGCCGGAGAGCGTGCTCCGCGGGTCGATGAGGTCGTCGGGCGAGAGCGTCGAGCCGCAGTTCTCGCACTGGTCGCCGTAGGCGTCGGGGTAGCCGCACACGGGGCACGTGCCCTGGACGAACCGGTCGGCGAGGAAGAGGCCAGCCTCGGGGTCGTAGAGCTGCGTCGTCGTCTTGCGGACGAACCCGTGGGCGGCCTCGATGGACCGGAACAGGTCCTGGCTCGTCTCCCGATGCGTGTCCGAGGTCGTCCGCCCGTAGACGTCGAACGCGATGCCGAACCCTTCGAAGGCCGCCGCAAGCTCGGCGTGGTACCGATCGACGATGGACTGCGGCGAGACGCCCTCGCGCCGGGCCCGGATCTCGATAGCCGCCCCGTGCTCGTCGGACCCGCACACCCACACGACGTTGCGCCCGGCCAGCCGCTGGTAGCGGACGAAGAGGTCGGCCGGGAGGTAGGCCCCGGCGAGGTGGCCGAGGTGGAGCGGCCCGTTGGCATACGGGAGCGCGGACGTGACGAGGAGCGGGCGGGCGGACATGGCGGCGCAGAGGGGGCGGCCAAGCTACCCGCGCCGGCCGCGAAGGTGCCGTGAGGCCCCGCTCCGCCCGCCTCGGTCGCGTCCGCGAGGGAGCCGAGGCCGGTGGGTGGGACGGCCGCCGCGCGGTCGGATCGGGGTGACCGATCGCTCGGGAGCATTCCCCGAAGCGTCACAACGCCCCCAGCGCGGCCCCGGTAGCTTCACCGACTCCCCACGGAATCCCTCCATGACCCTCCGCTTTCTCCCCCTCGCCGCTGTGCTGGTTGGCTTCGCCGGCCTGACGGCTCTCGCGGGCTGCGAGGGCGCCGGCTCCGGCGCCTCCGGCTCGGCCGACCTCGACGACATCGCCAACGGCTCGCCGTTCGAGCAGGTCTCGTACAACGTCGGCTTCCAGTCGGCCCAGCAGTTCCTCCAGCAGGACTCGTCGTTCAGCTTCGACCGATTCGTCGACGGGTTCAACGCCGGGCTCCGCGGCGACTCGGTCGAGATCGCCTACGCGCTCGGGCTCCAGTACGGGCTCCAGCTGGCGCAGGACACGCTCGACACGCTCGACCGCGACCTCTTCCTGGCCGGCGTCCGTTCCGGCCTCGCCGGCGACTCGGCGCGGATCTCCGTGGAGCAGTTCCAGGCGGCCCAGGCCGTCGTCGAGGACTCGATGGCGATCCGCCAGCTCCGCGCCCAGGCCCGGACCGACGACCAGGCGCGCCGCCGCCTCGGCGAGATCCAGGCCAACGCCGTCACGGCCGACTCCTTCCTGACGGCCGTCGCGGCCCGCCAGGGCGTCCATCGGCTCGGCGACACCGGCGTGCTCTACTCGGTCGAGACGGAGGGCGAGGGCGCGAGCCCGTCGCCGGGCGACCGCGTGGCGGTCCGCTACCGCGGCCAGTTCGCGAACGGCGAGGTGTTCGACGAGTCCGGCGAGGAGCCGGCCGTGTTCGCCGTCGGGCAGGTGGTCCCGGGCTTCCGCGACGCGCTCCTCGACATGCAGGAGGGCGAGACGCGGACGGTCTACCTCCCGCCGGCGCAGGCCTACGGCGTCCTCGGCCAGCCGGGCCGCGGCGGCCAGGGCGGCATCCCGCCGAACTCGGCGCTCCAGTTCGAGCTCACGCTCGTCGAGGTCCTCAACATGACGCCGCCGCCGGGGGCCTTCGGGCCGGGCGGGCAGCCGGCGCTCCCGCCGCAACCGTAGCGCTACCGCGCCGCCGCGCGCTCCGACCGGGGCCGCTCCGATCCGTTCGGGGCGGCCCTCTTTTTGTCCACGCCCCTCGCCGACACGCGCCGATCCGGTCCGCCTCGGGCACCCGTCGGGACGCGGCCGGGGATCACCGACGGTGCGTCCCGACCGCACGGTCCCCGCGCCCCTCGACTCCGCCGAGGCGGACCTAGCTGAAGAGGGCGTCCTCGAGCCGGCGCATCGTGGCCTCCTCATGGGCGAGCGCGTCCGCGCGGCTCTCGAACCGGCGCGGCTCCGGTCGCGCCGCTGGCGTCTCCACCGCGGCCTGCTCGACCTCGGCGCGCTCGGCCTTGGCGCGCTCGGCGGCCCGCTCCGTCCGGATCTCCTCGGCGATCTGGTCCTGGAACGGCTCCTGGGCTCGGGCGAACATGACGTGCGGCTCCTCGACGGGGTAACCCGCCGCCTGCCGCTCGCGGTACAGCTTGAGGCACCCGTTCCAGAGCGCCCGTCGGAGGCCCCACTTCTCGACCGAGTACGACCCGGCCTTCCGCTTGCCGTCGGCGTTCACCCAGTTGAGCTGAACGTACAGCTTCGGCGTCGGGCCCTCGTCCTTCTCGCGCACCGAGAGGCCCACGACGCCCGTGTTGCTCCAGGCCTTTCGCGGCTTCTGGGGCTCGTCGGGGATGGAGTCGAGCAGTCGGTCGCGGTAGGCCAGGGCCTCGTCGAGCGCGCCCTCGCGGCCGTCGTGCTTCGCGTCGGCGAAGAACTTCGACAGGCGCTTGCCGTCGCGCCGCGCGCGGACCTGCCACCCGTGGGTCGGGTGACGGCGCGGGTGGGCCTCGGACGGCTCGATGTCGATCCGCGTGATGTGGTGGAGCCGGCGCGGTTCCGGCTGGCGCTCGTCGGCAGCGCCCGCAGTCTCAAGGGCCATCGGGTCGGGGTGAGTCGACGCGGGTCGGCCGCCAGGCGGCAGCCGATTGTTAGCGAACACGGCCGAGCGACCGACCGAGGCGGACTAGGCGGCAGCCGGGGCGACGGCCTCGACGCGCGTGATCTCGGGGACCGCGCGCCGGATGGCCTGCTCGATGCCGGCCCGGAGCGTCATCATGCTCATGGGGCACGTGCCGCAGGCGCCGAGGAGCTGGAGCTCGACGACCATGTCGTCGGTCACGCCCTGAAGGCGCACGCTGCCGCCGTCGGCCATGAGGTAGGGCCGGATGGCGTCCAGCGTCTCCTCAATCCGTTGGCGGAGCGCGGGGTCGGCGGGGTCGAGAGTCGGGTCGTCTGCCATGTCCGCGGGGGGGAGCCGGAAGATACCACCGGGCAGGGGCCCGGCGTGATGCGCCAATGAGACGCAGTGGGGGCCGCCAGTCCTACCTCGGCCGGCTACTTGTACAGAATCTCAATGGGCTGCGTCGGCGGCGCGTCGGCGTTGCGGCGCTCGACCTCCGTGACGACGCGCTCGGCCATCTGGCGAAAGGCCTGCGCCGTCGCGCTCTCGGGCTCGGCGAGGACGACGGGCGTCCCGTTGTCTCCGGCCTCGCGGGCCGCCTGCTCGATCGGGACCTCGCCCAGGACCGGCACGTCGAGTTCCGCCGCCAGCTTCTGAGCGCCGGCCTCGCCGAAGAGGTAGTACTTCCGGTCCGGGAGGTCCGGCGGCGTGAAGTATGCCATGTTCTCGACCACGCCGAGGACCGGAACGTGGACGTTCTCGAACATCTTGACGGCCTTCCGGGCGTCGGCGAGAGCGACCGGTTGCGGCGTGGACACGACGACGGCGCCCGTCAGCGGAACGGTTTGGACGAGCGTGAGCTGGATGTCGCCCGTGCCCGGCGGCAGGTCGATGATGAGGTGGTCGAGCTCGCCCCACGCGGCCTGCCCGAGGAACTGGCGCACGGCGCTCGACACCATCGGCCCGCGCCAGATCACGGCGTTCGAGTCGTCGACGAGGAAGCCCATCGAGAGGAGCTTGACGCCGTAGCGGACGAGCGGGACGATGTGGCGCTCGTCGTTGAGCCGCGGCTTTTCGTCCGCGGGGACGCCGAACATGAGCGGCACGCTCGGCCCGTACACGTCGGCGTCGAGCAGGCCCACCTTCGCGCCGGACGCGGCGAGCGCGGCGGCGAGGTTGGCGGCGACGGTGCTCTTCCCCACCCCGCCCTTCCCCGAGGCGACGGCGATGAAGTTGGTGACCTGCGACACGCCGCGCGGGGCGGTCGGCTTGGGGGCGTCGTTCGGGGCGGCCATGGGAGCGGGAGTCGTTTCGGTGGGGACCGGGAGGATGCCCCCCGGTTCCGGCGCCGTGGGGAGAGATGCGGCGAAATGCCGCTCAGCCGGCCCGGTCCGCCTCGGCGAGCGCGAGGCCGTGGCGGAGGCCACCCGTCGTCGGGACGTAGGCGTCGGCGCCGAAGCGGGCGAGGACGGCGTCGAGCAGGAGGAGGGCCGCCGCGGCCACGTCCTCCCGGCCCGCGAGCACGTCGGGAGAAATGGCCAGCGCCTCGTCGGGCGTGAGCGCCAGCAGCCGGTCGCGCCACTCGCGGAGCGCGGCGGCGGACACGCGGTCCGTCGCCCCGACCAGGCGCGCCACGAGGCGGCCGACGCTGCCCGTCGCCACGAGCGGGACCCCTCCCCTCTCGAACCCGACCGCGGCATACGCCGCCTCGGCGTCCGCCTGGGCAGCCTCGACGGCGCCGTCCGACGGAGGGCGCTCCGAAAAGCGGCGTTCGGTGAGGCGGACGCTCCCCACATCGACGCTCTGCCGCCGCATGACGCCCTCCGCCCTCGTCCCGAGCGCGACCTCCGTCGACCCGCCGCCGACGTCGACCACGAGCGCGGCGTCGACGTCGGGGAGCAGGGCGAGTGCCCCGCGGAACGAGGCCTCCGCCTCTTCCTCGCCCGAGATCACGCGGTAGTCCAGCCCCAGGTCGTCGCGCACCCGCCCCCGGAGCTCGCCGACGTTCGCGGCGTCCCGGCTCGCGCTCGTCGCCCCGATGACGACCCGCTCGGCGCCGAGCCGCTCGGCCGTCGCCTGCGCCGCGGCCAGCCGGTCCAGCACGCGGTCGATGGCCTCCGGCGCCAGCCGCCCGCTCGCGTCCACGCCCTGCCCGAGGCGGGCGAACCGCTCCTCGTCCTCGACGACCGTCAGCCGCCCGTCCCTCACATCAGCGACGACGCTCATGACGGTGTTCGTCCCGACGTCGATGGCGCACACTCTCATGCTTCCGCCCGCCGCCAGAGGCCGCCCCACCACTCGTTCTCGGCCGCCTCGGCGACGAGGTCGAACCCCTCGCCCGCCAGCCGATCGACGAACCGGTCCCGCTCCGACGCCAGCAGCCCCGAGAGGATCGCCGAGGCGGACGGGGGGGCCCGCTCGAGGAGGCCGGGAAGGAGAGGGTCGAGGATCGACGAGATGATGTTGGCGATGACGAGGTCGAACCCGGTCTCCGGCACCGTCTCGACCGAGCCCTCGCGCACGTCGAACGCGTCGGCGACGCCGTTCAGGGCGGCGTTGTCCCGCCCGTTCGTGACGCTCCACGGGTCGACGTCGACGCCGACGGCGGAGGCGGCCCCGAGGCGGAGCGCGGCGATCGCGAGGACCCCCGTGCCCGTGCCGACGTCGAGCACCCGGCCCGCCTCGGGCACGGCGTCGGCGAGGAGGCGGAGACAGATCCGCGTCGTCTCGTGATAGCCCGTCCCGAACGCCATCTTCGGGTCGATGCGAAGCACGGTCGCTCCGCCGGCGTCGGGCGGCACCTCGGTCCACGACGGGGCGACGACGAACGGGCCGGCCTCGATGGGCTGCAGGCTCGCCTCCCACCGCGCGTTCCAGTCCTGGTCGGGGACCACCTCCTCACGGAACGCCGCCGCGGTCAGGCCGCGCTGGCGGAGGAGCGCGCCGACGGCCTCGCGCGCCGGGCCGTCCCACCGCGGGGCCGGGGCGTAGGCCACGAGCGCGTCCGGCTCCTCCTCGAAGGCGTCGAAGCCGAGGTCGGCGAGGTCGGCGAGGAGCGGCTCGCGGGTGCCGTCGTCGGGGACGGCGAGGGTCAGGCGGAGGGTATCGGGCACGGGCACGGGGGGACGGGCGGGGTCAACGCCACCCGTCCACCGCGGTGCCCTAGACGTCCGAGGTCGGCGTCTCCGGCGCGGGAGCAGGTGGGGCCGGAGGCGGTGGCGGCATCGGCGTGTCGGCGGCCGGGGCCTCTGGGGCAGGAGCGTCTGGCGCGTAGACGTGGGCGCCCCAGAGCACGTCGCTGCTCGGCCCGAAGTCGCCGAAAGAGCGGCTGCCGTCGGACTCGTAGTGGAGCACGTACGTCCCCGGAGCAAGCGGGACCGTCCCCTCGAAGCGGCGGTGGAAAAAGGCGTCGCCGGCCGGGACCGTGTTCTGCCACGACATCCTCCAGACCTCGCGGCCCGACGTCGTCTCGATCCGGGCGAAGTCGTACTCGACCTCGTCGGACATCTCGCCCTGGGCCACGACGAGCACCTCCGTCCCCGCATCGAGCTGGAACGTGACGCGGTGGTCCTCATCGTTGCCCACCGAGTCGATCCGCGCGAGAAGCCGGCCCGCGTCGGGCAGGGCGAGGGCGCCACCGCTGGAGACCGGCTCCGAGGGTTCGACGACCTGGACGTCGAGGGACGCGACGTCGAGATCGGGGTCGAGGGCGTAGAGCACGGCGCCCCACAGCGGCTCGTCGGGGCCGCCGCCGCCGTTGTAGCCGTCGCTGCAGTCGTGCGACCCGTCGGTCTCGTAGAGGAGCCGATACGTGCCCGGGTCGAGCGAGAGCGCGGCGGTCGCCCGCTTGTTCTTGTCGTCGCCGCCGGCCGGCTCGAGGTCGTCGCGCATCTCCCAGACCTCGTCCCAGTCGCCGTCTTCCCCCTCGACCTCAAGCGTGGCGTAGTCGTAGCGCGACCCCGACGTGATCTCGCCGACGGCCACGAGGAGGACGTCGAGCGGCTGGGCCGTCGTGAACACGGCCTCTAACTCTTGGTCCGAACCGACGCAGTCGAACGCGGCGATCTGTGGGAGGTCGAGCGCCGAGGGGTCGAGCCGGGCGACGGCCTGATCGGGCGTGGCGCGGCGGACCGACACCCCCCAGGACCACGGGACGAGCGGCGGGTTCGCCGTCCAGTCGCCGTAGGCGTGCGACCGGTCGGCCTCGAAGGCGACGCGGTACAGGCCCGGCTGGAGCTCGACCTCGTCCTCAACGATCCGATTCTTGAGCGATCCGCCAGCCCAGGTGCCCCGGGCGGGGACGGTCCACACGGTGTCGCGGCCCCCGAGCCGGACGATCGACGCGCGGTCGGCCACGACGCCGTCGGTGATCTCGGTCACGGTGCGGACGGCGACGCGGGCGGGCGCCGTGACGTGGAGGATCTCCTCCCGCCGCTGGCGGCTGCGGACGCCGAGGGCCTGCCACAGGAAGGTCGAGTCCTCGGGGGCGTCCGCCTCGGCGGGGTCGCCGAGGCCGCCAGTCTCGGCCTCGCGGGCGGGCGCGTCGAGGCCGCGCAGGATGAGCCGCCAGCGTCCGGCGTCGCCCACCCAGGACCGCCCGCCGCGGCTGAGGAACGCCCGGATCCGCTCGCCGAGCGACCCGTCGCGCGGGCCGGGCTGGCGGACGAGCGGGTCGCCGTAGGCGGTGAAGTACGCGTCGTAGGTCCCGGGCCCGAGTCGGATCGTGTCGTTGACCGTGACGAGGGTCCCCCGCTCGGGCCGCCGCCCGGAAAGCTTCCACACGATGGCGCCGTCGGAGCGGCGGACGAGCCAGCCGTAGGCCGCGAGCGTCGTGTCGGACGGGCCGCCCGACACCTCTTCGTAAGACCCCGCCGCGTCGACGGCGAACGTCCCCGGCGCATCGATCCGGAAGGCCTCGTGCTCGAGGTCGTCGACGTCGGGGCTCGTGAGATCGACCACGGCGCGGCCGGTCCCGTCCGCGAAGCGGATGACGGCGAAGATGGCGACCCCGAGGAGGCCGACGAGGAAGAGGCGGGAGAGGACAGTGCGCACGGGAATCCGGGGGAGTTCGGGCGCTACGGGAGGCAGCCGTCGGGGTTGCCCGGGGCTGTCCGCAGCCCGGATATATTCGCAACCCCGCGCTCCCGCGACCGAACACAGCGGTTCGCCGCCCGCCCCGCCCTGTCCTCCCCGCTGCCCACCACCCGACGCGCGTTCCGCGCCCTGCTGGCCACCGCCCCCCGGCGCGTGTCGCTGGGCGTCGGCGCGGTCCTCGGCCTGGCCGTGGTGGCCGCCGCCCGGGGGGCGGCCGTCACCGGCGGGGCCGCGGCCGGGCTGGCCGCCGCGATCGGCCTCGACGTGCTCGCCGTTGGAGCGGCCGCGGCGCTGTACTTCGCGCTTGCCGGGACCGGCGGCCGAACGGGCCCGCTTCGGAGCCTCGCCGTCCCGTTCGGCCTCGGGCTCGGCGTCCTCGTCCTGACCCTCGCGGTCGGCGCGGGGTTCGACGGGTACATCGACCCCAAGACCGGGCTCCCCGACCGGACCCTTACGGTCGTCTGGGCCGCGGTCCTCGGGACCTCCGAGGCCGCGCTCGGAGCGACGCTCCTGGCCTCACTCCGGCCGCTCGCGCTCCACGGCCGCCGCCGGTCGACGCTCCTCCTGTGGGCCACTTTCCTCGGCCTCACCGTCCTCACCGCGCTGACGGTCGCCGGGCGGCCGCTGGTGGTCTACGTGCCGACGGCGATGGCCGTGTTCGGGGCCGCGTCCGTGTTGGCGGGCGTCGCGCTCGCTCTCCGACAGCGATGGATCAGCGACCTCGCGCGCCGGCACCGGGTCGCCGCCGGCGCCCTCGCGTTGGGGTTGTCGGCCACGATGGTGGCCCTCCTCTACGTTCAGTTCGGTGGACCGGGCGCGCTGCCCGTCGGCGACGGGACCGGGCGGATCCCGGACTTCCCGTACACCGCCGTGCTGAGCCGGTCGCTCGCGGCGCTCGTGCTGTCCGTCACCGTCTTCGGCGCGCTGTACGGCTTGGCGACGGCCCTCTCGCTCCTGTTCGGGCTCTCGACGGCGGCGGCCCAAGACCAGCGGGCCGGCGAGCGCCGGGCGCTCCGCTCGCTCGCCGACCTTTCCGGCCGCGTCCTCGACCGGGCGGAACTGGCGGCCGCCATCGCCCGCGGCCCCGTCGACGCCCGGCTCGGCGACGCGGCGTGGGTCGCGCTGACGGACCCCTCCCACGGCAACATCCGGCCGACGGTCGTGGCCGCCTCGGGACTGACGCTGGACGCCGCGACGCGGGCCGCCGACGCGGACGCCCTGTACCGCGCCGCGGCTGAGGCCGACGGCGCGCTCGTCCTCTCCCACGCCGAGGCCGACCACCGCGTCCGCGCTCGGCCAGGCGATGGCGTCGCCAGCCTCGTCACGCTCCCGCTCGGCGCCTCGTCCATCGACGGCCCCGGCGGGCTCACGCGAGGCGTCCTGCTCGTGGCCCGCACGACCGCCGACGCCTTCGAACCTGACGACCTCGCCGCGCTCGAGACGTTCGCCGGCCAGGCCGCCCTCTCGCTCTCCCACGCCGACCTGTTCGCCGACGCGCTCGAGCGCGAGCGCCTCGCCCGCGAGCTGTCGCTGGCGAGGGAGGTGCAGAAACGGCTCTTCCCCCAGTCGCTCCCCGAGGTCGAGGGCCTGGAGCTGGCCGCGGCCGAACGCCCGGCCCGCGAGGTCGGCGGCGACTACTACGACGTCGTCCGGATCGGCGACGACTGCGTCGGGGTGATGGTGGCCGACGTCTCGGGCAAGGGCACGCCGGCCGCGTTCTACATGGCCGAGTTGAAAGGGGTGTTCCAGGCCGGCAGCCGCCTCACGCGGTCGCCGGGCGAGCTCCTGGCCGGCGCCAACGACGCGCTCGCGCCGTCGCTCGGCCGCGGCGTGTTCGCGAGCGCCGTCTACGCCGTCGTCGACGCCCGCGAGGGGACGCTCGCCCTCGCCCGCGCAGGGCACACGCCGGCCGTGCTCGTCCGCGACCGCCAGCGGCCCGACGGCGGGCGCTGGCTCCTCCGCGGCGACGGGCTCGCCATCGGCCTCGACCGGGCCGGGGCCACGTTCCGCAAGACGCTCCGCGAGCAGTGCGTGAAGCTGGCCCCCGGCGACACGCTCCTCCTCTACACCGACGGCCTCACCGAAGCCCGCGACGCCCAAGGCCAGGAGTATGGCTACGACCGCCTCGCGGCGTTCGTGGAGCAGCACGCCCACGTCGGCGCGCTCGACCTCCGCGACCTCCTCCTGGCCGAGCACCGCGCGTGGTCCGGCAGCGACGAGCCCGACGACGACACGACGTTCGTCTTGCTCCGGTGGACCGGCCGCGGCGAGCCCGTCGAGCCCGCCGACGTCTCCGACGGCCCGCCGGTCACGGAGCGCGCGGCCTTCCCCGCCGACCCCGACCTCCCGGTCTGACTTCGCCCGACTACACCCGACCCGATGAGCCATTTCTCCGTCTCCTTCGACCGCCGCACCGGCACGCCCGAGGCGCCCGTCCGCGTCCTCGCCCTCCGCGGCGAGCTCGACGCCCACACGGCGCCCGACTTCGAGGCCGCGCTCCAGGCCTGCCTCGACGACGGCGACGCCCGGCTCGTCGCCGACGGGTCCGGGCTCGACTACGTGTCGTCGGCCGGCCTCGGCGTGTTCATGGCGTTCGTGGAGCCGGCGCGCGACGGGGGCGGTGACCTCAAGATCGCGGCCCTCCCGGAGCGGGTGTTCGAGGTGTTCGACCTCCTCGGCTTCCCGACGGTGTTCGACATGCACGAGACGGTCGAGGGCGCCGTCACGTCCTTCGAGGGCGCCTAATGGGCGCGGAGGCCCATAGCATGCGCGTGCGCGGCGACACGGCCGAGCTGGCCCGGGTGCGGCGCCGCGTCGGCGTGTGGGCCGAGGCGGCCGGCCTCGGCGACGCGCGCGCGCGCCGCCTCCAGCTCGCCGTCGACGAGGCGGTGGCAAACGCCATCGAGCACGGGATGACCGACGGCGGGCACGTCGTCGTCCGCGGCGCGCCCGGCCGAGGCCGGCTGACCGTCGTGATCCGCTACCGCGGCATCCGGTTCGACCCGACGTCGGCGCCGGCGACGCCGGCCCAGGAGGTCGTTCAGAAGCACTCCGAGCACGGCTACGGCCTCCACCTCATCCGCCGGCTCGTCGACGACCTGGCCTACCGCTGGGACCGCGGGACGAACGAGGTCCGGATGACGGTCGAACGGGAGTAAGCCCGAGGGCGGGAACCGCGTCCACCGGCCAGCCCCCGCCCGCCATGCGCCTCGCCTCCGCCCTCCTCGCTCTGTGGTTCGGTGCTGGCCCAAGCGCGGCGCAGGACGCGAGCGCCATCGACGCGCTCCTCACCGACTCCCTGGTGGCGCTCGGCGGCGGCGCCGTCCTCGTGGTGGTCGACGCCGACACGGTCCGCTACCGCGCGGCGTACGGCGACGGCGCCCTCGGAGAGGTCGTCCCGCTCGGGACCACGACGTCGTGGCTGTCCGGCGCCGTCCTCGCGGCCCTCGACGCGAACCGGACGCTCGACCTCGACACCCCGCTCGCCAGCTTCTTTCCGGACACCGAGGGGGACAAGCGCGGTGTGACGGTCCGCCAGCTCGCCGCCCACGTCTCCGGCTTCCCCACCGGCCTGGGCGTCGACGCCCCCGCCTGCCTGAATGACCCGGCGACGACGCTCCCGGCGTGCGTCGACGACGTCGTGACGCTCGACCTCGTCGCGGAGCCGGGCGCCGCGTTCGCCCACGGCGACGCCTCGCTCCACCTCGCGGCGCGGATGGCCGAGCTCCAGACCGGGCGGCGGTGGACGGCCCTCTTCGGAGACGTCCTCGCCGGCCCGCTCGGGCTCGTCGGCACGGCCTACGACAGCTCCCGCAACCCCGGCATCGCCCGCGGCGCGAGCGGCACGGCCGACGACCTCGCCGCCTTCCTCGAGATGATGCTCGGTGGCGGCCTCTCCGACGGCGAGCAGATCCTCGCCTCAGAAACCGTCGAGACGATCCTCTCTGACCAGACCGCCGGCGCCGCGTTCGTCGCGACACCGTACGGGCCGGTGATGGACGCCTACCCCGAGCGAGCCCCGTCGGAGGTGATCCGCTACGGCCTCGGCGTGTGGCGTGAGGACCTCCGCCTCGACAGCTCGCTGCGAGTGGCCAGTGCACTTAGCGAGACCGGCGTCGCGCCGTGGATCGACCTGGAGGCGGGCCTCGGGGGCGTCCTGATCACCCGCGGCACGCTCGCCGACGTCGTGCCGACCTACGTCGCGCTCCGTGGACTCGTCCGCGAGGCGTTCGCGGCGCCCGTCGCCACTGGCGCATCTCCCGCTCCGGCCCTTCGCCTCCATCCTCCCGCCCCGAACCCGGCCCGTTCCCTCGTCTCCGTCGGCTTTGCCCTCGACGCGCCCGAGGCGGTCGCCCTCACGGTCGTCGACGCTCTTGGCCGACGCGTGGCGGTGCTCGTCGAGGGGCCCCGCCCGCGCGGCGAGACCCGTGCGGTGTTCGACGTCTCCGCCCTCGCGCCCGGCGCGTACCGGATCGTGCTGACGGCCGGGACGGAGCGCACCGCCCGACCGCTCGTGGTCGTCCGGTGACCCCGCCGGCCTCGGCGCCGAGGCCGACGAGGTCGGGCCGCTAGCTGAGGAGCGCCGTGAGTTGGAGGAGGTCGTAGTCGACGTCCTTCTTCCGCGCCCACACGTTGCGCATCGGCGTCAGCTTGAGGTCGTTGTTCACGATGCCGACCATCACACCGTCGTGGCCTTCGAGGAGCGCCTCGACGGCCGCTGCGCCGAGGCGGGAGGCCAGGACGCGGTCGCGGGCCGTCGGCGAGCCGCCGCGCTGGATGTGGCCGAGGACCGACACGCGCGTGTCGATCCGGTCGAACGCCGGGTCCTCGGCGAGCGCCTGGCGGATCCGGTGGGCCCCGCCAAGCTCGTCGCCCTCGGCCACGACCACGATGCTCGACCGGCTCTGGGCCGCCATCAGCGACAGGATCCGGTCCTTGATCGAGATGACGTCGGTCATCATCTCCGGGATGAGGACGAGCTCGGCGCCGCCGCCGATGCCGCACGCGAGCGCGATGAACCCGGTGTCGCGGCCCATCACCTCCACGAGGAACAGCCGGTCGTGGGCGTCGGCCGTGTCGCGGATCTTGTCGATCGAGTCGAGCGCCGTGTTGAGCGCCGTGTCGAACCCGATCGTCTCGTCCGTCCCGAACAGGTCGTTGTCGATCGTCCCGGGGCAGCCGACGACGGCGATCCCGTGTTCGTTGGCGAGGTGCGTCGCGCCCTGGAGCGTCCCGTCGCCGCCGATCGCGACGAGCGCGTCGATGCCGGCCTCGCGGAGCTTGGCGGCCGCCTCGGCGCGGCCCTCCGGCGTCCGGAACCGCTCCGAGCGCGCGCTCTTGAGGATCGTGCCCCCCTGCTGGAGGATGTTCGAGACCGACTGCCGGTCCATCTCAACGTAGTCGCCGTCGATCATCCCCGCATAGCCCCGCTTGATCCCGATGACCTCGAGGCCCTCGGCGATGGCGCGCCGCGTCGAGGCCCGGATGCACGCGTTCATGCCGGGCGAGTCGCCGCCCGAGGTGAACACGCCGATGCGCTTGAGGTCCATGCCAGTGGTGTGGGGAGACACCCGAAGATCGGGCGAGACGGCCGGCCGTGCGCGACGAAGACAGCGTGAGGCTCGCGGCGCTCGCCGGCGATGGGAAAGGGGAACCGGGAACTGGCAGACGCGCTCGACTCAGACCGCACCGCCCCGCTCCCGATCCTCTCGCTCCTTCACCCCCGCGGGTCCAGCGGGCGGACGACGACGACGCCGACCTGGCTCGAAATCCCCTGGACGTAGCTCTGGAGGTCGTCGGAGATCTTGACGCGGTCCGACGAGAGCGAGGCGTGCATGAACCCGGTGTGGGCGTCCGTCTTGTGAACGAACCCGGTGTGCGTCACGTCGAGCCCGCCGATGCTCGTGGCCGTCGCGATGATGTCGCCGGGTCGGAGCGAGTCGTAGACCGTCGAGATCCGATCCTGGGGGACGTAGAACAGTTCGGTGCCGGCGAGCGAGGCCTCCATGTCGAGGATGCAGGCGTAGGTCGAGTCCGAGGCCAGCTTGGGGTACGCGTCGCGGTGCTCGCCCATGAACGTCAGCCGCTTCTCGAACGGCTGGCCGCCGATCGCCTGCGTCACGTTCTGGAGGGTGCCGCGGCGCTCGTTGTCGCGGATCCAGTCCGAGAAGTAGTGGAGCCGTGAGCAGTAGCCGTCGAGCGCGCCGTCGCGGTACCGCAGCGTGCGGACGCCGTCGGTGTAGGCCTGGTAGCTAGTCTCGCCCGTCGCGATGGCCGTCGCCAGCGACAGGACGTTCTCGATGTAGAGCACACAGTCGAACGCCGTGAGGTCAACGACGAGCGTCTCGGACGCGGGCGCGTCGAGCATCCCGGCGCGGTACGGGACGCCGAGGAGTTGCTCGCCGACCCACTGGACGATCTCGCCGTACGGCCGCGAGGCCACGTCCTGCGCCGCCGCGTCGTCCAGGATCTGCCGGAAGGTGGCCCGCGTCGCCTGCTCGGCGGCCTCGACGGTGTCGGCGGGCGCGTCGGCCGCAGCGGCCGCGACCACGGGGGCGGCGTTCGAGACCGGCGGCGTCGCCGGGAGGACCTCCGCCTCGGGCGCGCGCTCGACCGAGGCGGGCAACCCGGGCTCGGACTGGCGGGAGCTGCACGCTGCGCCGAGGGCGGTCAGGCTGAGGGCGAGGACGAGACGGAGCATCGGGGCGACGGGGCGACGGGAGGGGTGAACGCCCGACGCGCCCGAGTGTTACCGGTCCGCCCCCTCGGTCCGCTCAATGGCGGCCCAGTCGGCCTCGGCGGCGAGGGCGAGGCCGAGGCGGCGCTCGAACGTCTCGCGCGGGATCTCGACCACGCCGAACCGCTCGAGGTGAGGCGTCGCCATCTGGGTGTCGAGGAGCTGGTACCCGCCCGCCCGTAGCCGCTCGACGAGGTGCACGAGTGCCACCTTCGACGCGTCCCGGACGCGCGTCACCATGCTCTCGCCGAAGAACGCGCCCCGCAGCGCGACGCCGTAGAGCCCGCCCGCGAACGCCCCGTCCTGCCAGCACTCCACGGAGTGGGCGTACCCGAGGTCGTGGAGCGCGACGTAGGCCTCGACCATCTCCTCCGAGATCCACGTCTCCGGTCGGTCCGGCGCCGGCGCCCCGCACGCGCGCATGGTCCCCTCGAAGTCCCGGTCCACCACCACCTCGAACTCCCCACGGCGGACCGTCTTGGCGAGCGTTTTCGGCACGTGGAACGCGTCGAGCGGGAGGACGGCGCGCGGGTCCGGCGCATACCACGCGATCGACCCGTCGGCGTCGGCCATCGGGAAGACGCCGATCTGGTACGCGGCCAGCAGGAGGTCGGGCGTGAGGATGGGCTCGCGGAGTCGGTGGCATGGGACGCGGCGCGCCCGCCTCACGGCCCGTGAGCCGCCTGACGAGCGCCCCTACTCCCAGAGCAACGGCAGCGCCATGATCGCGATCCCGAGCAGCATCATCACGAGTTGGCCGACGGCCTTCGTGGCGGGGTAGCTGTGGCGGCGGTTGAGCTCCGGGATGAGGTCGCTGCCGGCGATGTAGAGGAACGCGCCCGCCGTGATCGGGAGGAGGTAGTCGGCAAGGCCGTCGACGCCGCTCCCGAGCAGGAGCACGAGGCCGGCGCCGACCAGCCCGCCGAGCCCGGCGATGAAGTTGTACATCAGCGCCTTCCGGGGCGGGTACCCGCCATAGACGAGCACGCCGAAGTTGCCGATCTCCTGGGGGATCTCGTGGAGCATCACGGCCAGCGTCGTCACCACGCCGGTCTGGATCGAGACGAGGTAGGCCGCCGCGACGATGGCCCCGTCGATCACGTTGTGGGCCACGCTCCCGACGAGGTTGACGAGCGCGAACGGCGCCGCGCCCCCCCCCGCCTCGGCGCCGAGGTGGGCGTGCCCGTGGTGATGGTGCCCGTGATGGACGTGGCCGCTCGCGCCCTCGAGCGCCTCCGGCGCCCCGTGCTGATGGCGCCAGTGGAGGAACTTCTCGAGTACGAAGAACGCGACGACGCCCGCGAGCACGAGCAGACCGGTCTTCGGCCCGCCACCGAGCGCCTCGTAGCTCTCCGGGATGAGGTGGAGCAACGCGCCCCCCAGCATCGCGCCGACGGCGAACGCCACGAGGAGGAAGATCACGCGCTCCAGCCGGGCGCGGCCGAGCGACAGCGTGAGCGCGCCGGCCAGTGAGGCCAGCGAGATCGCGAGGACGGAGAGGAGCGCGGCGACCGGTGCGGACACGGGCGGAGTCTAAGGGGCCCGACGGACGCGGCGCCGACGGTCGCGCTTACCGATAGCCCTTCCCCTCCCGCTCGGCCTCCCGCACGGCGTCCTCGTCGAGCTCCACGTGCGGCTTCTGCACATCCGTGTCGCCGGTGTCCTGGGGGTCGGTCCCGACGGTCGGCTGTTCCTCCTCGGAATGGTCCTCCCCGTCGACGTCGCCGGAGCCCGACTTGTCCTCGACGTAATCGGGGCGCTGGTCGCGGAGGTCCTTGGGATCGTCCATGTTTTCGGAGTCGGCCATCGGGGTTGAGGGGTGGGAGCCGCTCCTACTCCGGCCCGCCGCGCGGGGTCCAGGGTCTCGGGGCCGGGGCCGGGGCCGACCGAGCGAACCGACGCGTCAGGCGTCGTCGCGGAACGCCATCGGGTACTCGGCCTCGCACTCCCCACGGGCGATGGCCTTGAGCCGGCGGCCCAGGAACTTGCGCCGGAGCGGCGAGAGGTAGTCGAGGTAGAGGACGCCGTCGAGGTGGTCCGTCTCGTGCTGGATCACGCGCGCGAGCGGCCCCTCGACCGGCCACTCGTGCGGCTGGAAGTGGCGGTCCAGAAACCGGATCCGCAACGCGTCCGGGCGGGAGATGGTCTCCCGGAGGTCCGGGATCGAGAGACACCCCTCCTCCATGTCGATCTCCGGCGCCCCCTCCTCCACGACCAGTTCCGGGTTGATGAAGACAAGCGGGCCCGTCGCGTAGTCCGGCACCTCCCCGTCGTTGTCTTCGGCCAGGTCCTCGGCGTACGACGTGAGGTCGGCCACGAAGAGGCGGATCGACTGCCCGACCTGGGGCGCGGCGAGGCCGGCGCCGTGCGCTACGGACATCGTCTCGATCATGTCGTCGATGAGCGCCTGAAGCTCGGGGCTGTCAGACTCGATCTCAGCCGCGCGCTCGCGGAGGACGGGTTGGCCGTAGGCGTAGATCGGGAGGACCATCGGGTGTCGCGGTTCGGGTGCAAAGGATAGCCCAGTGCGGGGCTGAGGATCCCGGCCGGACGGGGTCTCAGCCCACCCTTCACCCGAACGGAGAGCGCTGCTCATCCAGCCAGTCCTGGAGGATGACGCACGCCGCGGCCGCGTCGAGCGTCCCTTTGTGGCGGCGGCGCTTTTTCGACACGCCCGCCTCGACGAGGTCACGGAGCGCGCGGCGCGACGACTCCCGCTCGTCCTGGACGACGACCTCGGCGCTGGGCGCGGCCTTCTTAAGCCGCCCGAGAAAGGGCCGGACGCGGTCGACGGCGTGCCCCTCCGCCCCGTCGTCCGTCAGCGGCCACCCGACGACGATGACGCCGACGCCGTCCTCGTCCACCAGCCGGGCCAGCTCAGCGAGCGCCGCGCCCGGCGCGAACGTCCCGTGCGGGCGGGCGACGAGACGGAGCGGGTCGGCCAGGGCGACGCCGACGCGACGGGCGCCGTAGTCGACCCCGGCCACGCGGGGCGGGAGGTCCATGCCGGAAAGCTAGCGGCCCGCCGGCGACGCGTCTCGCTGGCGGGCCGCGGGGTCACCGAGGCGGGCGGGGTGGCCTCGCCGTCGCGTCGTGGTCAGGCCGCCTGCTTCCGGTTGGCGGGGTGATCAGCGCTGCCCTCGGGGATCGCGTAGCCGAGTTCCTGGAGCGGCTCCTGGAGCGTCTCGCGGAGCTTCTTGCCCGGCTTGAAGTGCGTCTTGCGGCGGGCCGGGATGAAGACCGTCTCGTTCGTCTTCGGGTTGCGGGCCTTCGGCTTGGCCTTCGTCTTCTTGACCTCGAAGACGCCGAAGTCGCGGAGCTCGATGCGGAGCTCGGGGTCGGCCCCGGCCATGAGGTCTCGGAGGGCGTCGATCGTCGCCTGGACCCACGGCTCACACTTGTACAGCGGTTCGCCGGACGCCGCGGCGACCTCGCGAGCGACGTCTTTCTTCGTGAGGGTCGGCGTGCGGTTGGAATTGGAAGCCATCGTGGTGGGAAGGTGGCCTCGCACCGCGCACATACCGACGCGGGCGCGAGGCCGGTTGTCACAGGGAATAGGCTCCGCCCGCACGGGGAGCCTGGAATCGGGGAATAGAGTCACAAACCTACGCCGATCAACGAACTGCGTCGGGTCAGAGTCAAAGTTTCACCCCTCCCCCAGCGCCCCAGGCGCCGATAACGCACATACCACCGCGAGACCCAAGGATTCCCCTACTCCTCGCGGTACACGCCGTAGATCCCATCGAGCCGCCCCAGCCGCTTCATGATCCGCCGGAGTTGCTTCACGTCGCTGACGTAGAGCACGATGGTCCCCTCGAACATCCCGTCCTCGGACGTCACGGTGATCGAGCGGATGTTGGTCTTGAGGCTCTTCGAGATCACGGCCGTCATGTCGCTCACGATCCCGACGCGGTCCTCGCCGACGACGCGGAGCGTGGCCGAGAACTGGACGTCCTTTTGGCGGCTCCACTCGACCGGGATCACGCGCTCGCCGTGGTCCGAGAACAGGTGGTTCGCGTTCTTGCACCCCTTCCGGTGGATCTTGACGACGCCGGTCCGCGAGAGAAACCCGAACACGTCGTCGCCGGGGATGGGACCGCAGCACGCAGCGTACTCGACGGCGAGGTCGGTGTGGCGCTCGCCCTCGATGACGAGGGCCGTCCGGCCGCCGACGCGCTCGCGGGCGTCCTCGCGGAAGTCGATCTCGTCGACCTCCAGGAGGGCGGGCGAGACGCCCTCGGGGACGTCCGACTCGGGCGCCTCCGGGGGGAGGCCCTTCTTGAGCGCCGCCACGAAGTCGGCCGGGTCGTACTTGCCGGAGCCGATCTCGTAGAACAGCTGCTGGGTCGAGGCGAACTTGAGGTCGGCGGCGAGGCGGTTGATGGCCTGCTCGTCGGGCTCGAGGTGGGCGCGGGCGAGCTTCTTGTCTAGCAGGTCCCGGCCGTGCGCCGACGTCTTCCGCCGACGCTCGTTGATCCAGTGGCGGATCCGCGCCTGCGCCTTGTGGGTGACGACGAACGTGGCCCAGTCGGGGTTGGGCGTCTGGCGCTTCGACGTCAGGATCTCGACCTGCTCGCCCGACTGGAGCCGGTAGCTGAGCGGGACCATCTTCCCATCGGCCTTCGCCCCGATGCAGTGGAACCCGACCTCGGAGTGGATCTGGAAGGCGAAGTCGACGGGCGTGGCGCCGGTCGGGAGCGTGACCAGCTCGCCGGCCGGCGTGAAGACGTAGATCTCCTCGTCGTAGAGGTTGAGCTGGAACTGGCGGACGAACTCGCCGGCGTCGTCGGGCGAGGGGTTTTCGAGGAGGTCGCGGACCCACGCGTAGAGCTCGTCCACGCGGGCATCACCGGCGCCGGCCGGGGCCGCGCCGTCGCCTCCCGGCGTCTCCTTGTACTTCCAGTGGGCCGCGACGCCGCGCTCGGCGACCTCGTGCATCTCCTGCGTCCGGATCTGGACCTCGACCGGCCGGCCCTCCGGCGTCATGACCGTCGCGTGGAGGCTCTGGTACCCGTTCGACTTGGGCTTGGAGATGAAGTCGCGGTGCCGCCCGTCGACCGGGGGGTAGTTGGCCGTGACGGTCGAGTAGACGCGCCAACAGTCCTCGCGGCCCTGCTTGCCCGTCGTGTGAAGGATCACGCGGATCGCGAACAGGTCGTAGACCTCGTCGAGGCCGACGCCCTGCCGCTTCATCTTGCTGTAGATCGACGTGATGCTTTTCGGCCGGCCGTAGATGTCGAAGGCGAACCCGGCTTCCTTCAGCTCCTCGCGGAGCGGCTCGATGAACCGCTCGATGAACCGCTCGCGCTGGCGGCGCTTGGCGTTGAGCCCGTCGGCGATCTCGCGGTAGGCCTCGGGCTGGAGGTACTTCAGCGAGAGGTCTTCGAGCTCCGTCTTGACCTCGTGGAGCCCGAACCGGTGCGCCAGCGGCGCGAACAGGTCCGCGGTCTCGGCCGCGATGCGGAGCTGCTTCTCGGTCGGCATCGCCACGAGCGTCCGCATGTTGTGGAGCCGGTCGGCGAACTTGACCAGGATGACGCGGACGTCCGACGCCATCGAGAGCATGAGCTTCCGGACGTTCTCGGCCCGGCCGAGCGCCCGGTTCTCGAACACGCTCCCGATCTTGGTCACGCCATCGGTGATCCGCGCGACCTCGGTGCCGAACTCGCTCTCCAGGAGGTCGAGCGACAGGTCCGTGTCCTCGACCGTGTCGTGGAGGAGCGCCGCCGCCACGGTCACGTCGTCCATCCGGATGTCCTTGGCCGCGATGAGCGCGACCTCCAGGGGGTGCGAGATGTAGAGCTCACCGGAGGCGCGGCGGTCGTCGCGGTGGGCCCAGTAGGCCACGCGGAAGGCGCGGCGGATCATGGCCTCGTCGACCGAGGGGAGATTCCGCTGGCAGTGCTCCAAGAGCACGCGGAGGCGGCGCTCGTAGTCGGGCGCGACGACGAGGCCGTCGAGCTGGCGGTGGAGGTCGGCGGAGGCCTGGATCATGGGGGCGGCGGCGTCCGGTGAGAACGCCCCAGGGACGAGCGATCGGGCCCGCAAAGTAGGAAGAGCCCGCGCGTCCCTCCCCCACCCCGCCCACCTCGGCGGCGTTCCCGTGGCGGACACGAACGAACGCGGGGCCCCGCTCCGAAGAACGGGGCCCCGCGGGACCGTGCGCCTGGCGGCGAACGCCAGCGCGTCAGGCGATCGCCTTAGCGGTTGTCGTGGCTCCGGCCGAGGTTCTCGGCGTCGGCGCCCGGGCCGGGCTCGCCGGTCTGGGTCGGTGCGCCCTGGGCGGCGTCCGGGTGCTCGTCGGCGTGCGGCGGGACCTGGACGGCGCCGGCCGGGTCGGGCGTGGCAGCGTCGCTGCCGGCGGCCTCGGCCTTCGGGTTCTCAGGCGCGTCCTCGGCGGGAGCGTCCGTGACGGGCGACTCCTCGGAGGCCGGGGCCTCCGCCGTCGTCTCGTCTGCGGGCGTCTCCTCGACCGGCTCCGCCTCGGCGGGCTCGGTCGACGGGGCCGGGGCGGCCTCCGTCGGCGTCGAGGCGGCCGGGGTCGAGGCGGCCGGGGTCGAGGACTTGCTCCGCCGGCGACCGCCGCCGCCACCGCGACGCGTCCGCTTCTTGGAACCGCCCGTGCCCTCCGGCTGGACGTCGTTGAAGTCGACGAGCTCGACGACGGCCATCTCGGCCGCGTCGCCGGCCCGCTGGCCGAGCTTCACGATCCGGACGTAGCCGCCGGGCCGGTCGCCGACCTCGGGAGCCACCTCGTCGTAGAGCCGCTTGACGGCCGCCTTGTCGTTGAGCTTCCGGAAGGCCTGGCGACGCGAGTGCGTCGAGTCGTCCTTGCCGTGCGTGATGATGGGCTCGACGAACCGGCGGAGCGCCTTGGCCTTGCCGAACGTGGTCGTGATCCGCTTGTGCTCGAGGAGCGCGGCCGACATCGACTGGAGCGTGGCCTTCCGGTGGGAGGCGGTCCGGCCGATCTTGAGGATCTTCTTTCCGTGTTTCATTTCGGTACTTGGTACAGGGTACTGGGGACCGGCCGGGACGCGTCCCGTACCGTGTACCCCGTACCGATCTAGTTCAACTCGCCGTAGCGCTCGACGTCCATGCCGAAGCGGAGGCCCCGCTCGTCGAGGACCTGGACGAGCTCGAGGAGGCTCTTGCGGCCGAAGTTCCGGAACTTGAGCATCTCGCTCTCCTCCCGGCGCACGAGGTCGCCGATCGTCTTGATCGAGGCGGCGCGGAGGCAGTTCTGGGCGCGGACCGAGAGGTCGAGGTCGTCGACCGACTGGCCCAGGATGGCCCGGACGCGCTGGACCTCGGCGTCGACCTCCGTCTCCTCCTCGTCCTCGCCAGCCGACGTGTCGACCTCGACGAAGAGGCCGATGTGATCGCGGAGGATGGCCGCCGCGTTCGTGAGGGCGTCCTCGGCCGAGAGCGACCCGTCCGTCTCGACCTCGAGCGTCAGCCGCTCGTAGTCGATCTTGTCGCCAACGCGGGTCGGCGTGACGTTGTAGCGGACGTTGAGGATGGGGGTGAAGATGGCGTCGATGGCCACCACGCCGATCGGGTCGTCGGCCCGCTTGTTCTCCTCGGCGCCGACGTAGCCGCGGCCCTGCTCGATGCGGAGGTCGATCCGGACGTCGGCGTCCTCGGCGAGCGTGGCGATGTGGTGGTCGGGGTTGAGGACCTCGAAGTCCGCCGTGTTGTCGGCGATGTCCTTCGCGGTCCAGTCGCCCTGGCCCTCGAGGTGGATCGAGACCGAGCCCTCGTCCTCCTCCTCGGCCCGGAACCGGACGCCCTTGAGGTTGAGGATGATGTCGGTCACGTCCTCGGTCACGCCGGGGATCGTCGAGAACTCGTGCTGGACGCCGTCGATGCGGACGGCCGTGATGGCCGTGCCGGAGAGGGACGAGAGAAGAACGCGCCGAAACGCGTTCCCGATGGTCACGCCGTAGCCGCGCTCGAGCGGCTGGACGACGAACCGCCCATACGTCTCGTTCATCTCCTCGACCTGAACGCCGTCGGGCATCTGGAGCTGAATCTGTGCCATAATGAGGCTTGTCGTTGTCTGAATGAGAGCGTCGGCCCCAGAACCGGCGAGATCCGCCGGCCCGGCGCCGGGCGGGTTACTTCGAGTAGAGCTCGACGATGAGCTGCTCCCGGATGTTCTCCGGGACGTCCTCACGCGCCGGGTAATCCAGGAACTTGCCTTTGAGCCCGTCGCGGTCGACCTCCAGGAACGGGTAGCTCCGGCGGTTCACGTTGGCCGCGTCGCGGATCACGTCGAGGTTCTTCGACTTGGGCCGGACCTCGACGATGTCGCCGGGGCGGAGCCCGTGGCTCGGGATGGCCGAGACGCGGTCGTTGACCATCACGTGACCGTGCGTCACCAGCTGGCGGGCCTGGCGGCGCGTCCGCGCAAAGCCGAGGCGGAAGACGACGTTGTCGAGGCGGGCCTCGAGGAACTGGAGGAGGTTCTCGCCGGTGACGCCCTTCTTCCGGGCCGCCTTCTCGAAGAGGTTCCTGAACTGGCGCTCGAGGAGGCCGTAGGTGTACTTCGCCTTCTGCTTCTCCTTAAGCTGGACGGAGTACTCGGACTCGCGGCGGCGGCGGGCGTTGCCGTGCTGACCGGGGCCGTAGGGCTTGCGATCGAGGGCCTTCGAGGGGCCGAAGATGGGCTCGCCGAAGCGGCGGGCGACCTTCTGCTTGGGTCCGCGGTAACGGGCCATTGCTTCTGTGATGTCTCGTGAGTTCGCTCGCCCCGAGGCTGCGGGGCGGCGGAGGAACTACGTGCGGTCCGCCCCCGGCCACTCCGCAGAGCGGGCGACCGAGGCGGGCGCAGCCGGACGGTTATGCCCGGCACCGTGCGTCAGACGCGGCGGCGCTTCGGGGGCCGGCAGCCGTTGTGGGGGATCGGGGTGGTGTCGCGGATCGAGAGGACCTCGAGGCCGGCGATGGCGAGCGCGCGGATGGCGCCCTCGCGGCCGGAGCCGGGGCCCTTCACGTAGCAGTCGACGCGGCGGAGCCCGAGGTCGTAGGCCTCCTTGGCCGCCTCGGTGCCCGCGACCTGGGCCGCGTACGGGGTGTTCTTCCGCGAGCCGCGGAAGCCCATCTTGCCCGACGAGCTCCACGAGATCGTGTTGCCGTAGGCGTCGGTGATGGTGATGAGGACGTTGTTGAACGACGCCTTGATGTAGGCGTTGCCGTTCGACTCGACCTGGACCTTCTTCTTGCGAGCGGTGCGCTGGTTGCGGCGGCGGTCGCCGCCTTGCTGCTTCGCCATGGTGCTGAGGGTGAGAGCCCGAGAGCTCGGAGGTGTTCGGAGTGCGGTGCGAGCGCGTCAGGGGTGACCGCCGAGCGGCGGTGCCTGCGTGCGTGCGCTCCCGAAAGGAGGTACCGGCGGCCGCGGTGCGACCGGCGGGGCGCTACTTGCGCGGCGCCTTCTTCTTCCCGGCGACCGTCTTCTTGCGGCCCTTCCGGGTGCGGGCGTTCGTCTTCGTCCGCTGGCCGCGGACCGGGAGGCTGCGGCGGTGCCGGAGCCCGCGGTAGCAGCCGATGTCCATCAGCCGCTTGATGTTGAGCTGGGTCTCCGTCCGGAGCGACCCCTCGACGACGTAGTTGTCTTCGATGAGGGTGCGGACGCGGCGCGTCTCGTCCTCGGACCACTCGTCCGGGTACGTGTCGGCGTCGAGGCCGGCCCGCTCCAGGATCTCGTTGGCCCGGCTCTGGCCGACGCCGTAGATGGACATCAGCGCGATCTCGCCACGCTTGCGGCCCGGGACGTCGACTCCTGCGATTCGAGGCATAGTCTTGAGTGTGTTGAACTGGGAGCTCCGGGAGGGCCGGCGAGCACTCCGCGCTCGCGCCTCCCGGGAGGCTCTACCCCTGGCGCTGCTTGTGCTTGGGGTTCTTCTTGTTGATGATGTAGATGCGGCCCTTGCGGCGGACGATCTTGTCGTCGGCCGACCGCTTCTTGACGCTGGCGCGAACCTTCATGGGTCGTCTGAGTCGATGAGTGTCGGGGTCGGCCGGGAGAGGCCGGCCTGGAAGAACGCTCCGCGCGGGGGCAGATGTGCCCCAGATGGCGTGAAAAGCCCGCCCATCCCGCGCCGAGCCCGTCCGCCTCGGTGCCGAGGTGGAGCGAGTCAGCCCGAGGGGGCCGCTACTTGTAGCGGTAGACGATCCGGCCCTTCGACAGGTCGTAGGGCGACATCTCGACCGTCACGCGGTCGCCCGGGAGGATGCGGATGTAGAACTTCCGCATCTTGCCGGAGAGGAGACCCAGGATCTCGTGTCCGTTCTCCAGTTCCACGCGGAACTGGGCGTTCGGGAGGGCCTCGGTGACTTTGCCGTCTTGTCGGATCGCGGGCTGCTTCGCCATGCGGGAGCGCCGGAGCGCGGGGGGTGATGCTGTCGGTTAGGGGGTGCCGGCGGCGGCCGGCGTGGGCGCCTCGGCGTTGGCCGCGAGCGCGGCCTCAACGAGGGCCCAGGACGAGAGGATCTCGGCGCCGCCGCGCTTCACGAGCACCATGTGCTCGAAGTGGGCGCTCGGCGCGCCGTCCGCCGTGCGGACGGTCCAGCCGTCGGCGTCGACCGTGACGTCGCCCGTGCCGCCGTTGATCATCGGCTCGATGCAGATCGTCAGGCCCTCGCGCAGTTTCTTACCCACACCCCGCCGCCCGAGGTTCGGGACGTTGGGCGGTTCGTGGAGTCTTTTCCCGACGCCGTGCCCCACGAGGTCGCGGACGACCCCGTAGCCGCGGCTCTCGCAGTAGCTCTGGACGGCGTGGCCGATGTCGCCGATCCGGTTGCCCGCCGTCGCCTGCCCGATGCCCTCGTAGAGCGACTGGCGCGTGGCCTCGAGGAGCGCCTTCGCCTCGGGCGCCACCTCGCCGACCTCGAACGTGTACGCGAAGTCGCCGAAGTACCCGTCGAGTTCGACGCCGCAATCGACCGTCACGACGTCACCCTCGCGGAGCTCGTACTCGCTCGGAATGCCGTGGACGACCACGTCGTTCACCGAGATGCAGAGGCTGCCCGGGAACGGCGGTGTGTCGTTCCCCTGCCGGTAGCCCTTGAACGCCGGCCGACCGTGCGCGTCGCGGATGACCGCCTCGGCGGCCTCGTCGAGGCGGAGGGTCTGGACGCCCGGGCGGATCTCGGCGGCCGCGGCCGCGAGGGCGCGCTCCACGACCTTCGCCGCCTCGCGGATGCCCGCGACGTCGGCGTCGGTCTTGAGTTGGATGCGCCCGACGGCCATTACCGGCGCCGGCCGCGGACGCGACCCGTCTTCATGAACCCGTCGTAGTGCCGCATGAGGAGGTGGCTCTCGATCTGCTGGAGCGTGTCGAGCGTCACGCCGACGAGGATGAGCAGGCTCGTCCCGCCGAAGAACTGGGCGAAGCCCTGCTGGACGCCGAACTGCGCGGCGATCGCCGGCAGGATGGCGACGAAGCCGATGAAGAGCGCGCCCGGCAGCGTGATCCGCGTCAGGATCGTGTCGATGAACTCGCTGGTCTGGCGACCCGGGCGGACGCCCGGGATGAAGCCGCCCTGGCGCTTCATCGTGTCCGCCATCTCCTGCGGGTTCACCGCGATGGCCGTGTAGAAGTACGTAAAGAAGACGCAGATGACGAAGAAGATCGCCGAGTACCAGAACCCGAAGATGTCGCCTGTCGCCGTGCCCACCGTCTGCCAGAACGTGCTCTCCTGGAAGAACGAGGCGATCGTGCTCGGGATGAACATGATCGACTGCGCGAAGATGATCGGCATGACGCCCGCCGCGTTGACGCGGAGCGGGAGGTACTGCGTGGTCCCGCCGAACTGCTTCCGGCCGACCACGCGCTTGGCGTACTGGACCGGGATCCGCCGCGTCCCCTGCGTCACGAAGACGACGCCCGCCGTCACGATGAACAGGGCCGCGATCTCGATCAGGAAGATGAAGATGTTCGTGTCGGCCCGGCCAACGCCCCCGATCTGCGGCAGCTCGTTGAGCAACGACTGCGGCAGGAAGGCGATGATCCCGATCATGATGACGAGCGAGATACCGTTGCCGATGCCCTTCTCGGTGATCCGTTCACCAAGCCACATCACGAACGTCGTGCCCGCCGTGAGGCAGATCACACAGACGACGGTAAACGCCCACTCCGGGATCACGATGGCCTGTCCGCTCGTGGCCTGGAGGTTGATCGCGTAGCCGATCGACTGGAGCGCCGTGATTCCGATGGTCCCATAGCGGGTCCACTGCGTGATCTTCCGCCGGCCGTCTTCCCCCTCACGCTGCAGCTTCTGGATCGGCGCCCACACGGCCCCGAGCAGCTGGATAATGATGCTCGCGGTGATGTAGGGCATGATGCCCAGCGCGAACACGCCAGCCCGGAAGAACGCGCCACCCACGAACAGGTCGAACAGGCCGAACAGGCCGCCCTGGTTCGGGTTGGCGTTGGCGAGCTCCTGGAGCGCGATGGCGTCGACGCCCGGGAGCGTCACGTACGACCCGAGCCGGTAGACGACGAGGAGCCCGAGCGTGTAGAGGATCCGCTGCCGGAGCTCGTGGATCTTCCAGATGTTGCGGATCGATTCGGCGACGGAGGCCATGTTTCGATGGGGGTTCAGGGGATGGGGACTGAGGGTGGGGCGGGGCCCCGACCTCTCCCCTAGGCCTCGACGACGGTGGCCGAGCCGCCGGCCGCCTCGATCTTCTCCTTGGCCGTGGCCGAGAACGCGTGGGCGTGGACGTCGAGCTTGACGTCGAAGTCGCCACCGCCGAGGATCTTGTAGCGGCCGTTCTTCCCGCCGATGCCGAGCGCGCGGAGCGTCTCGGGCGAGACGGTGGCGCCGGCCTCCAGCCGCCCCTCCTCCACCAGCGCCGCGAGGCGGCCGATGTTGATCGGGTCGTAGGCGACGCGGTTGCGGTTCTTGAACCCGAATTTCGGAACGCGCCGCTGGAGCGGCATCTGGCCGCCCTCGAACCAGGTCGGGATCTTGCCGCCCGAGCGGCTCTTCTGGCCCTTGTGGCCACGCGTGGCGGTGTCGCCGTGGCCGGAGCCCTCGCCGCGGCCGACGCGCTTGCGGTTCTTCGTCGAGCCCTTGGCGGGCTTCAGGTTGCTGAGGTCCATCGTATGGTGTGGCTAGAGACGCCGGCGGACGCCCTTCCAGGCGGGCCGACTCGCGAGGCGCCCGAGGCGGGCGCGGCGCCGATGGCGGCGCCCGTAAAAGATAGGCCGGCCAGGCAGGGAGCCGGGCCGACCTCGGTTCGGTTTTTGGTGAAAGGCCCGATCCGCCGGCGTCTGCCAGCGGGCCGGCGCGGGCTCACGCCGCCTCCACCGTGACGAGGTGCCGGACCTTGGCAACCATGCCCTTGATCTGGTCCGTCTCCTCGACCGTGTTCGTCTTGCCGATCCGGCCGAGGCCGAGGGCGGTGAGCGTCTTCTTCTGGTCGCCCGGCCGGCGGATTTGGCTCCGCGTCTGGGTGATCTTGATCTGCGCCATGGGATTCGTACTGCGTGGTGCGTGAGGCGTCAGGGCGAGGCGGCGCGAGCCCCCTCTCCCCGTTCTACCCCTCGAAGACCTGCTTGATGGTGACGCCGCGGCGGGCGGCGACTTCGGCCGGGTCCTGGAGTTGCTTGAGCGCCTCCATGGTGGCCGAGACCTGGTTGTGCGGGTTCGACGAGCCCTGGCTCTTCGAGAGCACGTTCGAGATGCCGGCGCACTCGAGGACGGCGCGGACGCCACCGCCGGCGATGACGCCGGTACCCTCGGTGGCCGGCTTCAGGAGAACGATGCCCGCGTCGTGGACGCCGCGGACGGCGTGCGGGATCGAGCTCGTGCCCGTGACCGGGACCGCGATCATGTTCTTCTTGGCGTCCTCGGTGCCCTTCGAGATCGCGTCGGCGACCTCGTTGGCCTTGCCGAGGCCCTGCCCGACGCGCCCGTTCCCGTCGCCGACGACGACGACGGCGTTGAACGAGAAGCGCCGGCCGCCCTTGACGACCTTCGCGACGCGGTTGACCGCGACGAGCTTCTCGATGAGGTTCGAACGGTTCGCCTCGTTGTCGCGGCCGTCGTTCCGGCGGCCACGGCCCCCGCGACCGCCTCGGTTCTGCTGCTGTGCCATGAATGGAGTGGTGTGGGGGTTTAGAGCTGGAGGCCGCCGTCCCGGGCGCCCTCGGCGACCGCCTGGACGTTGCCGTGGTAGCGGTAGCCGCCGCGGTCGAACACGGCCCGCTCGATGCCGGCCTCCTTAGCCCGCTCGGCGATCCGCTGCCCGACGGCCTTCGAGGCGTCGACGCCGATCGTGCCCTCGCCTTCCTGTGTCGACGCGGCGGCCAGCGTGTGGCCGGCCAAGTCGTCGATGAGCTGGGCGTAAATGTGCTTGTTCGAGCGGAACACGGCGAGGCGCGGGCGCTCCGGCGTGCCGGAGATCTTCGAGCGGATGCGTCGGCGGATGCGCTGGCGCTGCGTGACCTTATGGGCGGTCTTTGCCATGATTCGGGGTGCGCTTCGGGCCGACGGGTTGGCCGTCCGGCCACGCACAGAGGTGGTGAGTCCGGCCGCCTCGGGCGTGATCCCGAGGCCGGCCGAGGAGTGGATTAGCGAGCGGCGGTCTTGCCGGCCTTCCGGCGGACGAACTCGTCGGCGTAGCGGACGCCCTTGCCCTTGTAGGGCTCCGGCGGACGGAGGGCGCGGATCTTGGCCGCGACCTGCCCGACGAGCTGCTTGTCGATGCCCGAGACCTTGACCTTCGGGTTCTGGCCACGGACCGTCTCGGCCTCGATCTCGATGCCGTCCGGCGGGACGAAGTAGATCGGGTGCGAGAAGCCGAGCGCGAGCTCGAGCACGTCGAGGCCGGCCATCTTCTTGGCCTCGGCCCGGAAGCCGACCCCGATGACCTCGAGGTCCTTCGAGTAGCCCTCGGTCACGCCCTGGACCATGTTGCCCAGGAGCGAGCGCGTGAGGCCGTGAAGCGCCTTGTGCCGCTTCTGCTCCGTCGGGCGCGAGACGATGAGTTCGCCGTCCTTCTGCTCGACGATGATGTCGGGGTCCACGTCGAGACCCAGTTGCCCCTTGGGGCCCTTGACCGTGACGTGGTTGTTGTCGGCCACGTCGACGGTGACGCCGTCGACGACCGGGATAGGAAGGTTTCCGATTCGGGACATGGGAGTCTGGGGTGTGAGGCCGCCCCGCCGGCGCCTCGCGGTGAGAGAATCGGGTTAGCTGACGTAGGCGAGCACTTCGCCGCCGATGCCGGCGCGCCGCGCCTCCTTGTCGGTCATCACGCCGCGGCTCGTCGAGACGAGCGCCACGCCGAGGCCGTTCATCACGCGCGGGAGCTTCTCCGCGCCCACGTAGCGGCGGAGGCCCGGCTTCGAGACGCGCTCGAGCCGCTGGATGACCGGCTTCCCGCCCCGGAGGTACTTGAGGTAGATCCGGATCAGGCCCTGCTTGTTGTCCTCGACGTTGACGTAGTCGGCGACGTAGCCCTTGTCGACGAGGATCTGGGTGATGGCCCGCTTGAGGTTCGAGGCCGGCACGTCCACGTAGGGGTGGCGGGCCTTCTGGGCGTTGCGGATCCGGGTGAGGTAGTCCGCGACGGGGTCGCTAATTGCGCTCATGGTGTCTTCGGTCGGTTTGGGGTCGCCCCCACCTGACCGCTAGAGGGGTGGAATTCGGTGCCGGTCGGCGCGGCTGGCGGCAAGCGCCAGCGGTCGCGTTACCAGCTCGACTTGCGGACGCCGGGGATCTTGCCCTCGACGGCCAGTTCGCGGAACACGTTTCGGCAGACGCCGAACGTGCGGAGGTAACCACGCGGGCGGCCCGTCAGGGCGCACCGGTTGTGGAGGCGGACCGGGCTGGCGTCGCGCGGGAGCTTCTGGAGCTCCTCCGCGATGGCCTGGGCCTCGGCCGGGTTGAAGTCCTCCGACGACTTGAGCTGGCGGAGCTGCTCCTTGAGCTCGGCGCGCTTCTTGGCGTACTTCTGGACCGCCTTCCGGCGCTTCTTCTCGCGGGCGATGACGCTGGTCTTGGCCATGGGATCTCTGGGTTGCTAGGGGTTACGCCTCCTGGGTTTGACGCCGGACGAACGGCATCCCGAGGCCCTTCAGGAGGGCGAAGGCCTCCTCATCGGTGTCGGCCGTCGTCACGAAGGTGATGTCGAGGCCCGAGATCTGCGGCGTCTTGTCGATGTCGATCTCCGGGAAGATGATCTGCTCCTTGACGCCGAGCGTGTAGTTGCCGCGGCCGTCGAAGCTCCGGTCCGGGATGCCGCGGAAGTCGCGGACGGCCGGGAGGGCGAGCGTGACCAGGCGGTCGACGAACTCCCACATCCGGTCGCCCCGGAGCGTGACGGCCGCGCCGACGGGCATGCCCTCCCGCAGCTTGAAGTTCGAGATCGACTTCCGCGCGTTGCGGACGGTCGGCTGCTGGCCGGTGATCTTGCGGAGCTCCTCGACGGCGTCGTCGAGGACCTTCTTGTTCTGGGACGCCTCGCCGATGCCCTTGTTCACGACCACCTTGAGCAGTCGGGGCACCTGCATGCGGTTCTCGTAGCCGAACTGCTCGGTGAGCGCCGGCGCGACCTCGGAGCGGTAGCGCTCCTTCAGGCGGGGGACGTAGTTCTCCATGGTATTGTCGTCGTCAAGCCGGCCGTTCGTGGACCCGGGAGGGTCGGCCTAGGCGGGCGGCCTCGTGGACGGGAAGGGCGGCTCGGGGCCGCCGGTGTTAGCTGTCGAGCTCCTCGCCGGTCGTCTTGGCGTAGCGGACCCAGCGGGCCTTGCCCGTGTTGGGGTCCTCGACGCGCTTGCGACCGATTCGGGTGGGGGCGCCGTTGCCGTCGGTGGGCATCACGTTCGAGACGTGGATGGGCCGCTCGGCCTCGATGCGCCCGCCGTTGGGGTAGGTCTGGTTCGGCTTGGTGTGCTTGAGCCGGAGGTTGACGCCCTCGACGAGGACGGTCTGCTTCTCCGGGTAGACCTCGAGCACGCGGGCCTGGTAGCCCTTCGGCCGGTCGTTCTGACCGCCGCCGTGGGCCGTGATCCGCTTCGTCAGGGCGACGGTGTCGCCCTTCTTGACGTGGAGCTTCTTCTGCTTGTTGGTCGTGCGCGGCATCGCTCTAGAGGACTTCGGGGGCGAGGGAGACGATCCGCATGAACTGGCGGTCGCGGAGCTCGCGGGCCACGGGCCCGAAGATGCGCGTGCCGCGGGGCTCGTCGGCGTCGTTGAGGAGGACGGCGGCGTTCTCGTCGAAGCGGATGTAGGAGCCGTCCGGCCGGCGGAGCTCCTTCTTGGTCCGAACGACGACGGCGCGGGAGACGTCGCCCTTCTTCACGTTGCCGCCGGGGATGGCGTTCTTGACCGAGACGACGATGATGTCGCCGACGCGGGCGTAGCGGCGGCCGGAGCCGCCGAGGACGCGGATGCAGAGGACCTCCTTGGCCCCGCTGTTGTCGGCGACGTTGAGTCGGGACTCTTGCTGAATCATGGGTGGTGCCGAGTGCGGACCGACCGACAAGGCCGGGCGGTCCCGTGCGGGAAGAGAGTTATCGGGCGCGCTCGACGACCTCCACGAGCCGCCACCGCTTCGTCTTCGACAGCGGGCGGGTCTCCTGGATGCGAACGGTGTCGCCCTCGTTGGCGTCGTTCGTCTCGTCGTGGGCCTTCAGCTTCGTCGTCTGCTTGACGAACTTGCCGTAGACGGGGTGCTTCACCTGGCGCGCGATGGCCACGGTGATCGTCTTGTCCATCTTGTCGGAGACGACGAGGCCGACGCGGAACTTGCGCGCGCCGCGCTCGGCGACCGCCTCGGCGGTCTGCTGGGTGTCTGCCATAGCCTGGGTGCCCTCGCGGGCGGGTTGCTATTCGCTTGGTGGGCCGGGACCCCACCAACTACGGTTGGTGCGCCGGAGCGCGGGCCGGGCACTGCGCCCGGCGGGAAAAGTGAGGATAGGCACGCACCCGGTGAAGGTTCAGTCAGAGCCGGGGCAGCGCCCCCTCCCCCACCGAAGCTTCACGCGGTGGCGCGCGGCGCGCTAGGCGCCGGCCTCCTCGGACTTCTCCCGGAGGATGGTCTTCATGCGGGCGATCTCGCGCCGCTTCTGGCGGAGCACGATCGGGTTCTCGAGCCCGGTCACGGAGCGCCGGAAGCGGAGGTCGGTGATGTCCCGCTCCTCCTCGGCGATCCGCTGGCGGATCTCGGCCTCGTTGAGGTCGCGGATCTCGTTGGCTTTCATATCGGTCATGGAAAGGCCCCGAGCCGGAGCCCGGGGCCAGGTGCTATAGAGTCGGGTCTAGGCCTTGGTCTCGTCGTCGGACGGCTCGCCGGCCTCGGCCTCGGGCGCGCCCTCTTCGGGCGCCTCCTCGGTCGCGGTCTCGGCCTCCGGCTCGTCGATCTCGACCACGTTGCCGTCGGCCTCGCGCAGGCCCTCGACGTACTCGTCGAGGCCGTCGAAGTCGCCGTCGGCGAGGTAACGCGCCTGCTGGGCCCACGTCTCCTCGTTGACCGACTGCTCGTCGGCGCCGTCGGACTCCACGATCTCGCGGAGTTTGTCGAGGTCGGCGTCGGCGAGCTTGGCATACGTGTCGATCCCGGCGGCCCGGAGCTGCTCGGCCATCGTGTCGCCGAGGCCGTAGATCTTGGTCAGGTCCTCCGTCGTGACCTCCGCCGTGAGGCCGGAGTCGTCGCCGGTGACGTTGTCCGGGATCGGCACGGGCTGGGCCTCGGGCCGGACCACGAACTTGGCCTTCATCGGGAGCTTCTGGATGGCGAGGCGCATGGCCTCGCGCGCCAGTTCCTCGTCCACGCCGCCGATCTCGAACACGATCCGGCCGGGCTTGACGACGGCCACCCAGTACTCGGGCGAACCCTTGCCCTTGCCCATTCGGGTCTCGGCCGGCTTCTTGGTGATCGGCTTGTCGGGGAACACGCGGATCCACACCTTCCCGACGCGCTTCATCTTGCGCGTCATGGCGATACGGGCGGCCTCGATCTGGCGGGACGTGATCCAGCCGGCCTCGAGGACCTTGATCCCGTAGTCGCCGAAGGTGACGCGGGACCCGCGCTGGGCGAGGCCCTTGACGCGGCCCTTCTGCATCTTGCGGAACTTGGTCCGCTTCGGCATCAACATGGCAAATTCAGTCTATGTGTGTGCTGCTGCGAAGGGTTCGGTTAGCGTCGGCCGCCGCCACCGCCACCGCCACCGCCGCTGCCGCCCCGGCCACGTCCGCCGCTGTCCCGACCGCCACGGCGGTCGTCACGCCCGCCGCCGCGACCGTCGCGACGACGGCGCTCGGGGACGCTCGGCGCCGCGTTCTGCTGGCGCTGGGCGGTCGCGTTGGGCGAGAGGTCGGGCGTGCCGATGACCTCGCCGTGGAAGATCCAGACCTTGACGCCGGCCGTGCCTTGGATGGTGAAGGCCGTGGCCTGCGCGTAGTCGATGTCGGCCCGCATCGTGTGGAGCGGGACGCGGCCCTCGAGGTACTGCTCGACGCGGCCCATCTCGGAACCACCGAGGCGGCCGGCCAGCTTGATGCGGATGCCCTGGGCGCCCATGCGCATCGCGGCGCCGAGCGCCTGCTTCATCGCGCGGCGGTAGGACACGCGGCCCTCCAGCTGCTGCGCGATGTTCTGCGCCACCAGCGAGGCGTCCAACTCGGGACGCTTGATCTCGTTGATGTTGATCTGGATGTCCTTCGCCGTCAGCGCCTTGAGCTCCTCGCGGAGCTTCTCGACCTCGGAGCCGCCGCGGCCGATGATGACGCCCGGGCGCGAGGTGTGGAGCGTGAGGATGATCCGCTTCGGCGTCCGCTCGATGACGGTCCGGGAGAGGCCGGCGCGCTTAAGGCGCGCCTCGAGGTAGCGACGGATCTCGTGGTCCTCGACGATCTTGTCGGAGTACGAGCCGTCGGCGTACCAGTTGGAGTCCCAGCCTCGGATCACACCGAGACGGAAGCCGACGGGGTTGGTTTTCTGACCCATGGTCTTGTTGTCTGGGTGTAAGAGTTAGTCCTCGACGCGCTCGCCCTGACGGATGGAGCGGGGCTCCTTCTCATCGGGCGTGCCGACGACGACGGTAAGGTGGCTGGAGCGCTTGAGGATCGGGTGGGCCCGGCCGCGCGAGACGGGGCGGAACCGCTTGATGACCGGCGCCTGGTCGACCATGATGGTCTTGACGATGAGACGCTCGTCGTCGATCCGCTCGTCCTGGTTCTGGTCGATCAGGTTGCCGTAGGCGTCCTGGATGGCCCGGCGGACCATCGCGGCGGCCTTCTGCGGCATGAACTCGAGCGTGTCGATCGCCTGCTGCGCGTTCTTGCCGCGGACGACGTCGGCCACGATCCGCATCTTGCGCGGGCTGATGCGGAGGTACTTCCGCTTGGCGCGTGCTTCCATTGGTTCGGTGTTCTAGGTCGTTAGCGGCGGCGGTCCTTCTTGGCGCCGGCGTGGCCCCGGAAGGTGCGCGTCGGAGCGAACTCGCCGAGCTTGTGCCCGATCATGTTCTCCGTCACGTAGACCGGGATGAACTGCTTTCCGTTGTGCACGGCGAACGTGTGGCCGAGCATGTCCGGGGTGATCATCGAGCCGCGGCTCCACGTCTTGACGACGCGCTTCTTGCCGCCCTCGTTCATCTCCTCCACCTTCTGGCGGAGCTTGTAGTGGACGAAGGGTCCTTTCTTGAGCGAGCGTGCCATAGGGGTTACTTCTTCGCGTTGCGGCGACGGACGATGAGCTTGTTCGACGCCTTCTTCTTCTTGCGCGTCTTGAACCCCTTGGCGTAGACGCCGGTCGGGGACTTGGGGTGGCCGCCGGACGCCTTGCCCTCGCCGCCGCCCATCGGGTGGTCGACCGGGTTCATGGCGACGCCGCGGGTCTTCGGACGGACGCCGAGCCAGCGCTTCCGGCCGGCCTTGCCGATGTCGATGTTGAAGTGGTCCGGGTTCGAGGTCTGGCCGATCGTGGCCCGGCACTCGACCGGGACGCGGCGGACTTCGCCGGAGGGGAGCTTGAGGTTGGCGTATTTGCCCTCCCGCGCCGTGAGCTGGGCGTACGTGCCGGCCGAGCGGGCCAGCTGGGCGCCCTTGCCCGGCTTCATCTCGATCGCGTGCACCTGCGTGCCGAGCGGGATGTTCTGGAGCGGGAGGCAGTTGCCGAGGTCCGGCGACGCGTCCGGGCCAGACGCGACGGTCTGGCCGACCTCGAGCTTGTCCGGCGCGATGATGTAGCGCTTCTCACCGTCGGCGTAGACGAGGAGGGCGATGCGGGCGCTCCGGTTCGGGTCGTACTCGATGGCGGAGACGCGGGCGGGGATGCCGTCCTTGGTCCGCTTAAAGTCGATGATGCGGTAGCGCCGCTTGTGGCCGCCGCCCTGGTGGCGCGTCGTGATGCGGCCGTTGTTGTTGCGACCGCCCTTCCGCTTCAGCGGGGCGAGCAGGCTCTTCTCCGGCTCCGACTTCGTGATCGTGTCGAAGGCCGAGACCGAGCGGTGCCGCTGACCGGGCGTGGTCGGCTTGAGCTTACGGATAGCCATAGTGAGGAGGGCTTACCTGCCGACGGCGACCGCCGGCTTTGCGCCCTGGTGGGTTAAACGGATTCGTAGAAGTCGATCTCGCCGGTGGCCAGCGTCACGACGGCCTTCTTCCAAGCGGCCTGGCGGCCCTGGACCAGCCCGCGCTTGGTGAACTGGCGGCGGCGCTTGCCGCGGACGACCATCGTGCGGACCTCCTTGACGGTGACGTCGGGGTAGCGGTCCTCGATGGCCTTCCGGATCTCGAGCTTGTTGGCGTCCTTCGCGACCCGGAAGCTGTAGTGCCGGCCCTCGTCGGCCAGGCGCGTCGACTTCTCGGTCAGGACGGGGGTGATGATGATCTGGCTCATGGGTCCTAGGCGTTGTCGTCGCCCTCGGGGGCGTCGGTCGTGTCCGCGGCGACCGTGGCCTTCTGGGCCGGGCGGAGCGCCTCGGTCAGCGCCTCGACGGCGCCCTCCTGGAGCACGATCGTCTTGGCGTTGAGGAGGTCGAGCGTCGAGGCCTGGTCGGCCGGGAGCACGCGGACGCCCTTGAGGTTGCGGGCCGAGCGGTAGAACACGTCGTCGCGGCCGGCCGTCAGCACGAGGGCCTTGCCCTCGACGCCGTTGCCCGTGAGCATGCCGACGACCTCGCGGGTCTTGGGCACGTCGAGCTCGAGGGCCTCGACCACGCGGAGCGCGTCGCCGTCGAGCTTGTACTTCAGGGCGCTCCGGCGAGCGAGCTGCTTCGTCTTCTGGTTGACGCGGAGCCGGTACTCGTGCGGCTTGGGCCCGAAGATCGTGCCGCCGCCCTTGCGGAGCGGGCTCTTGGCGTCGCCGGCGCGGGCGTTGCCCGTGCCCTTCTGGCGGTAGAGCTTGCGGCGGGACTTCGAGACCTCGCTCCGCTCCTTCGTCTTGTGCGTGCCCTGGCGCTTGTTGGCCTGGATGGCGCGGACGTCGAGCCAGATGGCGTGGTCGTTCGGCTCGAGGCCGAAGACGGCGTCGTCGAGCTCGACCTCGCGGCCGGCCTCGGCGCCTTCGCGGGTGTAGACAGTCAGTTTCATCGTTCTAGGCCTTGCGGATCTCGACGATCCCGTTCTTGTGGCCGGGCACGGCGCCCTTGACCAGGATCAGGTTGTTGTCGGGGAGCGTGCGGACGACGCGGACGTTCTTGACGGTCACGCGTTCGCCGCCGGTCCGCCCACCCATCCGCGTGCCCTTGAACACGCGGCTCGGGTCGGAGGCCTGGCCGATGGAGCCCGGCGCCCGCTGGCGGTTGTGCTGGCCGTGCGTGGCGTCGTTGACGCCGCGGAACCCGTGGCGCTTAACGACGCCCTGGAACCCCTTGCCCTTCGACGTGCCGGAGACGGCCACGCGGTCGCCCTCGGCGAACACGTCGACGGTCACCTCGTCGCCCAGCGCGACGTCGAGGTCGACGTCGCGGAACTCGACGACATGCTTCTTGGGGGACACGCCGGCGGCCTCGAAGTGACCTTGGAGGGCCTTCGTGGTCCGCTTGGCCTTCTTGTCCTGGAAGCCGAGCTGGATGGCGGAGTAGCCGTCCGTGTCGGGCGTCTTGACCTGCGTGACGGCGCAGGGGCCGGCCTCGATGACCGTCACGACCGTCTGGCGGCCGGACTCATCGAAGACGCTTGTCATTCCGACCTTGCGGCCGAGGATGGCGCTCATTGAACCGTGTGGTTAGTTAAGCGGGAAGTAGGAACGCTGGCGACGATCGCCAGCGGGGTCAGACCTTGATCTCGACGTGGACGCCGCTCGGAAGCTCGAGCTTCATGAGCGCGTCGACGGTCTTCGACGAGGTCGACAGGATGTCGATCAGCCGCTTGTGGTCGCGCGTCTCGAACTGGTCGCGCGCCTTCTTGTCGACGTGCGGGCCCGAGAGCACGGTGAAGATCTTCTTGCGCGTCGGCAGCGGGATCGGCCCGCTCACGACCGCGCCAGTCGACTTGACCGTGCGGATGATCTTCTCGGCGCTCTTGTCGACCAGCGTGTGGTCGAAGGACTTGAGCTTGATCCGGATCTTCTGGTTCGCCATTGTGGCTGGGTGAGGCGTGCGGGCGGCCGGTCAAGATGGGACCGGCCGCCCCCCGCGTGTGTGTGTTCTAGTCGAGGATCTTGGAGACGACGCCGGCCCCCACGGTCCGCCCGCCCTCGCGGATCGCGAACCGGAGCCCCTCCTCCATCGCCACCGGGACGATGAGGTCCACCGTGAACTGCGTGTTGTCCCCCGGCATGACCATCTCGACCCCCTCGGCCAGCTCGATGTCCCCCGTCACGTCCGTCGTCCGGAAGTAGAACTGGGGACGGTACCCCTTGAAGAACGGGGTGTGCCGGCCCCCCTCGTCCTTCGACAGGATGTACACCTCGCACTCGAACCGCTTGTGCGGCGTGACGGCCCCCGGCTTCGTCAGGACCATCCCCCGCTCGACCGCCGTCTTCTCGATCCCCCGGAGGAGGATCCCCGCGTTGTCCCCGGCCTGGGCCGAGTCCAGGAGCTTCCTGAACATCTCGACGCCCGTCACCGTCGACGTCATCTTCTCCTCCTGCATCCCGACGATCTCGACGGGGTCCCCCACCTTGATCGACCCCCGCTCGACCCGGCCCGTCACGACGGTCCCCCGGCCCGTGATCGAGAACACGTCCTCGACCGGCATGAGGAACGGCCGGTCGACCGCCCGCTCCGGCGTCGGGATGTACGCGTCGACGGCCGACATGAGCTCGTCGACCTTCGCCACCCACTCCGGCTCCCCGTTCAGGGCCCCCAGCGCCGACCCCTGGATCACCGGGAGGTCGTCGCCCGGGAACTCGTAGCTCGAGAGGAGCTCGCGGACCTCCATCTCGACGAGCTCCAGGAGCTCCTCGTCGTCGACGAGGTCCGCCTTGTTCATGAACACGACGATGTAGGGCACGCCGACCTGGCGGGCCAGGAGGATGTGCTCGCGGGTCTGGGGCATCGGCCCGTCGGTCGCCGCGACGACGAGGATCGCCCCGTCCATCTGGGCCGCCCCCGTCACCATGTTCTTGACGTAGTCCGCGTGGCCCGGGCAGTCGACGTGGGCGTAGTGCCGCTCGGCCGTCTCGTACTCGACGTGGGCCGTGGCGATCGTGATCCCCCGCTCCCGCTCCTCCGGGGCGTTGTCGATGTCCTCGAAGTTCTTCGCCTCGCCGCCCGACGCCTCGGCGAGCACCTTCGTGATCGCCGCCGTCAGCGTCGTCTTGCCGTGGTCGACGTGGCCGATCGTCCCGACGTTCACGTGCGGCTTCGTCCGCTGGAATTGCTCCTTCGCCATGATTCTGTTGGTCTGGGTTGAGTCTTGTCTGAGAGAGTGGGGTGGCCCGCCTCGCTGCCGAGGCGGGCCGAGTGGGGCACTATGCGGCGGCCTTGCCGGCCGCCGAGATCTCCTCCGCGATGGAGGTCGGGACCTCCTCGTAGTGGTCGAACTGCATCGAGTAGATGGCCCGGCCCTGCGTGTTCGAGCGGAGGTCGGTCGAGTAGCCGAACATCTCGGAGAGCGGGACGAACGCGTTGACGACCTGGGCGTCGCCGCGCTGGCCCATCCCCTCGATCCGGCCGCGCCGCGAGGAGAGGTCACCGATCACGTCGCCCATGTACTCCTCGGGCGTGATGACCTCGACGTGCATGATCGGCTCCATGATGACGGGGTTCGCGCGGCGCGCGGCCTCGCGGAGCGCCATCCGGCCGGCGATCTCGAACGAGAGCTGGTCGGAGTCGACGTTGTGGAACTTGCCGTCATAGAGCCGGGCCTTGATGGCCTCCATCGGGAAGCCGGCGAGCGGGCCCTGATCGAGCGCGCTCTCGATCCCCTTCTGGACCGACGAGATGAACTCGCGCGGGATCGACCCGCCCTTGATCTCGTCGATGAACTCGAGGCCCTCGGTGCCCGGCTCGGCCGGCGAGAACTCGATCTCGACGTGGGCGAACTGGCCGCGGCCACCCGACTGCTTCTTATGCGTGTACTTGTGGTCGATGCTCGACCGGATCGCCTCGCGGTACGAGACCTGGGGCTCGCCGACGTTGGCCTCGACCTTGAACTCGCGCTTGAGGCGGTCCACGATGATCTCGAGGTGGAGCTCGCCCATCCCCGCGATGAGGGTCTGGCCGGTCTCGTCGTCCGTCGACACCTTGAAGGTCGGGTCCTCCTCGGCGAGCTTCTGGAGGCCGGTCCCGAGCTTGTCGATGTCGGCCTTCGTCTTCGGCTCGATGGCGATCTTGATGACGGGCTCCGGGAAGTCCATCGACTCGAGGACGACCGGGGAGTCGGGGTCGCACAGCGTGTCGCCGGTCTTCGTGTCCTTCAGCCCGACGATGGCGCAGATGTCGCCGGCCTTGACCTGGTCGATGTCCTCACGCGTGTTCGCGTGCATGAACAGGAGGCGACCGGCCCGCTCCTTCTTCTCGGTGTTGGCGTTGATGATCGAGTCGCCCTTGTTGAGCGTGCCCGAGTAGACCCGCGCGAACGTCAGGCGGCCAACGTAGGGGTCGGTCGCGATCTTGAAGGCGATGGCCGCGAACGGGCCGTCGGGGTCCGGGACGCGCGTGACCATGTCCTCCGTCCGGGGCTTGTGGCCCTCGATCGGCGGGACGTCGAGCGGGCTCGGGAGGTAGTCGAGGACGCCGTCGAGGAGCCGCTGGACGCCCTTGTTCTTGAACGCCGAGCCGCAGAAGACCGGCGTGATGTGCATGGCGATGGTCGCCTCGCGGACGGTCGCCTTGACGTCCTCGACGGGGAGCGTCTCGCCCTCGAGGTACATCATGAGGAGGTCGTCGTTGTGCTCGGCGACGGCCTCGAGGAGGTTGATCCGGGCCTTCTTGGCCGTCGGCTTGAGGTCCTCCGGGATGTCGATCTCGTCCCAGGTCGCGCCCTGCGTCGTGTCGTCCCAGACGATGGCCTTGTTCTCGATGAGGTCGATGACCCCCCGGAACATGTCGCCGTCGCCGATCGGGATCTGGACGGGCACGGCGTTGGCGCCGAGCCGGTCCTTCATCATCGCGACGGCGTTCTGGAAGTCGGCGCCCGTCCGGTCCATCTTGTTGACGAACGCGATGCGGGGGACGTTGTACTTGTCCATCTGCCGCCAGACCGTCTCGGACTGGGGCTCGACGCCGCCGACGGCGCAGAACAGGGCGACCGCGCCATCGAGGACGCGAAGCGCACGCTCGACCTCGACCGTGAAGTCGACGTGGCCGGGCGTGTCGATGATGTTGATGCGGTGGTCCTTCCACTCGGCCGTCGTGGCGGCCGAGGTGATGGTGATGCCGCGCTCCTTCTCCTGCTCCATCCAGTCCATCGTGGCGCCGCCCTCGTGGACCTCACCGATCCGGTGCGTCCGGCCGGTGTAGTACAGGATGCGCTCGGTGGTCGTGGTCTTGCCCGCGTCGATGTGGGCAGAGATCCCGATGTTCCGGGTGTTCTCGAGCGAGAAAGTCTTGCCGGTGAGGTCGGCCATGGTGGGGTCTCGGTGTGGTCGGGGGGACCGAGGTGGAACGGGCGAGGGCCGTCAGTCGGCGGCCCCGCGCGTGACGATGCGGTTTAGAAGCGGGCGAAGTGGGCGAACGCCTTGTTGGCCTCGGCCATCCGGTGCGTGTCGTCCTTCTTCTTGACGGCACCGCCCTCGCCGCGGCTGGCGGCGATGAGCTCGGCCGCGAGCCGGTTGGCCATCGATTTGTCGCCGCGAGCCTTGGCGTACTGGAGGAGCCAGCGGAAGGCGAGCGACGTCCGCCGCTCGGGGCGGACCTCGATCGGGACCTGGTAGGTCGCGCCGCCGACGCGGCGGCTGCGGACCTCGACGAGCGGGGCCGCGTTCGTGAGCGCCTGGCGGAACACCTCGACGCCGGGCTCGCCGGTCCGGTCCTCGATGAGGTCGAAGGCGCCGTAGACGAGGCCCTGGGCCACGGACTTCTTGCCGTCGCGCATGACGGCGGCGATGAACTTGGCGACGGTGACGTCACCGTAGATCGGGTCCGGGGTGGGGATCCGCTTGTCTGCTTGCTTCCTGCGCATGGGGTTTTCAGTCGGCGATCCGCACGGGCGCTGGGCGCCGGCGATCAGCGTGGACGGGAGTGGTCGGAGCGCCTCGGCGCGGCGGCCGAGGCAGGCGGCCCGGAGCCGGTCGGCGACGACCGGAGGCTCCGCGGCCTGGGGCTCAGCCCTTCGGCTTCTTGGCGCCGTACTTCGAGCGGCTCTGGCGACGGTCGGCGACGCCGGCCGTGTCGAGCGCGCCACGAACGATGTGGTACTTCACGCCCGGGAGGTCCTTGACGCGGCCGCCACGGACGAGCACGATCGAGTGCTCCTGGAGGTTGTGGCCCTCGCCCGGGATGTAGGCGATGACCTCGTAGCCGTTCGTCAGGCGGACCTTGGCCACCTTCCGGAGGGCCGAGTTCGGCTTCTTCGGCGTCGTCGTGTAGACGCGGGTGCAGACGCCGCGGCGCTGCGGGTTGCCCTGGAGCGCGGCCGACTTCGACGTCTTGCGCTTCGGCGTGCGGCCCTTGCGGACGAGCTGGTTGATCGTAGGCACTGCGGTGCGGTCTCGAGTCTGAGGAGTGCGCGATCGGCGACCGGCCTTCGCGCGCGTTTCGGAACCCTCAACATACCGGGCTCCCCGCCGAATCCCCATGTTCGGACCTTCACATTCCCCGCCCCGACCGCCCATCCGACCGCCCAGACCGCGAAGCTTGGATGGAGTCCGGCAACTGGTCTGTATCAATCGACCAAGCGAACCCACCTCCCCCTCAAGCGCAGTTCAGCCTGCGCTCACCTCGACCCTCCGTTCGCCGAGGCGGGTGGTCAGGGACCGACTGAGCCGGGGTCGGGGAGCGCGTCAGGATCGTCGATCGGCGTCGGCTCGGTTGAGGCTTGGCCGTCGCCGGCCGCCGCGGGACCCGGGGGCAGGTTGACCGGCTCGCCCTCGGCGTCGACGCCGGGGTCGTGCGTGACGCGCTTGTAGGGCCGCTCGCCGAGCACCTCCTTGAGGTCGTTCTCGTTGAGCACCTCCTTCTCCAGGAGTGCCTGAGCCAGGGTCTCGAGTTCGTCGCCCCGCTCCTCCAAAAGAACGCGCGTCTGCGCCCGGACGTCGTCGATGATCCGCTTGACCTCGCCGTCGATCCGCCGGGCGAGGTCGTCGGAGAACGGCTTGTCGAACATCGGCTGGTCCTGCTGCCCGGACAGGTTGAACGAGACGTAGCCGATCTCCTCGCTCATCCCATAGTCCACGACCATCGCGTAGGCCATCTTCGTGATCTTCTCCAGGTCGTTCTGCGCGCCCGTCGTGATCTGGCCGAAGATGATCTCCTCGGCCACGCGCCCGCCCATCGTCATGACCATCCGGTCGACCAGCGCCTCCTTCGTGTAGAGGTAGCGCTCCTCCGGGAGCGACTGGGCGTAGCCGAGCGCGGCCATCCCACGGGGGACGATCGACACCTTGACGACGGGGTCGGTGTACTCGCGGAACCACCCGGCCACGGCGTGGCCGGCCTCGTGGTACGCGACGATCTTCTTCTCGTCGGGGCTGATGAGCTTGTTCTTCTTCTCGAGCCCGCCGATCACGCGGTCGATTGCCCGCTCGAAGTCGATCATCTCGACGGCGTCCTTGCCGTCGCGGGCCGCCAGCAGGGCCGCCTCGTTGCAGACGTTGGCGATCTCGGCGCCCGCGAAGCCCGGGGTCTGGCCCGCCAGGAGCTCGACGTCGAGGTCCGGCGAGAGCGTGAGGTTCTCGGTGTGGACGCGGAAGATGGCCGCGCGCTCGCGGCGGTCCGGCCGGTCGATGAGGATCTGGCGGTCGAACCGGCCCGGGCGGAGGAGCGCCGAGTCGAGCGTGTCGGGGCGGTTCGTGGCCGCCATCAGGATCACGCCCTTGTCCGTGTTGAACCCGTCCATCTCGACGAGCAGCTGGTTGAGCGTGTTCTCCCGCTCGTCGTTGCCGCCCATGATGGCGCCGCGCCCGCGGGACCGGCCCACGGCGTCGATCTCGTCGATAAAGATGATGCACGGCGCCTTCTCCTTGGCCTGCTTGAACAGGTCGCGCACGCGGGCCGCGCCGACGCCGACGAACATCTCGACGAAGTCGGAGCCGGAGAGGCTGAAGAACGGGACGCCGGCCTCGCCGGCCACGGCCTTCGCGAGGAGCGTCTTGCCCGTGCCCGGAGGGCCGACGAGGAGGACGCCCTTGGGGAGCTTGCCGCCGAGCTTCGTGAACCGCTGCGGGTCCTTGAGGAACTGGACGACCTCCTCGACCTCCTCCTTGGCCTCGTCGAGGCCGGCCACGTCCTCGAACGTGATGGGGGCGCCCTCGGTCTGGTCGAAGAGCGTCGCCTTGTTCTTGCCAATGTTGAGGACCTGCTGCCCCGGCCCGCCCATCCGGCGGAGCACGAAGATCCAGAACAGCGCGAGGAAGCCGAACAGGATGACCCACGAGAGCAGGCCGCTCCACATGCTCGACGTGTAGTCGGCCTCGAACCCGACCGGATCCTGGCCCGCCGCCGTTCGCTGCTCGTTGATGCCCTGGACGTAATCGGTGAGGTCGTGGTCGTCGGGTTTCGTGGTGCGGAAGCGGCGGCCGGCGTCGGCGTCCGGCTGGCGGCCGAACGACGGCTCGGGCTGGGCGACCTCGACGGCCCCCTCGTCGACGGCCTCCTGGGTGTACGTGCCCCGGATGTCGACGCGGTCCTGGACCTCGAACGACTGGACGTACCCGTCCTCGATCTGCTCGAGGAACGTCGAGTACTCGACCTCCGACGACCCGCCGCCGCCGGCGACGAACGTCTGCACGGCGAGCAGGAGCAGGGCGATCAGGACGAACAGGTAGAACGTCCCGAGGGAGAGCCGGGGACGCTTGCCACCACCGCCCCCGTTCCGGTCGGACTGGCCGTCGCGGGGGTTTTGGGGGGATCGCGGGGGGGAAGCCATAGGGAATCGTGCGCGCGAGGCGCGTGCGCGGAGTCCCGCGCGGTCGGATCAATACAAAGGAGGCCGGTACACGACCCTTGGGGGGAGGTTCCTCCGGGTGAGGCCACGGCGCCCCCAAGCGGGCGCCGCTGGAAACCTACGGACGACGGTAACGCGAGGATTACGGCCCGTCGTCTCGCGACGTTTCGGACTCCGGGAGAGCTTCATAGCCCGCGAGCGCAACGATCTCGCCTCGAAGCTGAGCCCAGGCCGGCAGCGCGTCGCGGGCGGCTCGGGCCTGCACCTCCTCCTCGAACCAACCGATGGCGATGACGTACGCCCCGCCGCCCGTCTCTCGGAGGATCGCTGCTTTGAAACCGGCGCGCGTGAGCACGTCGACCATCTGCTCGCCTTCACCCGGTATCGAGAGTGTCCGGACGCGCCACGTGAACCCACCGGCGCTCGGATCGAGCGGGCCCTCGCCGCGAAGTCCGCCGACGGTGGCGGGCGCCGGGGCGGTGGTCGAGACCTGGGCCACGGGTTCGTCATCGGCTGGCACGGGCCTGGGCTCCGGCGCGGACGTGTCGGGGGCCGCCGTCGAGTCCACGGCGACCGTCGAGTCCGCCTGCACCGGCGGCGGTGGCGCAGCGAGAGCCCGAGCGAGGAGCCCCTCCGCATCGACCGAGTCGGCCTCGGGACGAAGCTCGGACGGGTCGAACGGCGGCAGCGCGGGGAGCGCGGCGACGAGCTCAGCCGCCCGCACGGCAGCCGGCGTCCCAGCGTACCGGGACGTGATCGCCCGGAGGTGGTGTCGCAGAGTGAACGATGTCGAGTCGACGAGGGGGAGCGCGGTCCGACCCTGCGGCTCGAGCGGAGCGGCCGGTGTGGCGCGCGCGACCGGGGCCGGGGTCGGACGACGCGCGCCGGGACCACCGAGGCTCTCAGGACGGCGCACGAGAGGCCGGTCGTCGTCAGCCGGGGGAATCTCGTCGACCACGTCATCGGGCTCGGCGCGAATCGGCCGGATCGGCTGCTCGTCGTCGTCTCCAGGGGGACGGAGGACCGGCCGCTCGTCGTCCGGGAGGCCCACGGGCTGCACGCCGTCTCGCAGGGGCGCGTCGGGCTGGGCGGCCGGAGCGGCGACGGAATCGGCCGGGGCCGCGAGCGAGTCCGCCTCGGCGGCGCGCTCGGCCTCGTAGGCCGCCGCGGCCTCGGCCATCTCCACCGTCGACAGCGAGTCGGCGACGGAGAAGAGGACGGCCGAGACCAGGCTGTCGGGCAGCGGTCGAACCAGGGCCGTCGAGTCCCGACCGGCCCACTCTGCGTACGCGATGGCGGCCGCGAGGTAGGCCCGCGGTGCGACGCCGGCATCGGGGTCCGCGTCGCCGAGGGCCACGAACGCCTCGGTCGCGCCGAGCGGATCGCCCCGGCGCCATCGCTGGCGAATCGCGTCGTAGGCCGGCGACGACGCGACGCTCGTGTCGGCCGCCCCCCCCTCCTCGTCGAGACCGAGGCGGAGGCGCGACGCCCGCCGGAGGGCCGACGAGTCGGCGGCGACGACGGCCTCGTACAGCGGCCGCGCGGCGTCCTCCCGGCCCGCCGCCCGCTCGATCTCGGCCAGCGCGTAGCGGGCCCGGGTGGCGACCGGCAGGTCCGGCGTGTCGGTGAGGATCGTGCGGTAGAGCGCGGCGGCCGTGTCGGCGCGCCCGAGCGAGAGGAAGAACGCGTTGGCGAGCTCGTAGCGGAGACCGGCCATCTCCGTCACCAGTTCGGCGCGCTTGGCCGGCGTCCGGGGGACCTCGCTGAGGTCGAGCGGCGGCGGCCCCTCGTTGATGCCGAACCCACCCTCGACTTCGCCCTCGATCACGCCGCGTGCCGAGGCCACGTCGCCCGCCTGGATGGCCGCGCGGCGGCGCCAGTTGGGCACGAGCGGTCGGTCGCCCCACGCCTGCTCGAACGCGATGAGCCCGGCCTGGATCGACGACGGGGCACGGTACGAAAGGAAGCCCGCGTCGGCCGACGGCGTCGGCTGCGCGGCGCCGCCCCGCTCCGCCCCGCGCTCTTGACCCATCACGCCCGGGGCACCGCTGAACTCTTGGGCCGTCCGAGCCTCTTGGAGCTGACGCTGCTCCTCGCGGTACTGGCGAAGCCGCTGGGCCTCGATCTCTGCGATCCGCGCCTCGAACGCCTCTTCGGAGAGGTCTCCCAAGGCAAGGAGCGAGTCGGTCGCCGCGATCTGGCGGGCCGTCTCGGCCAGCGCCCGGTACGTCTGCGCCTCGCCCGACACGTCGAGGATCGCGCCCCGCGTCGGCCGGACGTCGCCGGAGGGCGCGCGGAGGGACGTGGCGGCCGTGTCGAAGTGGGCCGAGGCGCGGACGTAGTCGTCGAGCGCGTCGCGGTAGAACTCGGCGAGGCGGTAGTGGGCCTGCCCGCGCACGTTCTGACCCGCGAGCGTCTCGTCGTAGAGGACGTCGCGGAAGAGGCCGAGCGCGCGGTCGGCCTGCCCGTCGGCGGCGCGGAGGCGGGCCTCGACGAGCGCCAGCTCGCCGCGCCGGTCGTAGTTCTTGTCGTCGGACCGCATCGCGCGGATGATGTCCAGCCCCTCCCGGGGTCGGCCGGCTTGGAGCCCAATGACGAGCGCGCGGCCGAGGCGGGCCGCGTAGCCCAGCTCGTAGGCGGGGTTGCGGCGGAGCGCCTCGGTGTACGCCTGGGCCGCCTCGTCCCACCGCTCCGCCTGCTCTTCGACCTGCCCGAGCAGCACGTAGGCCCGCGCGGCGACGTCGGCGTCCCCTTCCTCGGGCGCGCCGAGGCGGAGCTCCTCGGCCGCCTCGTCCCACCGACCGGCGCGGGCGTAGAGCTCGCCGAGCGCGAGCTGCATCTGCGGGTGCCACCGCTGGTCGCCCTCCTCGTCGGCCAGCCCCTCTTCGAGCACGGCGACGCCCTCGTCGAACCGGTTCGAGGCCGCGTACGTCCGGCCAAGCCAGAACCGGGCCTCATCCTCCAGCCGGTCGTCGCCGACGGCCTCGGCCGCGGCCATCGTCTCGCGGAACTTCTGGTCCGCCCCGGCGAAGTTGCGCTGGTAGAAGTACGCCTTGCCGATGACGAGGAGCGCGTCGTCGGCCCACTTCGAGCTGGGCCGCTCGCGGAGCAGGTCGGCGCTCTTGTCGATGGCCTCCTGGAACGGGCCGGCGGTGGCCGCGCCGGTCGTCACGGGGAAGACGGCGACGAACTGGTTCCGGTCGATGGTGACCGCCGAGCGCTCCAGGGCGCCCTCCCCCTCCTCCAGCGATCGCTCCGCGTTGTAGAACGTGTTGTAGTACGCCCGGAAGTTGTTGTACCGGCTGTGCAGCGGCGACCCCGCCTTGCACCCGGATAGACCGATCCCCAGCCCGACGAGGGCGAGGAGCACAGACGACAAACGAACCGACGACGCGGGGCGCATCGAGACCACGAGGGGAAACGGAAAGCGGGGTAGCGGAGACGCCGGGCGGTCGGGGGTCGGGTGCGGGACGAAGCTACGCCGACCGTGAACGGGGCGACAGGGCACGAACGGCGCGCCCCCGCCGAACGTGCCCATGACGCGCGCCCCTGGCGGACTCCTTCAGTTCTCCCGTGCCCGCGAGGCCCGGAGCGCCTCGGGGGGCGCGGGCTGCCCCGCCACGCGGTACCCGACCACGCCACTGCCCTCGACGAAGACGACGAGGCCCTCGGCGTCGGGGTCGTAGGTCTCGAGCTGGCGGGCCTCCCAGCCGTCGAAGTCGGCCTCCGTCGTGCCAGGGAGATTGTGTATCTGCGTCGTGTAGAACAGCCGCTCCGGCTCGAACGGGCGCGGCCGGAACCGGCGGGGCGTCTCGCTGCGCCACAGGACGACGGCTCCGGCGCCGTGCCGCCGGTATCCCTCGTAGGCCGCCGCCGAGAGCTCGGCCCAGTGGCCGGCCAGGAAGTCGCGGTGGGCCTCGACACGCAACCGTGCCCGCCGCGAAGGCGGCGGCCGGGAGGTGATCGTGACGAGCCCGCGCGGCGTGGCGACGGAGACGGACGACTCGGGCGGCATGGGGACGGGGGAGAACGCCGCCCACGCGAGGCCGTACGTGCTGTTCCGACCGCTCTATCTTCTCCGGCCCCTCTCCATCCCCCCTTCTGGACATGGCCCGCTACGCCGACTTCGACGAGGTCCTCGCCTCCTACCCCGACCGCTTCAACAGCGCCAAGGCCCAGTCCATGGACGACCGGGTCTACATGAACCTGACCGGTGACAACGCCCGCGACGTCACGCTGTACGTCCACCACGGCGAGCTCGACATCCTCGACGGCGAGGTGCCGGAGGACCCGACGCTGAAGCTCACGGCCAAGACCGAGGACTGGGTCGCCATCGAGAACGGCGAGCTCAACCCGATGATGGCCATGATGCAGGGGAAGGTCAAGATGAAGGGCTCGGTCCCGTTCGCGACCAAGTTCATGGGCCTCTTCGGCTACGGCGGCTGAGGCCGGCCCCGCCCGCCTCGGGGCCGCGGCGGACCGCCCCGGCTATGGACACGTTCGTCACCGTCGAGCACGCCCGGCGCGCCGTCCTTGACGCGGCGCGGCCGATGCCGGAGGAAACCGTTGCCCTGCGCAGCGCCGTCGGGCGGACGCTGGCGGCACCGGTCGTCGCCCGAGGCGCTCAGCCGCCGTTCGACACCTCGGCCATGGACGGATTTGCCGTCCGCCGGGCGGACCTCGGCGATGGCACCGGGGAGCTCCCGGTCGCCGCGACGATCCACGCGGGCGAGGTGCCCTCCCCCCTGCCGCCCGGGACCGCCGTCGCCATCATGACCGGCGCCCCCGTTCCGGCCGGCGCCGACGCCGTGGTCCCGGTCGAGCGGGCGACGCGCACCGGCGACACGGTCCGGTTCCACGGGCTCCCCGAGGCCGCCGCCCACATCCGCCACGCGGGCGAGTGGCTCTCCAACGGCGCGCAGGTTCTCAGCGCGGGCTCCCTCGTGACGCCCGGAGTGCTCGGCCTGCTCGCCTCGGTCGGCGCCGCGACCGTCGAGGTCCGCCGCAAGCCGCGCGTCGCGGTGATCGCGACCGGCGACGAGTTGGTGGACGCGACGGGGACGCCCGGCCCCGGGCAGATCCGCGACTCCAACGGCCCCGGGCTGGCCGCGCAGGTCGAGGCCGCGGGCGGCGACGTCAGCGGCCCGCACTGGGGGCGCGACACGGCCGAGGACCTCGCCCGGGTCCTCGATGCCACCGCCGAGGCGGACGTTCTCGTGTTCGCCGGCGGCGTGTCGATGGGCGAGCGGGACCTCGTCCGTGAGGCTCTCGACGCGCGCGGCGCCGAGTGGGCGTTCTGGAAGGTCCGCCAGCGGCCCGGCAAGCCGCTCGCGTTCGGGACGCTCGACGGACGGCCCGTTGTCGGGCTGCCCGGCAACCCCGTGAGCGCGGCCGTGTGCTTCGAGGTCTACGTCCGGCCGCTCCTCCTGGCCGGCCTCGGGCGGCCGACGGATCGGGTCACGGAGCCGGCCACCCTCGACGCGCCGATCGCCACGCCGGCCGGGCTCCACACGTTCGCCCGCGTCGCCGTCCGGCGTGACCCCGACGGCCGCCTCTGCGCCTCCCCCGCCGGCGCCCAGGGCTCCCACGTCGCCCTCTCCCTCGCGTTCTCCGACGGCCTCGCCCACCTCCCCGCCGACTGGGACGACGCCCCGGCCGGCGCCGTCGTCGCCTTCGAGCGCTGGGCGTGGTGGTGACCTCGGCGTCCGGAGCCCGGGCGAACGGCGCTCCTGCGCGACACGACCTCTGAACCCTGAACTCCGAACACGCCATGCTCCTCCGCACCGTCCGCATGACGTTCGACCCGGCCGTCGTCGACGACTTCCTCGACCTGTTCTCCCGGGTCCGCCCGAAGATCGCGGGGGTGCCGGGGTGCCAGCACCTCGAGCTCTGGCGCGACGCCCGCTTCCCGAACGTCCTCACGACGTTCAGCCGCTGGGACGACGACGCGGCACTCCAGGCCTACCGCCAGTCGGACCTGTTCCGCAAGACGTGGGCCCTGACGGTCCCGTTCTTCGCGGCAGCGCCGGTCGCGCACAGCCAGTACGCAGTGGACTGACCTCCCCCGCCTCGACGCCGAGGCGGGCGGGGTCAGAGGGGGGTCAGATGACCGTCCCGTCCGGGATGATGGCGTTCTTGGGCAGTACGATCACCCCGTCGCGGATGTACCAGTCGTCGCCGTCGGCCTCTTGGACGCCCTCCGCGTTCGTGATCCGACAGTTGGCGCCGACCTGGACGTTCTTGTCGATGATGGCCCCCTCGACGACACTGTTCGGGCCGATGCCGGGCGCAGGAGGCGGGTTCAGGCCGGGCCGCCTCGACGGGTCCCGCCACGGGAGGTAGTCGGCGCCCAACATGACCGTCCGTCGGATCTCGGCGCCGGTCGAAATGAACGAACGGATGCCGATCACAGAGTGCTCGACGGTCGCGTCGGCGACCACGGAGGCCTCGCAGATCATCGAGTTGCGCACGTTCGAGCCCTGGACCTTGGCCGGCGGGAGCGTCCGCGCGTTCGTGTAGATCGGCGCGTCCTCGTCGTAGAGGTCGAACTCCGGCTCGGGCATGGCCAGCGCGAGGTTGGCGTCGTAGAACGACCGGACGGTCCCGATGTCGGACCAGTACCCGTCGAACGGGTAGCTCACCACGCGGCGCTCGCGGATCGCGGCCGGGATGATCTGGTGGCCGAAGTCGGCCTGCGAGGGGTCCGAGAGCAGGACCTCCCGGAGCACGTCCCGCTCGAACATGTAGATCCCCATCGAGGCGAGGTAGATCCGGCCCTGCTCGCGCATCTTGGCCGAGACCGGGCTGTCCAGCCCGTCGAGCTGGTCGCGCGCCGGCTTCTCGTGGAACTCCGTGATGACCCCGTCGGCGTCGGTCTTGAGGATGCCGAAGGCGGGGGCCTCGTCGGCCGTGACCGGGATCGTGGCGACGGTCAGGTCGGCCCAGCTCGACCGGTGGTGCGCCGAGAGCGTGTTGAAGTCCATCCGGTAGAGCTGGTCGCCCGAGAGGATGAGCACCCGGCGGTGCGGGTACGGGTCGATGTGCTGGAGGCACTGGCGGACGGCGTCAGCCGTGCCCTGGTACCACTTGTCGGAGTCCGGCGTCTGCTCCGCCGCGAGAATGGTCACGAACCCGTGGCCGAACCGGTCGAACCGGTAGGCCCGCGCGACGTGGCGGTTGAGGCTGGCCGAGTTGTACTGCGTGACCACGAACATCCGCATGAGCTCGCTGTTGACGCAGTTCGAGATCGGGATGTCGATGAGCCGGTACTTCCCCGCGAGGGGGACAGCGGGCTTCGAGCGGTGGCGGGTGAGCGGGAAGAGCCGCGTGCCCGCGCCGCCCCCGAGGATGACGGCCAGCGTGTCGCGCATGGGATGAGAGGGGAGAGAGGGACTGCTAGATAAGGCCGCCGCCCCAGATTGATCCGTACGCAGGAAGCGCTCCCGGAACGATGGGGGCGGAGACCGGCGGCGGCCGCGGGCCCGCCCCGCCTCGATGCCGACGCCAGCGGAGTCGGCCGCGCGGGTGCCAGACCGGGGGCCGACGATCTGCGGGGCGGGGCAATCCGCGATCCTCGCGTTCGTTGGCGTCCTGTCTCCCGCTAGCTTGCCGCCTCCCCTCGCCCGTGACTGCCTCTCCCCTCGTCGACTCGCTCCGCCGCCGGATCCGCGCCGCGCGCCGCCGGCTGACGGGCGCGGCTGTGGCGCACGGGGCGCTCGTGACGCTCGGTGTCGTCGGGGCGATCGCGGGGCTCGCGGTCGGGGCGGAGGCCGCCGTCTGGCTCGGCGTCGAATTCCGCACGGCGCTCTTCTGGATGATCGTGCTGGCGCTGACGGGGCTCGTCGGCGCGCTCGTGCTTATCCCGCTGCTGCGTGGGTGGGGCGTGCTGCCCGGCCTCGACGAGCGGTCGGTCGTCCGCCGCGCCGGCCGCGACTACCCCGGCGCCGACGACCGGCTGGCGACGCTCCTCGACCTCGCCGACGGCCACGACTCTGGCGACGACCAGCAGCTCCACGCGGCCGCGCTCGACGCACTCGGCCGGGAGGTCGCCCAGATCCCGTTCGAGCGGGTCCACGCGTTCGGGCCCGCCAGGAACGCCGCGCGGTGGGCGCTCGTGCCGGTCGCGCTCCTCGTGCTCGGCTTCGCGCTCTGGCCTCAGCCGATGACGGCCGCCGCAGGCCGGCTGCTGGCGCCGGGCGTCTACTTCGCCCCGCCCGCCCCCTTCCAACTCGTCGTCGACCCCGGCGACGCCCAGGTCACGCGCGGCGCGGCGTTCGAGGTCACGGCCCGCGCCGTCGGCCGTGAGTTGCCACTCACGACGACCCTCGAGTTCGGCCGGAACGACGAACGCGCGACCGAGGAGGTCCGGATCCAGGCGGAGGGGGACGTCTTCCAGCACACCATCGAGGCCGTCCGGGCCGACCTCCGCTACCGCCTCGAGGCCGACGGCGTGCGGACGCCGTGGTACACAGTCCGGGCCGTCGACCGGCCGCTCGTGCGGGGCGTCCGCGTGGCCGTCATCCCGCCGGGCTACAGCGGGCGGAGCGCGCGCCAGTTGCCCGAGGGCGTCGGCGACGCGACGGGGCTCGTGGGGTCGGCCGTCCGCGTACAGGTCCAGCACGGCGGGCCGGCGCCCGTCGAGGCGTGGCTGAGCGTCGCGTGGGAGGACGGCCGGAGCCAGCGCGTGCCGCTCCGCCTCAGCAGCGAGGCCGCGCTCGGCCAGTTCCGCCTCCGGGCGGCCGGGACGTACACCGTCCACCTCCGCTCCGCCGACGGCCTCGAGAACACCGAGCCCGCCCGCTACCGGCTCGGCGTCCTATCGGACGGCCCGCCGCAGATCGCGCTCGTCGAGGGCGCCGACGGGTCGCTCGACGGCGGCGCCCGGCGCCTCGTCTTCCGCGTCACCGACGACTTCGGCTTCCGCGGCGGCCGGCTCGTGTACCGCGTCACGCGCGGCGGCGGGACGTCGGCGCCCCGGGCCCTCGGCCTCGGCGTCCGGACGCGGCCCCTCGACCAGGACGTGGCCGTCGACTGGCGGGTACCCGGCGCACGGCCCGGCGACACGGTCGAGTTCTACGGCCAGATCACCGACAACGACGCCGCAGGCGGCAAGACCGCGCGGACGCCGCTCTTCACCCTCCGCTACCCGTCGATGGCCGACCGCCTCGACGACTTCGGCGCCCGCCGCGATTCGACCGTCGACGCGCTGGAAGAACTGCAGGAGGACGCCGAGGAGTCGGGCGAGCGGTTCCGGCGGCTCCGCGAGGAGCTCCGCGAGAACGTCGACCCCGACTGGGAGGACCGCCGGCAGGTCGAGGAGCTCCTCCGCCAGCAGGACGCGCTGCGCGACCAGGCCCAGCAGCTCCGCGAGCAGATGCGCCAGCTCGGCGAGCAGATGCAGAACGAGGACCTTGGCTCAGACGACCTCCAGCGTCAGTTCGACGACATGCAGCGGGTGCTGGAGGAGCTCGACACGCCGGAGGTCCGCGACGCGCTCGAACGGCTCCGCGAGGCCATGGAAAAGCTCGACCTCCGCGACATGCTCCAGCAGGCCGACGAGGCCGCGGCGTCGGAGGAGGAGCTCCGCCGCCGCCTCGAGCGGTCGATGGAGCTCATGAAGCGGCTCGAGGCGGCCGTCGAGATGGAAGAGATCGCGCGCCGCGCGGAGAATCTCGCCGAGACCGAGGAGGAGCTGGCCCGCCAGACCGAGGCCCTCCGCGAGCAGACCGAGGCGGACCGCCCCGACGCCGAGCGTCGGGCCGAGGAGCAGCGCCAGGACGGCGAGCGCCAGGACTCGGAGCCGCGGAACGGCGAGCGACAGGAGAACCCGCAGAACGGGCAGCAACCCCAGCGGAGCGAGCGTCAGACGCAGGCCGAGCGCGAGCGGCTCGCGGAGGAGCAGCGTCAGGCCCGCGAGGATGCCGAGGCGCTCCAGGAACAGCTTGACGACCTCCAGGAGCAGCTGGAGGATGTCCGCAACGCGCCGCAAGAGGCGGTCGAGGAGATGCGCCAGCAGATGCAGCAGGACGGCGGCCTCCCGCAGCAGATGGAGGAGAACGCCCAGCAGCTCCAGCAGAACCGGCTCCAAGACGCGCAGGAGGGCCAGCAGAACATGTCGCAGCAACTCCGCCAGATGGCGGGCCGGATGCGCCAGCAGAGCCAGCAGATGCAGGGCCAGCAGCGGCAGGTCGACCAGGCCGCGCTCCGCCGCGCGCTCGAGGACGTCCTCACGATCTCCCGCGACCAGGAGACGCTGGCGTCCGACACGGGCGTGCTTCCCAACGGGAGCCCAGCGCTCGTCCCGTCCGCCCGGAAGCAGAGCGAGCTCCGCGACGCCCTCCGGACGGTCGCCGACACGCTCCAGCGCGTGGCGCAGACGGTCCCCTCGCTCGGGCCGCGCATCGAGGAGCGCGCCGCCGACGGCCGACGCGAGATGGACCTCGCCGTGACGCGACTCGCCGACCGCCGCTCCGGCCCGGCCGCCGGCCACCAGCGCTCGGCCATGACGCACCTCAACGAGCTCGCGCTCCTCCTCGCCGACGTCCTCGACCAGCTCCAGAACCAGCAGAACCAGAGCGGCCAGGGCGGCGGCGGGCAGGGCGGCGGCAGCGGCGGCATGTCGCCCCAGCAGATGCAGCAGCTCGGTCGCGCGCAGCAGCAGCTCAACCAGCGGATCCAGCAGATGCTGAACGAGTCGGCCGGCGAGCGGCTGTCGGGCGAGCAGGGCCGGCGGCTCCGCCAGATGGCCGAGCAGCAGGAGGCCATCCGCCGCCAGCTCGAGCGGGCGGTCGAGGGCGCCGGCGAGGGGATGAACCCGAACGACCGGAGCGCGCTCCAGCGGGTCGGCGAGGAGATGCGGCAGTCGGCCGAGCAGATGCGGCGCGGCGGGCTCGACCGGCGGACCGCGCCGCGCCAGCAGCAGATCTTGGAACGGCTCCTCCAGGCCGAGGAGTCCGTCAACCAGCGCGGGCGCGAGCAGCAGCGCGAGGCCCAGCAGGCCCAGCAGCGACCGGCCCCGCCCGCCTCGGCACCCCGCCCGGGCCGCCCGGCCGACCGCGTCCGCGGCGACCTCATCCGGGCCCTCGAAAGCGGCTACGCGCCGGACTACCAGGAGCTCATCAAGCGCTACTTCGAGCGCCTCCAGGCCCGCACCGCCGGCGGCTGACCGACGGTCGTCAGTTCGTGACCTCGATGTCGCCGAAGGTCACGATCCCGGAGGTCCCGTCCAGCAGCACGACGCGGTACAGCCCCACGCCGCCGAGGGCGATCTGCCGCGCGCTGATCGAGAACGGGTAGAACCCCGGCTGCTGAGCCCCGGGCTGGTTCGCGTTCGGGTCGGCGATCGGAAACAGGTCGACGTTGCCCGTGTCCGGGTCCTCCAGCAGCACGTAGAGCCGGAGCCCGCCGGGCAGGCCCTGCGTGTCGACGAGGAAGCTGACGGCCTGACCGAGGCGGACGGGGTTGGGCGCCGGGAGCTGAAGGAGCGTCACGCGGTTGAGGTACGCCGGCCCGATCCGCCAGTCCGACGCGTCGCGGGCGCCGACGGTGTACGGCTCCTCCTCGGTCTCGGTGATGCCGGCGACGGCCGAGAACAGGGCCTCGTCCTCGAACAGCTCCTGCTCGGCGGCCCGGTTGGAATCGCAGCCGGCGAGCAGGAGGACGGCAGTCAGAGCGGTGAGCGGGCGTAGCATGGGAAGACCGTGGTGGCCCCGATGAACGCTCCGTCCCCCCGCTCCGTGCCCGACGTCCTCGCGGCCGACGGCCTCGGCGTGTCCCTCGGCGGCCGGCCGGTGCTGTCCGACGTGGCGTTCGCGGTCCGCGAGGGCGAGCGGATCGCGCTCGTCGGCGCGAACGGCGCGGGCAAGACGACGCTCCTCCGGGCCGTCGCGGGCCTGATCCCGTACGCCGGGCGGCTGGCGCTCCGCGGGCGCGAGGTCCGCGAGTGGAACGCGAAGGACCGCGCCCGCCAGGTGGCCCTCGTCCGCCAGCAGTCGGACCTCGCCGTCGACTTCACGGCCCGCGAGCTCGTCGCCCTCGGCCGGGCCCCGCACCTCGGGTGGGCCGAGCGGCTCCGCGACGCCGACTGCGAGCGCGTCGACGCCGCGCTCGAGGCCGTCGACCTCGGCGCCCTCGCCGGCCGCCCCGTCACGCAGCTCTCCGGCGGCGAGCAGCAGCGCGTGGCGCTCGCCCAGGCGCTCGCCCAGGACGCCCCCCTCCTCCTCCTCGACGAGCCGACGGCCCACCTCGACGTCCGCCACCAACTCGACCTCCTCGACCGCCTCGGCGCGCTCGCCGAGGCCGGCAAGACCGTCGTCGCCGCGCTCCACGACCTCGACCGCGCCGCGGCTTTCGCTGACCGCCTCTGGGTCCTGTCGGACGGCACGCTCGCCGCCGATGGCGCGCCCGCCGACGTCCTCACCTCCGCCACGCTCCGCCACGCCTTCGGCGTCGAGGCCGAGGTCGAATGGGCCGGATCTGCACCGAGGGTCCGGTACCTTGGCGTGGCGCGTGGTGCGTAGTCCGTGGGGTTCTCGAGGACCGCGGCGGCACCGCTCCCCTCCCCCACGACTCACGCCCGACGCCCCACGATGAAGGTCTACACCCGCACCGGCGACGACGGCACGACGGCGCTCTTCGGCGGCGGCCGCGTGGCCAAGAGTCACCCCCGCATCGCCGCCTACGGCACTGTCGACGAGGCCAACGCCGCGCTCGGGATGGCCCGCGCCGCGCTCGCCGACGCCGACGACGCGCTCCGCCAGCGGGCCGACGCCCTCCTCGGCCGGATCCAGGAGGAGCTGTTCGTCCTCGGCGGCGACCTCGCCTCGCCCGGCGACGTCAAATACCCGGTGCCCCGGATCGACGCGGCGCACACTGAGCAGCTGGAGGCCGACATCGACGCGCTGACGTCCGACCTCACGCCGCTCAAGCACTTCGTCCTGCCGGGTGGCACGCCGGCCGCTGCCGCGCTCCACCTCGCCCGGACGATCTGCCGCCGCGCCGAGCGCCACGTCGTCGAGACGGCGGCCCTGGAGGAGATCTCCGCCGACGCGCTCCACTACCTCAACCGGCTCTCGGACTTTCTCTTCACGCTCGCCCGTTGGGTCAACCACGCCGCCGGCGTCGCCGAGCCCGTCTGGGCCCCCGTCGCCGACCGGACCCCGAGCGGCGACTAAGAAAACACCCCAGCCTGCGCGCGTCGGGCACCGTTCGGTCTGTCGCCCGTAGCCTCCCGAGCCCCGCCAATGCTGATGTCCGCCCGCCGTCCAACGTATTCCCTCGCCGACGAGGTCGCCAGCGCGATCACGCACGGGCTGGGCGTGCTCCTGAGCGTCGGCGCCGGCGCGGTCCTCGTCACGCTGGCGGTCCTCACCGGCGACCCGTGGACGATCGTCGGGGTGTCGGTCTTCGTCGGGACGATGGTGCTCGTCTACGTCTCGTCGACGCTCTACCACGCGATCCCGTTCGAGCAGGCCAAGCGGCGTCTCAAGACGCTCGACCACTGCGCCATCTTCGGCCTCATCGCCGGGACGTACACGCCGTTCCTTCTCGGCGGCCTCCGCGGGCCGTGGGGCTGGTCGCTGTTCGCGACCATCTGGGGCCTCGCCCTCGTCGGCATCGTGTTCAAGCTGTTCTTCACCGGCCGGTTCAAGAAGCTCTCGACGCTCGTCTACGTGGCGATGGGCTGGCTCGTGGTCGTCGCGACCGGGCCGCTCCGGGAGGCCCTCCCGGGCACGACGCTGGCGTGGCTCGTCGGCGGCGGCCTCGCCTACACGGCCGGCACGTTGTTCTACCTCGCCCGCTGGCGCTACGCCCACGCCGTCTGGCATGGGTTCGTTCTCGCCGGCAGCGTCTGCCACTTCGCCGCCGTGACGGTCGAGGTCCTGCGCGTCGGCATCTAGGCCGAGGCGGTCGGAGCCGAGCTTTCGACCGCTCACCGTCGGCTTTCATCCCCAGCCCACAACGCGCGCGGGGGCGGCGGGTAGGCTGAGACCCATCCCCCGAGGCCCATGCACTGGTACGAGAAGCTCAAGCGCTACTTCCCGATCGAGGAGATGAAGTCGCGCGAGCACATGGAGGCGCTCCTCGACGACCGCGGCGACGTCTACCACGTCGACCACGGCGACCACCACGTCCTGCTCTACGTCGAGGGCGAGCGGCTCGTGTTCGTCGACTACCTCCTCGTGGCGAAGGAGGCCCGCGGGCAGGGGCTCGGCAAGAAGCTGCTCGACATGCTGAAGGAAAAGGGCAAGCCGATCCTCCTCGAGGTCGAACCCGCCGACTACGACGACACCGACACGGTCAAGCGCCAGCGGTTCTACGAGCGCGAGGGGTTCCGCCACGTCGAGCGCCTCCGCTACCGCCGCCGCTCGCTCGCCACGAAGGAGATCAACGAGCTCGAGATCCTGCTGTGGTCGCCCGCAGACACGACGGACGAGGAGGCCTTCGACCTCGTCCGTGCGGTCTACGAGGAGATCCACACCTGGCGCGACAAGGACTTCTACGGCGAGAGCTACCAGCCGACCGAGGAGGTCCTCACGCTGGACGCAGAGGACGACGCCGACGACGACACGGCAGGGCCCGCCTGACGACCGAGGCGGGCGGAACGGCGGGTGACGGTCGCGGGGTAGGCACGGCGCCCCACCCCCACGCCCATGCCCGCCACCGTCGTCTGGTTTCGCAACGACCTCCGCCTCGGAGACCACGCCGCCCTGACCCACGCCGCCGAGCGCGGCGACGTCGTCCCGGTCTTCGTGTGGGCTCCCGACGAGGAAGGCGACTGGGCGCCCGGCGGCGCGCACCGCTGGTGGCTCCACGAGTCACTCCAGGCCCTCGACGCGTCGCTCCGCGACAAGGGAAGTCGGCTCGTCCTGCGACGGGGAGACAGCCTCGCTGAGTTGACGTCCGTCTGCGAGGCGACCGGCGCCGACCGCGTGGTCTGGCAGTCGCGCCTCGCCCCCGCCCTCCGCCAGCGGGACGCCGACGTGAAGGCCGGGCTGGAAGAGGCCGGGGTCGAGGTCCGTCAGTTCGCCGGCCGGATCCTCCACGACCCCGAGGGGGTCGAGACGGGTTCGGGCACGCCGTACAAGGTGTTCACCCCGTTCTGGAAGAAGGCCCAGGCCCAGCTCGACGTCGGCGAGCCGCTCGACGTGCCGCGGATGGGCGAGACGAAGGCGCCCGGTTCGTGGCCCGACTCCGTCGACCTCGGCGACCTCGGCCTCACCCCCGAGGCCCAGGACGGCGTCGACTGGGCCGGCGGGATGCGCGACGAATGGACGCCCGGCGAGGCCGGCGCCCTCGCCCGCCTCGACGCGTTCCTCGACGGCGCGCTCTCGCACTACCCGGAGGGCCGCGATGTCCCAGCCGCACGCGACACGTCGATGCTCTCGCCGCACCTCCACTGGGGCGAGGTCTCCCCGCGGACGGTCTGGAACCGGGTCGAGCACTGGGTCTCGAACGGCGCCATGCGCGAGGACGCCGACGTGTTTCTCTCCGAGATCGGCTGGCGCGAGTTCTCGTACCACGTCCTCCACCACTTCCCCGACACGCCGACGGAGCCGCTCAAGGAGAAGTACGCCTCGATGCCGTGGCGCGCGACGCCATCGTACCTCGAAGCGTGGCAGCGGGGCCAGACGGGCTACCCGCTCGTCGACGCCGGCATGCGGCAACTGTGGCACATCGGGTGGATGCACAACCGGGTCCGGATGGTGACGGCCAGCTTCCTCACGAAGGACCTCCTCGTGCCGTGGCAGGAGGGCGCGCGGTGGTTCTGGGACACCCTCTGCGGCGGCGACCTCGCCAACAACACGATGGGCTGGCAATGGGCCGCCGGCTGCGGCGCCGACGCCCAGCCGTTCTTCCGCATCTTCAACCCGGTCTCGCAGAGCCGAAAGCACGACCCCGACGGCGACTACATCCGCCGCTGGGTGCCGGAGCTCGCCGACCTCCCGGCACAGCACATCCACGCCCCGTGGGAGGCGCCCGACGACGTGCTCGAGGCGGCCGGGGTTGTGCTCGGCGACACATATCCCGAGCCCATCGTGGACCACAGCGAGCGGCGGGGCAAGGCGCTGGAGGCGCTGAATACGGTGAACGGGTAGCAAGGCCCCGACAGAGCAGGCGGGGCAAGGCTCCCGACACAGCAGGTTGGAGTCGCGGCGAGCGGGGGCGGACCCCTCAATCCTGACTCCCCTGACCACGGGTAGCTCGGTCTCCAGTATATAGGATGCCTCTTCCCCTCCACGCTCCCACATGCGATTGCTACCCCTCACCCGCGCGCTCCTCGGCACAGCCCTCTCGGTCCTGCTGCTGGCCCCGACGGCCCACGCGCAGACCATCCTCTCTCAAGGCGACGTCGCCATCCTGGCGGTCGACGCCGGCGCCACGGGCGGCGAGCAGTTCTCGTTCGTCCTCCTGACGGACGTCTCCTCCGGGACCGTCGTCCGGTTCTCTGACTTCGACATGACGGCCGGCGGCGCGGCCACCGACGACGGCAACGACGGCGTCGTCTCGGTCACGCTCAACGCGCTGCCCGCCGGGACGGTCGTCACGATCAACGTCAACAACTCGACGCCCGAGACCGCCAGCCAGGGCACGGTCCTCGTGACGAACTCCGGGTTCGTCCTGTCCGAGTTCTCCGGCGACTCCATCGTCGCCTACCAGGGGGCCGACGGGACGACGCCGGCCGGCGGCACGTTCCTCTACTACGTCGACCTCGTCGACGCGACCTCGGATGCGCCGAGCGCGCTCGGCCCCGACGCCGTCGTCGAGTTCGACAACAACGACGGGTTCGCCTATGACACCCGCCCGACCGGGCTCAACGCGCCGACCTCCGGGACCGTCGAGGAGCTCATCGCCGCGTTCAACGCGCTCTCGAACTACGTCGTCGCGATCAACTTCGAGCCGAGCACGTACCTACCGAACATGTTCGACATCGGCGCGGCGGACCCCACGGTCTCGCTCATCGCCAGCCCGTCGTCGATCTCCGAGAACGGCGGGACCTCGACGCTGACGGCCTTCCTCTCCTCAGCGGCCGACGGCGACGTGACGGTCACGATCGACGCGGCGCCTTTCGGCGACGCCGTCCTCGGCTCCGACTACACGCTCTCTGACGACGACGGCGAGACGGCCGGCGTCCAGATCGTCATCGGCTCGGGCACCTCCAGCGGGAGCGTCACGCTCACGGCCCTCGACGACGACGAGTTCGAGCCCGTCGAGGACGCGGTCGTCTACATCTCCGACGTCTCGGGCAACGTGCAGGACCCGATGTGCCTCGGCGGCGGACCCGAGATCACGACCTCGAAGGACGACCGCGCCGGCCTCGGCGGCGCGCTCGCCATGGGCGAGGGCGCCTCGTGCATCGCGTCGGTGACCATCGAGGACGACGAAGAGAACCCGTTTGAGGGCGACGACGGCCAGCCCGGTGACGCCGGCAACATCGTCGACAACGCGCCCTTCCTCGTCGGCGGCGACGGCACGTCGTTCTTCGGCTACATCGGCAACGGCCCCGAGGCCGACCCGACCAACGACGCCGATTGCTTCGTCTTCCGCGTGGTCGACCCGGCGGCCTTCTCCGCCGAGCTGTTCACGAGCGGCGAGAGCTTCCCGCTGGGCGACTCGCAGTTCCACCTCTTCCGCGCCGACGGCACGTTCGTCCTCTTCGACGACGACGGCGGCGAGGGGCTCAACTCGCGGTTCGGCGCGGGTGATCTCACCGATGCCGGCGGGATGGCCGGGACTTACAGCCTGTGCGTCTCGAGCTTCAACAACGACGCCGTCAACGCCGACGACGAGGAGTTCGACAACGGCGCCACCGGCGTCCTCGACGACTGGGCCGACAACGGCGGCTCCACCGGCAGCTACCGCGTGAACCTGACGGGCACGGCGGTGGTCCAGGGCGGCGCGACCGTCCGCTTCGCGCGCGTCCAGCAGGTCGTGAGCGAGGGGGCCGGCGAGGCGATCGTCGAGCTCGAGGCCGACAACCTCGACAACCCGGTCCGCGTGACGGTCTCGCTTCTCTCGGGCGACCCGGCCGACCTCGACGGGTTCACCTCGACCACGACGACGATCGGCGGGTTCGGCACCTCGCCGCCGTACACGGTCGTGATCCCGATCACGGACGACTTCGTCCCGGAGGAGAACGAGCCGTTCGTGTTCCAGCTCTCCGTCAATCCGCCCAACCAGGTCGGCGGCGGGACGCTGGTGCTCGTCGTCGTCGACAACGACGGCGACCCGGTCACGACGACGGTCCCGGTAGGCGAGCCCGGCCTCCGCGCCCTCTCGCTGCCCATCAACGGCGTCTCGGCTGCCGATCTCGCGGACGCCGCCGGGTCGGACGAGGTGTTCATCTACGACGCGGCCACGGGCGCCTTCGTCCCGGCCGCGCCGGGGACGGTCCTGATGGCCGGCCAGCCGGTCCTCATCGACGTCGCCGAGGGCTCGGACCTGACGTTCACGGGCTCGGCCCCGATGGGCGCGACGGCCTACGACCAGACGACGATTGCGGTCGACGACGCCTCCCGCGTGCTCGTCCCGATCGGCAACCCGTCCGACGAGCCGGTCTCGCTCTCGGCGATCACCGTCGAGGGCGGCACGCTCGCCGACGTGGCGCTCGTGTTCAACCCGATGTCGGGCGCCTTCGAGCCGATCTCGCTCGCGGCGGAGGACTGCTGCGACGCCGCGTCGCCGTACCTCTACCCGTACGCGGCCGTCATCCTCCAGGTCACGCCGGACGGCGACGCCGACGACGTGAGCGTGACCATCGGCGAGGACGCCGCCGGCGGCGCTGGCGAGTCGATCACCGAGGCCGACTTCACCCCGACCGACGACGAGTCGGCGGTCGTGCTGCAGGTCCGCCCCGCCAGCGGCGGCGGCGCGAGCCTCGTGGCCGACGCGCCGGGCGACGTCCTCGTGCTCCGCCTCGGCGTGGGCGGCGAGGGCCTCGACGAGTTCGACGGCTTCGACGTGGTCAGCCCGCCCGGCGCCTCGCTCGCGACGCCGGGCCCGGTCGACACCGACGCGCTCTACGCCGCGTTCTCGTGGCCGGCGCCAGAGGTCGGCCAGCTCATCGCGATGCCGATCTACCTCCGGGTGCCGGAGCCGGGCGCCTATGAGTTCGTGCTGACCGAGATGCCGAGCCAGATCGACGGCCGCCCGGTCATCGTCGAGCTGTTCGATGGGACGGCCCCGACGGAGCTCGAGGCCGGGACGCCGTTCACGTTCACGGTGGCCGAGGGCGACAGCGTTCTCGCAGGCCGCTTCGCGATCCAGCTCTCCGTGGGCGCCGGCGTCGCGTCGGAAGGCAGCCCGGCCCTGCCGTCGCTGTCGGTCTACCCGAACCCGTCCGCCGGGCGGGCCACGGTGGCCCTGTCCGACGTGACCGGCGACGTCCGCGTCGCGATCTACGACGCGCTCGGCCGTGAGGTCGCGGTGCTCCACGACGGGCCGGTGGCCGGCACCTTCGAGGCGTCGATCGCGCCGGGCCAGCTCGTGCCGGGCGCCTACCTCGTCCGGGCCGCGGGCGAGAGCCTCGTGCAGACGAGGGCGCTGACGATCGTGCGCTAGCGCACCTCTCAGCAGCCTCTGCCCCGCGCCCCGCCGGCCTCGTGTCGGCGGGGCGCTCCTGTCTGGGACCCGCGTGCACGTCGACTCGTTTGCCATTCCTTCACACGGGCGGTTTCTTCCTCCCATGCCCCTTCTTGCCCAGATGGACCTCTCCACGGCCGACGCCCTGGCCCCGATCCCGTTCACGCCGTCGCCGAATCCGACGTTGGGAGTCGAGATTGAGCTCCAGATCGTGGACCCCGTCACATTCAACCTCAAGCAGGGGTCCGTCGAACTGCTGGACCGGCTGGGCGGGGAGCACCCGAAGATCAAGCAGGAGCTGACCCAGTCGACCATCGAGGTCATCACGGGCATCTGCGACAACGTCGCCGGCTGCGTGACCGACCTCGGCGGGTCGCTCCGCGAGCTGTACGACCTCGGCGACGAGTTGGGCCTGGCGTTCTCCTCTGCCGGGACGCACCCGTTCGGGCAGTGGCGAGACCAGAAGATCTTCCCCAACGACCGCTATCAGAACCTCGTCGACAAGATCCAGTGGCCGGCGCGGCGGCTCTTGATTTACGGGCTCCACGTCCACGTCGGGATCTCCTCGGGCGAGAAGGCCATCGCCGTCTCGAACGCGCTCGCGAGCTACCTCCCGCATCTGCTCGCCGTGTCGGCGTCGAGTCCGTTCGTCGACTTCGAGGACACCGGCCTGGCGAGCACGCGGTCGAAGATCTTCGAGGGCATGCCGACCGCTGGGCTCCCGTACCGGCTCGCCAACTACGGCGAGTTCCAGCGGTTCATGAACACGCTCGTCCGGGCCAAGGCCATCGAGACGATCCGCGAGATCTGGTGGGACATCCGGCCGCACCCCAATTTCGGGACGCTCGAGATTCGGATCTGTGACGCGCCCTCGACGATGCACGAGGTCGCGTCGCTCGTGGCGCTCGTCCAGTGCCTCGTCGTCGCCATCGGCGAGCGGTACGAGAAGGGGTCGCCGCTCCAGCTCCTCAAGCCGTGGATCCTGCGCGAGAACAAGTGGCGCGCCGCCCGCCACGGCCTCGACGCCGACGTGATCTGCGACAACGACGGCGACCACGCGCCGCTGCGCCAGCAGATCCCCGACCTCGTGGCGAAGCTGGAGCCGGTCGCCGAGCAGCTGAACTGCCTCGAGGAGCTCCGCGGCCTCCACCGGGTTCTCGAGGGAGGCGCGTCGTACGAGCGCCAGCGCCGCACGATGGAACGGTCGAGTCGGCTGCCGGACGTCGTCGCGGCGCTCTCGACCGAACTCCGGGAGAGCGTCCTGGCCGCGGCGACGCCCGAGGCGGGCTAGGTCCCCCGCAAACTCGCGGGGCCTGCGTGGGCTCCTCGCTGGCCCTTCGCAGCCACGGCGAACGAGTCGACAGGTCGGTACGTTGGTCACGATTCGATCACACGTCCCAACCCTCGTCTCTGTGCTCGCCGACGCGCCCCCCGCCGCCGACCCCGCCCTTTCCGACGCGTTCCGCACGGACCTCGTCTCGCTCCGTCGCGAGCTCCACCAGCACCCCGAGTTGGGGTTCGAGGAGGTCGAGACGTCGCGCCGCGTCCGGGCGTGGCTCGAAGCGCGCGGCCTCACGCCGTCGGCGCCCCTCGCCGGCACCGGCTTCGTGGTCGACGTCGTGGGCACCCGGCCCGGGCCGACGGTCGCGTACCGGACGGACATGGACGCCCTCCCCATTTTGGAAGCGACGGACGCGCCGTACCGCTCGCAGACGCCGGGCGTGATGCACGCCTGCGGCCACGACGCCCACATGACGGTCGCCTGCGGCGTGGCCGCCCTCGCGCACGCGCGGCGCGACGAGTTCGCCGGGACGGTCCGCGTGCTGTTCCAGCCGGCCGAGGAGATCAACCCGTCCGGCGCCCCGGCCATGATCGAGGCTGGCGCAATCGATGGCGTCGACGCCATCTACGCCGTCCACATGGACCCGTCGCAGGCCGTCGGCCGGTTCGGCTTCCGGCGCGGGTCGCTGACGGCCGCCTGCGCGCCGTTCCGCGTGACCGTGTGCAGCGAGCGCTCGGGCCACTCGGCGCGACCGCACGAGGCGGTCGACACGGTCTGGGTGGCGAATCAGATCGCGACGGAGATGTACCAGCTCCCCGGTCGCGTGACCGACGCCCGAAAGGCGTCCGTCCTCACGATCTGCCGGTTCCGCGGCGGCGACGCGCTCAACGTGATCCCGTCGGAGGTCGAGTTCGGCGGGACGATCCGGTGCTCGGACGGCGAGACGCTCGGGTTCCTCCGAGAGAAGATCCGCCGGGTCGCCGGCGCCCTCGGCGCCGTCTACAAGGCCGACGTCGACGTCGACTTCGACGTGACGCTCCCGGCCGTCGTCAACACCGGGGCCGAAGTCGAGCGCGCGCGGCAGGCCGCGGCCGACCTGTTCGGGCCGGAGGCCGCCGTGCGGATCCCGCTCCCGAGTATGGGCGGCGAGGACTTCGCGTACTACCTCCAGGAGGTGCCGGGGTGCATGGTCCGCGTGGGGACGGCGGCGGGCCCCGAGACGCGCTACCCGCTCCACCACGCCCGGTTCGACCTCGACGAGAGCGCGCTCCCCCTCGCGGCCCGGCTGATGACGGAGGTCTGCCTCCGCGACCTCGCCGCGCGGGCCGAGGCGTAGCGACCCACCGGCTCGGCCCACCTCGGCGCCGAGGCGGACGGGGCCGCGGCGGGCGATTGGCGGGTCCACCCTAGCTTCGAGCGATTCTTCACTCGCTCGATGCGCTGGCTTTCGCTCGTCTGTCTCGCCCTCGTGTCCACGTCCACCTCTGCGCAGGCGCCTGTGGCGGGAGACCTGATCATAAACGAGGTGATGTACGACCCGCCGGCGCCGCAGCCGTCGGGCAACGAGTGGGTCGAGATCCTCAACGTGACGGACGGCCCACTCGACCTCGGGGGCCTCCTCCTCACAGACGACGGCAGCGCCACGGACCCGATCCCCGGTGGAACGACGCTCGCGGCCGGCGACTACCTCGTCATCGCGCGCGACGGCGAGGCGTTCGCAGAGGCGTACCCGGGGGTGCCTTTCGTCGATCTTGATGGGTTTCCCTCCCTCAACAACACAGGAGACCGCCCGGCCCTGCTGATGGGCGGCACCGAGATCGACGCCGTCCCCTACCTCCCGTCGTGGGGCGGCTCGGACGCGTCGCTCGAACGGCGCGACCCGCTCGGCCCGAGCACCGAGGCGGGCAACTTCGGCACGACGACGAGCCCCGACGGTGGGACGCCCGGCGCACAGAACACGCTCTTCTTCGAGGACACGACTCCGCCGACGCTCGTCGCGGCCGAGGCGCTCGACGCGCAGACCGTCCGCGTGACGTTCGGCGAACCCGTGGACCCCGCGACAACTGAAGTCGTATCGAACTACACGATCGGCGGCGGTGCCAGGACGCCCGCGATGGCGATGCGTGGCGACGTGCCGAGCGAGGTCGTCCTCGCACTTGCGGCTCCGCTCGAAGGACCGGCGTCGTACTCGCTCACGGTCCGCAACGTGGCCGATCTCCGCGGCAACGCGATCGCCGAGGCGAGTACGACGTTCTTCTTTGGAGAGGGGGGCACGGCAGGCCCGCGCGATCTCGTCATCAACGAGTTCCTTTACGACGAGCCGACCTCCGATACCCCCGGCGAGTTCGTCGAGCTGTTGAACCGGACCGACCAGGCGTTCGACCTCCGCGACCTCACGCTCAACGACGGGACGGGCGACCCCGAGCCGGTGACGGACCAGCTCGCGTTCGTGGGGCCGGGCGAGTACGCCGTGATCGTCGAGGACGGCGAGCTGTTCGCGGCGGTCTTCCCCAGTGTCCCGTTCGTCGAGCAGCCGGCGTGGAGCGCGCTCAACAACACGGGCGACGCGATTGTCCTGAAATACGGCGACGTGACGGTCGACTCGCTCTTCTACGACCCCGCCTGGGGCGGTGAGGACGCGAGCCTCGAACGGAAGGACCCAGACGGCCCATCGTCGGTCGCCTCGAACTACGCCACGACGACGGACCTCCGCGGCGGCACCCCAGGCGTGCAGAACAGCCGCTACGAACCCGACGTGACGGGCCCCCAACTCGTCTCGGCGTCCGCCGGCCCCGACGGGCGGAGGGTCACGGTCACGCTCGACGAGCCGGCCGACCCCGCCTCGGTGACGGCGTCAGCGTTCTCGCTCGAGTCCGGCCCCACGGTCACCGAGGCGGCTTATGACGGCGCCACGACCGTGACGCTGGCGCTCGCCAGCGTGCTGTCGGCTGGCACCACGACGATCACGGCAACGTCCCTCGTCGATCTCTTGGGCAACACGACGGCCTCGACGTCGACCACGGTCGAGTTCACCCCGGACACGACGGCCCCGGGGATCGTACGGGCCTCCGCGCTTCCGGACGCGCCGGGGCAGGTCCGCGTCACGTTCACCGAGCCCGTGACAGACGCCTCGGCGACGGACGCAGGCGCCTACGACGTCGTCGGCCTCGGCCAGCCCGTGGTCTCAGTGACGGAGCTCGACACGGCCAACGAGGTGGGCATCCTGAGCGTCGAGCTCGCCCTCGCCGAGCCCCTCGACGACCAGACGCTCTACACACTCTCGGTGACCGGACTGACCGACCTCGCCGGCAACGTGACCGACCGCGCCGAGGCCCGGTTCCTCGTCGGCACGCCCGACACACCGGGGCCCGGCGACGTGGTGGTGACGGAGATCATGTTTGACCCGCAGACCGGGAGCGATGGCGAGTACCTCGAGCTCCTCAACGCGACTGCGGATGGCGTGTTTGACCTGCGCGGGATCACACTCGACGACGGATCGGGCAATGGCGACGTGCTCTCTGGTGAGGCCACGATTCTGCTCCCTAGCGAACCGCTCACGGTCGTCCGCGACGCGGCCGGCTTTCGTGCCGCGTTCCCGGAGGCGCCGTTCGTCGAGGGTACCGGGATCAGCCTGTCGAACAGCGGCGAGGCCATCGTCCTCCGCGCGGACGGCGCCGTCCTCGACTCTGTGGCGTACGACCCCGACTGGCACCGCGTGGAGCTCGACGACGCGACCGGGATCAGCCTCGAACGCCGAGACCCGGCAGGCCCGCCGAACGATCCAGCCAACTGGTCGTCGTCGCTCGACGTGCGAGGCGGGACGCCCTCGGCTCCTAACTCGGTCGGCCTCTCCGAGACCCCCGTCGAGCGCGAGGCCGGGCTGACGATCACGAGCCCGTTCGCCCCGACGCGCGGCGAGGCTGCGCAGATCACCTACCAGCTCTCGACCGAGGCGGGCCTGGTCCGCGCCCGGATCTACGACGGCGGTGGGCGCTTCGTGCGTGAGGTCGAGGCGGGCCGGCTCAGCGGGAGCACCGCGACGCTGACCTGGGACGGCACCGACGACGCCCGTCGGCCGCTCCGCGCTGGCATCTACGTCGTCCTCGTGGAGGCCGTCGACGCGCAGGGCGGGACGACGGAGACCCTCCGAGGCGTGGTCGTTCTGGCGCGGCCGTAGCGTCAGGTCGCTCGCGTGACGCCGTCCCCCGCCTCGGCGTCCGCGTGGGGAAGGATGACGCGGGGCGCGTTCCGCACGTCGAATTCCGCCGGTCCGCGTGCCGATGGGCCGTAGTTTGAGGCCGTTCGGGGCGGGCGCTCGACGGCTCGCCGGTCGCACGGAGAATCCACCCGACCGCCCCGCACGGATGGAACAGGGCCGCCCGTTCCCGATTCGACGCCCACCCACCCCCCGGAC